>JBBRZE010000011.1:0-86291 GCA_038236995.1 Bacteroidales bacterium | reverse complement strand
GTTACCATACCATTCGGCATACGAAATTCCCTTTTCGCGGGGGGCCCAGGCCGGAACGGAATAAACGCCCCAGTGCATACTCAGGCCAATTTTTGCATCATCGTACCATTGCGGCATTTTATGACTGTCGAGCGACTCCCAGGTCGCCTTGTAAGGAGCCTGCGCCGTCACCCTCGTTAATGAAAAGGCGCCAATCATCAAACAAATAATCAATAACAATTTTAATCGCATAGTTGTAGTTTTAATATTTCGAAAAATACGAATAAACAGGAAATATTTCAAAAGAAATTCAATTTTTATGTTAGCGCAAAGTAAATAACATTAACCGCTGATTTTCTTTGCGTTCTCCAAGTCTTTGTGTGAAAACAGATCCATCCGGTTACCTGGCCCCAATCCGGTAAAGTGTTGACTCATTTCGGATAATCAGAGAATTATTTGAGATGGCCGGTGTGGCATAGATTTCGCCGGGTAATTGATTCTCTGCAACAATTTCGAGTGTTCTTCCTGCTTTAAGAACAAGGGTCTCCCCTTTTACAGAAGTAAAATAAACGCGACCACCGGCATAAACCGGAGAAGCGTTATATTTATTTTTCAGCCTCTTCGTGTATAAGGTGTCTCCTGTTTTGGCATCAATTGCAATAAGGTTGTTCCGGCTGTCGATAGTATAGATAACTCCATCCTTGACTAATGGAGTAAGCAACTGTAAAATAGGTGCTTTTACCCTCCAAAGAACATGTGATTTTGTTATATCTCCTGATCCTTTGGGATCAACGGCCAATAATTCGGCATATTTTTCACCATCAGGTGGCGAAACAAAACCCGTATAAAAGAAGACCGTACCGTTTTCGGCAAATGGCATCGCTATTGTGGAATCTTCACCCTGAATAACGCGCCACACTTCCTTTCCAGTCTGAACGTCATATGCAATACACACAGCAGCACCATTGGAGATTAACAGATCGCGCCCTGCCACATTAACAACGATTGGAGTGACATACGCTTTTTTCCCGATTGGTTGAAGCTGGTCGTAACATTCTTTCGGCCTGTCTGTCTGCCAAACAGTATCGCCGGTTCTCTTATTCAGTGCGACAATAAATTGTTGATCCGTACCCTCATAGTGAAGAATTAAAAAATCCTTGTAAAGAATTGGAGAAGCCCCTGTTCCCTGAACATGTTCCACTTTAAAATCATTCCTTTTCCACACAACCTTACCATCTGAAATGCTGACACATGCTGTTCCTGAACTTCCAAAATTCAGGTATACAAAACCTTGCTCAATACAAGGTGTTGGAGTCGCATAAGTGTTAATCGAATGCTTTCCGTAGATGCTGTCATGTTTGAAAAGGAGAACATCAAACAATAACTTTCCTGAATTAAAATCAACACAAACTCCCGACATCTCTTTTCCATCAACGGTTGCCGTTGTTACCCAAACTTGATTCCCATAAACAACCGGTGAAGACCACCCTTTTCCACGGATCTCCGTTGTCCAGATTACATTTGTTGTGTCGCTCCATACCTCAGGAACCTGTTTGTCAGCCGATATACCATCAAGGTTCGTCCCCCTGAAATGCGTCCAATTGCTTTCCTGAGCCATCGCAACTGTATGATTTAAAACGATGAATAAAGCAGAAATGGAGATCAGAAATTTAAAACGGAAATTTTTCATGAGAATTAGAATATGAGATTAGTTTTAAAGAATCTATAGAACCGATAAAAAAAGGTGCCATCTTCGAAGACAAGAACCCATTATTTCTGAAAATTTCAGTCTCCAATGTTTAATCAGAAAATCAAATATCCGAATTGAGTTCATTCCAATCCTTAAAAATCAGATCTGCACCTGAATCCAACAAAACACTGTCGTCCAGAATACCTGTATTGATGGCAACTGTAAAAATCCCGGCAGCCTTTGCGCTAAGGATTCCCAACGGGGCATTCTCAATTACAATCACCTCGGAGGAATTAAATCCCGATTTTTTCAAAGCCATCAAATATGGTTCCGGATTTGGTTTTCCATGTTTAACATCATTTCCCGAAATGATTTGGTCTGCTGAAATGTATCCCTCAAAATCGTCCAGCAATGCCTCTAAAAACTTACCCTGCGATGATCCCGTGACGATCCAAATAGCAATATCCTGTTTTTTAAGATATTCCATTAACTTTTCGGCTCCCTTAAATGGAACAATATCAGGAAGAAAATCAATCAGTTCGGTCTTTTTTGAATAAATCTGATCGATTTCCTGCTCCGAAGCATTTCGTTGTTCATTTTGCTGGTAAGCAAGATTGATCGTTGACTGCGCTGTACGCCCTTCGTTTTCGTAAACTTTCTCCTGTGGAAAATCAATTCCATAAAAACGAAAAGCATTATTCCATGCATCGGCATGTGCTCCCATCGAATCATAAAGCACGCCATCCATATCAAAAAACACAGCTTTTTTATCCCTCAAAATTTCACTAATCGCTATTTTACTCATCCTCATGTATTTTCTCTTCTGATTCAAAATCCTTCAGAATACAAAGTTCTCAATTTTTTTCACATCTTGAAAAATGAAGAAGTGAATTATGAATAGACCATTCTTGCAAAAAGAAACGATCAATGAAAACTTAACGACAGAAAAATATCTCTACCTTTACCCGGTTTGCCTGATCCTTTTGATTTTAAGGCGGGCGATCAATATTTCAACTTTATTCTTCTGATTGAATGGTATACGACGTCATTATTGTTGGGGCAGGACCAGCCGGAATTTTTACGGCCTATGAACTTGTTAAAGAACATGCAGCTCTCAAAATTCTAATCCTCGAAAAGGGGAGAGATATAAAACACCGGAATTGTCCCAAACATACCAACGGTGGCATTTGTGTTAATTGCAAACCTTGCTCTATAACAACAGGTTGGGCAGGTGCCGACGCCTATTCTGATGGAAAATTATCGCTTTCGCATGAAGTAGGTGGAAATCTGCCCGACTATACTTGGTGTGGAACAAACCATGGAAATGATCAGTTATGCCGATGAAATTTACCTGCAGTTTGGTGCGGATTCGAAAATTCACGGAGCTACCGAAACGCCGGCCATGCGCGAAATCAGAAGAAAATCGATCGAAGCGAATCTCAAATTGGTGCCTTGTCCGGTCCGCCATTTGGGCACCGAAAAAACGCAGCAATTGTATCATGCTATTTTTGACCATCTCATAAAAAGTGGGGTAGAGGTTCGGTTTAATTCGCCGGTCGAAGAGTTCGTCATTAGTCAAAATCAGGTAAAAGCCGTAAAATGTTCGGATGAAACGTTTTACCGTATTTTCCTGGATATCATCGAAATGATTCGCGCACTTGATAAAGTTAAGTCCGGGTCTCGCGAGCGATGAAACATTGCTTTACGGTGTAGAAGTCAAGTTCTACTCCAATATTATCAAAGTTGACAAGACTTTCCAGAGTGCGGCAGTCAAAAACCTTTATTTTGGCGGCGATGGGGCAGGCCTTACACGCGGTTTAATGCAAGCATCGGTTAATGGGATATTGAAAAACTGCATTTGTTAAATCCCCTTTTCATGTCGATATTTGTACGAAATTTTAAATTCAGATCAAAATGATGCGCTCACTTGTTATTATTTAGAACAGGTGAGTTAGAATTTGATTGATTTGAAGCATATAAAACAGGAAAATGGTTAACGAAAGCAAGATACGACAGGAACTGAAACATCGGATTCTCGTCCTCGACGGAGCGATGGGAACAATGATTCAACGGGTTAAATTAACAGAAGAGGATTTCCGGGGCGAACGATTTGCAAACTGGACTTCGCCGCTGAAAGGCGATAATGATCTGCTTTCGATTACAAAACCTTCTGTGATTCAGCATATCCATGAAGCATTTCTCGAAGCTGGTGCTGATATCGTGGCAACCAATACGTTTAATGCAACACGCGTTTCGCAAGCCGATTATGGCATGGAAGCTCATGTTTATGAGATGAATAAAATGGCGGCTCAAATTGCCTGCGATGCTGCTACACGTTATTCGACACCCGAACATCCCCGGTATGTAGCCGGATCAGTCGGTCCGACCAATAAAACCTGCTCCATGTCGCCCGATGTAAATGATGCCGGTTTTCGGGCCATCACATTTGCAGAAATGAAAGATTCTTACCGCGAACAGGTCGAAGGATTACTCGACGGTGGAGTTAATATCCTTCTTGTTGAAACGATCTTCGATACATTGAATGCCAAAGCGGCCATGATGGCGATTGAAGAAGTACTCGATACCCGAAAAATCAGGATTGAAGTAATGATTTCAGGTACGATTACCGATAAAAGTGGCCGGACACTGTCGGGGCAAACTGTTGAAGCTTTTCTTAACTCTTTATCGCATATTGATTTATTAACGATAGGACTGAACTGCTCGCTGGGTGCCAAAGATTTGCGTCCATACCTTGAGGAATTAAGCCGTAAGGCACCATTTTACATTAGTGCACATCCGAATGCAGGTTTGCCTAACCAGTTTGGAGAATATGATGAAACCCCTGAAGTAATGGGACTACACGTCCAGAGTTTCTTCGAAAACCGTATGGTCAATATCATCGGCGGATGTTGCGGAACGACGCCTGAACATATTGGTGAACTGGCAAAAATGGCAGCTAAGTTTAAACCCCACAAGCGCAGTCATCCCGATATTGCAACCCGTTTAAGCGGATTGGAACCATTGACTGTTGCTAAAACCTCCAACTTTGTAAACATCGGCGAACGGTGTAATGTAGCCGGTTCAATCAAATTTGCACGTCTGATCCGAGATGAAAAATATGAAGAAGCACTTGCAATTGCCCGCGAAATGGTTGAAGGTGGCGCCCAGGTGATCGATGTGAACATGGACGATGCGATGCTCGACGCTGAAAAAGAGATGGTTCGCTTTCTTCATTTGGTAATGTCGGAACCCGACATTGCCAAACTTCCTGTGATGGTCGATTCATCGAAATGGTCTGTCATCGAAGCCGGTTTGCAATGTCTGCAGGGAAAAGCTATTGTCAATTCAATCAGTTTGAAAGAAGGGGAGGAGAACTTCAAAGAACGAGCCCATAAAATAAAACAATACGGAGCTGCCACGGTTGTGATGGCTTTCGATGAAAAAGGACAGGCTTCAACTTTTGAACAACGCATCAGCATTTGCGAACGGGCTTACCATATTCTGGTTGATGAAGTTCATTTCCCACCTCAGGATATCATTTTCGATCCCAACGTTTTGACCGTTGGCACTGGAATTGAGGAACACAATAATTACGCACTCGACTTTATAAATGCCACCCGGTGGATCAAGGAAAACCTTCCATACGCCAAAGTAAGTGGCGGTATATCAAATGTATCCTTCTCTTTCCGTGGAAATAATACGCTGCGTGAAGCATTTCATTCGGTATTTCTTTATCACGCCATTGCTGCCGGTTTAGATATGGGAATTGTCAATCCTGGAATGTTGCAGATTTACGACGAAATCCCAAAAGACTTGCTCGAATTTGTTGAAGATGTAATCCTTAACAGGAGACCAGATGCAACAGAACGGATTCTTGCCTTTTCTGAAAACATGAAAGAAGGCGAAAAGAAGGAAGAAAAGGTTGAAGAGTGGCGTTCGTTGCCGGTAATTCAACGTATTCAACATGCATTGGTAAAAGGAATCACTGATTTTATTGAAGAAGATATTGTCGAATTACTTCCGGAATACAACAGTGCCATCAGGGTAATTGAAGAACCGTTGATGGATGGGATGAACAGGGTAGGGGACTTGTTTGGCAGCGGAAGGATGTTTCTGCCACAGGTGATTAAGTCGGCCCGTGTAATGAAAAAAGCGGTCGCCTTTTTACAGCCTTATATCGAGCAGGATAAACTCGATCTGAAACAGGCTCCGACTGTCAAAAAGAAGATCCTGCTTGCTACTGTGAAAGGTGATGTGCACGATATTGGAAAGAATATTGTTGGTGTTGTTTTAGCCTGCAATAATTACGATGTTATCGATCTTGGCGTGATGGTTCCGGCAGAAACTATTCTGAATAAGGCCATTGAAGAAAACGTGGATATTATCGGATTGAGTGGTCTGATCACACCGTCACTCGAAGAGATGGCTCATGTGGCACATGAAATGGAACGTCGCGGATTTAAGATTCCACTATTGATTGGTGGTGCGACTACTTCCAAAATACATACGGCTGTAAAAATTGCCCCCGAATACAGCAATACAGTTGTCTATGTGAAAGATGCCTCACGTGCCGTTCAGGTAGTTGCCAGCCTTTTGGCTGAAGATGCTGAATATCTTGCCTCTATTAAAAGTGAATACAAAGAACTTCGTGCAACGCACAGTGCTAAAAAACCCAAAGAATATCTCACGATCGCTGAAGCAAGAGCCAATAAATTCAAGCCACGCTGGAATGAGTCAATGGTTTATCAGCCCGCATTTACTGGAATTAAAGTATTTGATGATTATCCGATCGAAGAGTTGAGACGCGATATCGACTGGACCTTTTTCTTCCTTGCCTGGGAGTTCAGGGGGAAATTTCCGGCCATTCTCGATGATCCGAATCAGGGCGTTGAAGTGCGTAAACTATATGATGAAGCGAATAATTTCCTTGATGAAATCATTGTCAAAAAAATGATCACCGCAAAAGGGATTTTCGGAATTTGGCCAGCCAACTCAAATGGAGATGATATTGAGTTATATACGGACGAAAGTCGTTCGACAATGATTGGTAAGTTCCATCATTTACGTCAACAACAAAAAAGAAGTTCAGGCCTGCCCAATTATTGCCTGAGTGATTTCGTGGCACCAAAAAGTTCAGGAATTGCCGATTATTGCGGCGGATTTGCAGTAACGGCCGGAATTGGAGTGGCGGAATGGGTTGAAAAGTTCAAAAAAGAGGGAAATGATTTCCAGGCTATTTTGCTGGAATCATTGGCCGACCGGCTTGCTGAAGCGTTTGCAGAACGACTTCACGAAAGGGTGAGAAAAGAGTTTTGGGCATATGCGCCTGATGAAAACCTTTCAGCGCTTGATCTTATCAATTGCAAATACCAGGGAATTCGTCCTGCTGCAGGTTATCCTGCTTGTCCGGAACACTCCGAAAAACAAGTCTTATTTGATTTGTTGGGAGCAACCGAAAAAGCAGATATTCACTTGACCGAGCACTTCTCTATGTACCCGACAGCCGCGGTTTGCGGTCAGTATTTTGCACATCGCGATTCGGTGTATTTTGGATTGGAGCGCATTGCAAAAGACCAGGTTACCGATTTTGCCCGCCGCAAAAATGTGCCAATCGAATATGTGGAGAAATTCCTTCCTTCGAATCTGAATTATAAGATCTAAGCCAACAAAATTTCATCGATCGAAACTCTTAAAAAATCACGACTGTAATAGTCCGGGTCAATGATTTCTCCATCCCAAATAACGATGTCGAGATCAATTGTTCGCGGACCAAATTTTGGTGCTGTACGATCGCGTTTTAATCGGTTCTCAATATCTTTAAGATAGCTCTTAAAATCAGCCATTTCCATCGTCGTTAAAATCTTCACGGCTCCATTCTGAAAATCGGGTTGATCAGGAATACCGATGGGAGAGGTTTTGATCATTGAAGAAACAGACACAAATTCCTGTTCCTGCCGCAGAAAATGCAGTGCAGCAGCAATGTTCTGTTCAGGTTCGATGTTCGAACCAATACCAATGATGCATTCATGCTTCTTCATCGTCTTGCCTCCAATTCAACCGAAACTGACTCTGAAAACCGCAGTGCATGCGGCTTATCGATTTCTACTTTTGCCCTTATCACGCGCTCGTCTTTCATGACCAGTTGCAAAACCTCGTTTGTTAATTTTTCAAGCAGATTATACTTACTTTCTGAAACAAAAGCGATGATTGCCTTGGTGATTGCCTTGTAGTTATATATTTCATCCGGAAGATCGGTACTGACAGCCTTGGAGACGTCGACCTCAATTTCAATATTAATGATCACATCCTGCCGGTTTACCCGCTCTTCGGGGTTAAACCCAATAATTGTCCGAACGAGCAGATTTTTAATACGGATGATTGCCATAGCTTAAACGTAAGGTTCATTCATAACAAGAAACAAATATACAAATATCAATAATCTTAAATGCCAGTTGCCAGCTGCTTATTGCCAGCCGCATCACAAAATAATTCAAACCGCTTACAATAGTTGTGCTCCGCCGTCACAAAAGATCAATTGACCGGTTAAATCTTCATTTCCAATGATATAATCGATACTTTTGAGGACAGAAATTACGCCTGAAGGAGTTTTCATTGGCGTCAGATCAGCCACCTTTTCAAGGTAGTGTTGGTCTTTCCCCGAAGGTGCCAGAATAGCTCCGGGAGCAATTGCGTTGACACGAAAGTGGGGCGCCAGTTCGATTGCAGCCATTTTAGTCAACTCCCAAAGTGACTTCTTGGAAAGAGAGTAGGAGAGGTAATCGCTTGTATTATTGGTAATCCTTGTATCTACAATATTAATAATCTGACCATTGGATGCAATATTCGCAAAATCGCGCATTAAAATAAAAGGTGATACAAAATTTACCCGAGAATGTCGGATCAGTGATTCAGCAGAAGTCTCCTTAAACGGGGACGGCTCAAAAATGGATGCACTATTAATCAGAAGATTGAGTTGTCCAAATCGTTCAACAACTTGTTTAATAAGCTTCTGAACCTGATTTATATCTCCCAGATCAGCCTGAAATGTGTAAAAACGCTGGTCCGGAAAACTAGTTTTTAATTCCGCTTCGAAATCAGCAACATCTTTTGTTGACGTTCTGTAATGCAACGCGATATCCCAGCCATGTATTGCTAAATGCTGCGAAATTTCATGTCCAAGTCTAACTGCACTTCCGGTTATCAATGCCACTTTTGCCATATCGCTACTTTTTGATAAATTTAATACAAAAAAGGATGCCCTGAAGAACATCCTTTAAACAACAAAAATTGAAATTGAAAACTATTTTTTCTGAGCAACAACACTGAATGCCAATGTAAAATCATCGTAAATCACTTTGTCTCCCAGTCCCTGAAAAAAGCTACCAGAACCGTACTTGATTCCATAAAGCGTTCTATTAACTGTAATAACACCTTCTGCCGCAAGTTTATCGCCTGTTGCTGTAACTTTTGCATTAAATTCAACCGGATTCGTTATTCCTTTAATTGTAAGATCGACTAAGAACTTAAATTCATCACCTGCAACGGCTGTTACTTTTTTAATCACCATTTTAGACTCCGGGAATTTCTCAATCGAGAAAAAATCATCCGAAGCAAGATGCCCCATCAGTTTGGCTTTCATGCCGGCATCGGTAACATCGTCATTTGTCATTGATTTCATGTCAATTACAAATGTTCCAGCCGAAATATTATTCCCAGTTCCTGTGATAGATCCATTTGCAAATGAAATAGAACCATCATGCTTACCAGTCACCTTTTTTGCCTCCCACTTAACTTTACTGGCAGTTTTATCAACAACATATTCAGCGGCATTCATTGTTAATCCGAAACCGAATAACATTACCACCAATCCTAAAAATGAAATTTTAACCTTTGACTTTAATACCTGACTATTCATATCTTGAAATTTTAATTATAAACTTACAACGATTTAACCTCTGTATTTGTTTCAAAGTGGCGGCTGTTAAAATATACAAGTTAAGTTGTATATTTACGCTACCAAAAAGTTCATACTATTTACCTTGAAAAATGAAGAATATTAACGAATCAACAGACGATGTCAACCTTTCAGGTTTTCGCTTTTTCAAGTCATTGACCGAAGAAGAACTAAAAAGCCTGAATTTTGAAAAGACATGCACCTCTTACAAAAAAGGGAGTATTGTTTATAAAGAGGGGAGTAGACTTACCGGATTTTACTGCATCATCCGTGGTATTGTAAAAGTCTATAAAACTGGTATTGATGGGAAAGAAATGATTATCCGGTTCGCCCGGAAAGGGGATATTATTGCTTACCGGTCGCTATTAAGCCAGGAATCAGCATGTACAACTTCAAAAGTCATCGATGACGCCGTATTGTGTCACATACCTTATAAAACCCTTCTCAGCCTGATCGAGAAAAATTCTTCCTTTTCACTGGCGATGCTTCGTATCGTGTGCGCCGAATTAAAAGAGGCGAATGAATACATTACTGATATTGCACAGAAAACAGTTCGTGAACGACTTGCAGAAGTTCTTTTGCTTCTGAAGGATAATTTCGATCTTGATGCCGATCAGACACTCCAAATTTCACTGACAAGAGAGGAATTGGCAAATACTGTAGGAACAGCCACAGAGTCGATCATTCGGCTTCTTTCGGAGTTTAAACAGGATAAACTGATTGATCTTCAGGGAAGGAAAATTAAAATTATCAACCTTTCAGGACTCACAAAAGTGGCAAATCTGACGAAGTACTAATAAAGCCGCTAATACATTCAATTTAATTACTGTCTGATCAGCCAATCCTCCGGATCAAGCTTGGTGCTTTCGCGCCATAATTGAAACTTAAGGACCGTTTTATTATCATCATTCTGATCAGTAAAGACACTTCCAATATCATCTTTAATTTCCACATTCTGGCCGGCCTTTACGAAAACATCGCTTAGATTTGAATATACAGTGAGGTAGTTTCCGTGCCGGATAATGACCGCGTAGTTAGCACCTGGAATCGCCACAACTTTGGTCACTTCTCCTTTAAAAATCGCCCTCGCTTTTGCATTTGCCTGAGTTGTTATATCAATTCCTGAATTACGAACCACAACATATTTCAAAACTGCATGAGGATGGTCACCAAAATGATCAGTTATTAAACCTCGTTGAACAGGCCATGGAAATTTACCCCGGTTATTGGAAAAATCGCCAGACAAAACTTTCTCTGCAGGTGTCAAAGATAGACCCGGTTCCTTCGATTTTTTACGCGTCAATTTTTTTGCTTCATCAGAAATAACTCTTTCGATCTCCTGCTGCAATCTTAACTCGGCACGTCGCTGATTTTCAAGCTTTCTCTTTAAATCCTTCTCTTTTTGCTGAAGATCAGAATAAACATTATTTTGTTGTATCTTTTGTTGCTCAATAATTTTCGTTTGTTTTACTTTCGAAACCAAAAGATCTTTCTTTTCCTCTTTCCGTTTATTGAATTCAATCAACTGACCACCAATAGAGCTCTTGAATTCAGTGATTCTCTCAGCTTGTTTACGGCGATAATCGGCATACTGTTTTAAATAAATAAACCGTTTGTAGGCCTGATTGAAATCCTCTGACGAAAGCAAAAAGAGCAGTTGATTATTGCTATTCTGATTTCTGTTTGCATACCTGATCATTGAGGCATATTTCAATTTAACAGTCTCTAATTCAATACCAAGCGAATCAATTCGTTTTGAGTTTTGTTGAATGGTGTTATCAAGATAACCGATTTCACCTGTGATATTATTGATGAGATTATCCTGAAGTTTAATTTGCCTTTCAAGCACAGCAAGCCTGTTAAGAGAGGCTTTTGCATTGCTGTTCGTCTCTTTCAATAAATTATTGATGTATTCAATTTCTGATGCAGTTTTCTCCTTCTGCTTCCTCAGTTCATCAAGCGACTGCCCAAAAGAATTGAAGGAAAAGCATATCAAAATTGAAAAACAGATCAGTTTTAAAAACCTCAAAATAGAACATTCCATCGATTTAATATAACCAAAATGATACTTAATTATTCAATTAATTTCTTTTTATATTTAGGCGAGACTGAAAATCCAAAATTCGTTTCGTCATTCAAACTTATTTTCGATAATTCGATGGATAATTCCAGTTGTTTCTCTCCTGTTACTTGCATCTTTATCGATCCCGGAAACCACTGATCCATCACTTTTTCATAATTCGAAAATTCAAGTTTCAACCCTTTATTATTTTCAATATCTTTAAAAACCATCCGCCTTACGACAAATGAATCGGGATCAATATAGATATCTTGTTTTATGCCGCGGCCTTCATCCAAACGATTACGATACCTTTCATGCTTTTCTTCGTTTTTATTAAAACTTCGAATTCGTTGGTCGCGGATTGACGAAATCTTGTACATTTCATCTTCAATGTCGCATGAAAATTCCTTGAAATCTTTATCCCGTGTATCCTGGCGAAACGAAAACATTTTATTGCTTAATAGTGCCTGTAATACACCAAAATCAACATCTATTCCCAGTAGTTTGCTTAAATAATTATTTTTCCCGACAAATAACTCCTGCTCAAGAAAATAGACCATCCTGAAAGAATCGACATTCACCTCCATTTTACCAAGCGGAATTGCCATTTTCTGAGCGTATAGCTGTATAATACTATCACGCCGTATTTTGTAAGATCCGCGAACAGTGGTGGTATTACCATCATTGGTCAGAGAAACAGCCATTTTTTTTACCGATAATGTTTCATATTTTAATGAATTTTCATTGGTCATTTTAATTACCTTACCTACGCTGTACCTTTTAATTTTTTTAGGCGCTGTAATTTTCTCGGTCTGTTTACATCCGGCAAAGAAAAAAAGAAGGATAAATACCCAATAAAATCTATAAATCAACCTTTTACCGGAACACATAAATTAGTTTTCTTTTGTTTCAATATATCGTTTTTCAGCTATTTTCTGCTTAAGAATTTTTGAGTCATTACCCATCTGAAGCGACTTCTTCCATTGGATAAGTGCGCTCTCCTTGTCTTTTAGGTGATACAAGATATCGCCATAATGCTCTACAATAACAGCACTATCTTCGGATTTCTTCGATAGGGCAGTCTCCATGTAAAACTTCGCCAGCGAATAATCTTTCTTTATAAAAAATACCCAGGCATAAGTATCAAGATAGGTTGCATTATCCGGATTGGCCTGAACAACTTTTGCACTCAGTTGCTCAGCAACGTCAAGCCGTTCACCCTTTAATGAAAGATAGTAGGCATAATTATTCATGGCCATGTAGTTTTCGGGGTCAAGTTCGACAACCTTATCGAAAACATCAAAAGCTTCGTTAAAACGTTTCAGATTATAAAACGCTTCGGCCTGGTAAGTATAAAGCTGCGACAGAATTTTAGGATCCTTATTTGCATGAACAATTCCTGAATCGAGTACTGAAAGCATTTCGCTGTATTTCTTCTCCTGTAACAATCCAACCGATTTAAGAATATAAATTAAGGGTTGTTCAGGGAAAAATTGCAAAGCTTTATTGCTGTCGTCATTCATCGACTTCCAGTCGAGCAAATCATTATTAATCAATAACAGCCGTTCCCAATATGCATAGTTATCTTTCTTAATATCAAGCACCAGTCTTAACTCTTTGCGAGCCTCTTCTGTTTGCTTTTTATTCAGATAATAATCAACCATTAATGCACGGGGTCGCTCATCGTCGATATGTGTCTCAATAAGAATGTGAAGTAATTCGAGTTGCTGTTTATCTGAAATTTTGATGGTTCCTGGTTGAATAAGCAACATATACATTTGGGCCTTCGTCTCCAATTCTAATGAGGAGTTCTTAAAGGCTGCTTTGATGTGCTCATAAGCTTTCACCGAATCATTCGCCTCGAGGTAATAACTTGCAATTGAGAGGTGAACAAATCCATCATTGGGATCTATCTGCAGGATTTTATTGTAATTTTCGAGGGCCTTCTCCCTATTTTTGTCAGACAGATACATATCAGCAAGTAGTCCGTAGTACTTCGAAACTGCAGGATTGGCCTGAATAAGTTTTTCAATTTCGGCATATGCAGCTGGCTTATTTCCTTGTTGAAGATAGATCTGCTGTTTGCCAACAGCAATGGGTTCGGTGATTCCCGTTTTTTGTTCAAACTGATTGTACATTGCCAATGCCTCATCATTTTTACCTGCCATTGTAAGCAATGCAGCCTGATAAAAAGGGTAATCAGGATTGTCTGGAACTAATTTTGAAATTGCCGCATACTCCGATGCTGCCTTTTCGTACAACTTATTTTGCTGATAAACTTTTACAAGCAACAGCCGGTAATACTGATTGTCAGGATTCATCGAAACGGCCTTTTCAAGCATAAACATCGAACTTTGAAAATCGCCTTTTGACACATGAACGTTTGCCATTTCGTAAAGGGTCGCCGACGATCGCGGATCTATTTCGAGGCACCGTGAAAAAATCTTAATCGCATCGTCAAAATTATTTAACGTCTTTTGCTTTAACCCTTCAATATACAGATATTCAAACTCTTTTGCGGCGTCATCGCTCAACTTTACTTCCGCAGTATCTTTAGAAACAGTAACAACACTTGCAGGAACCGTTTTTGCAACTTTACAGGAAAAAACAGCACCCGAACTTATTGTAATCAATAAAATCCCAATTAATCTCTCTCTACTTGTCATTCTAAATAATTTTAATTCTTAACCCTAAAGCAAATTTCGAATCAGTGCTTACCGGTATGTCCAAAACCACCTTCGCCTCTTGTGGTGTCTTCGAGTATTTCGACCCTTTCCCAATTAACAGTTTCATGTGCAGCAACGATCATTTGGGCAATTCGTTCACCATGTTGAATCACAAATTTTTCTGAAGAAAGATTTATAAGAATTACCATAATTTCACCACGGTAATCGGCGTCAATTGTTCCGGGAGAATTTAGAACAGTAATTCCTTTTTTCAAAGCAAGGCCACTTCGGGGCCGGACCTGTGCCTCAAAACCAACGGGCAATTCAATAAATAATCCGGTAGGAATTAGCTTCCTTTCAAAAGGTTCCATTATTACTTCCTCAAGAAGGTTTGCACGCAAATCCATACCTGCCGCATGTTGCGTACTATATTCCGGCAACTCGTTTAACGATTTATTGACTATTTTTACTTTCATCTGTAATTATTTCAATTTGCTAAGATAATAAACAATTCCAATCTACTTTCTGTTGTCACTTTGCCTTCCCATTAAAGTTAAATAAACCTATAAGATCAGCTTTCTCTTTAAACCAGATAAACAGGAAGAAAATCATAAATAAGCCAGTATTGAAACTCATCCGTAAGAATTCATCATGAGGAGCGACTACATTTTGAATCACATACAACGACATGGCTACCAAAAAATAAGCTCCAATTCGCTTTAAGTCATATTTCACAGGAAAGTATTTTTGTCCAACAAGATACGACATGACTGTCATTACCAGTGAAGACGTGAAAAAGACGTATCCACAAGCCATATAACCTAAAACAGGAATCAAAAGAACATTTAAAGCGAATGTAATTACAGCACCAACAACCGCAAACCGGGCGCCAAAGTGTGTCTGATCAGTTAATTTATACCACAAAGATTGAGTGTAAAAGATTCCCAAAAATAAATTTCCCATAAGAAGCCATGGAACGACTTTGAGCCCTTCATGATATCCCGATTTTGAGTTTCCTATAAAATATTTCAGAATATCCATGTAGAATATTACACCCAAAAAGATGATAAGACCCAATATCACAAAGTATTTCATGATTACCGCATATATTTTTTTCGAATCTTCATTTTTATAATGTGAAAACAAAAAGGGTTCGAATGAGAAACGGAAGGCTTGAATAAAAAGCGTCATCAGAATTGCCAATTTACCAGCTGCTGAATATATACCCAGCACATAGATTGGATCATCAGAACCAACAAGGAGTTTTGGTAATAAAATTTTATCAATTTGCAGATTGACCATTCCTGCCACTCCAATCACTAAAATCGGCCAACCATATCTCAGCATTTGACGGAGAAGCAATCCATCAAAATTAGATTTTTTAATTTTTAAATCAGGAATAAAGAAAAGCAGTGTAATGGCTGCTGCAACTAAATAGGATATAAATGCGTAGCCTATACCAATCTTTGGGTTGTAAATATATTGGACGAACGAATCGGGATTTGCCTGCAATAATTTAGGACATAGATATATCCAGAATATATTCAGAAAAATACTTAAACCAATATTTACTAATTTTAGAAGAGCAAATTTATAGGGCCTTGACTGTAATCTCAGTTTCGCGAATGGAATTGCACATAAGGTATCAAGTGCTACAGTAACCCCCATCCAAATGATATATTCAGGATGTCCTTCATAGTCGATCCAGCCAGAAATATTTTTGGCAAAACTTAAAATTAAAACAATAAATGCAACTGTAGTAATACCAAGTGAAACCATTGAAGTGGTAAAAACCTTTTCCGGATTTTCACTTTTTCCTGCAAATCTGAAAAAAGCAGTTTCCATTCCATAGGTTAGTAAAACCTGAAAAAATGTAACGTAAGCAAGAATATTACTTAATATACCGAATGTACCCGGCAAAAAGGTGTAGGTATAAAGAGGCGTTAGCAATAAATTAAGAAATCTTCCTACAATGCTTGGAACACCATAAATGACTGTTTCGCCTGCAAGTTTCTTTAATGCACTCAAAATATTTTTTTATTAAAATATAAATTGCAAAGATAATGCTTTAGGTTATTCAGATCATCTTTTTCATTATTCCTGTAAATATCATTCTGATTCCATTTTAATAATAAAAACTGCTTAATCAGCATATTTATCTTAACCTCACTTTTCAACCAAAATAAAAAGACCAAATAAATGATTGGTAACGTTCCACGTGAAGCATTGTTAATTAAACAACCCCTAATTGTTAATAACAACCAATTTTTATATAATTTCCGACATTGAAAAAAGCAACAGTTTTTGCTCACTTTTAAATTGATTATGAGAACGCTAACAGTCTTTACCCTTTTTGTTATTTTGACATCATTTGTTTTGGTGAACTGTGCGCAGTCCTCAAAACGAATACGAAAACCAGTAACATCCATCAAAATTATACCTAAGAATAAAAATTATACGGTTGGCGATAAACTAACTGTAAATTTTCAAACTAAGATCAAAGATGGTACACTAACTAAAACAGAATTTTTCGTTGATGGAAAATCTGTATTTACGAGTGATAAAATAGAAGGTTCTTTCGAAATCGATTCACAAAATTATCAAGTAGGTAGCCGTTATTTGAAGTCAATTTCAACTTTAGGAGATGGTACAACTGGAGAAAATTATACCGATTTTCTCCTGCTTTCGGATATTATTCCACAAAAATTTATTTATAAAATTATAAAATCTCTTCCGCATAATATTGAACACTTTACAGAAGGATTTGAAATTAGTAACGGTTTTCTTTATGAAAGTACCGGACAGGAAGGGACCTCTTCAATTTACAAGATTGATCTTAGTAATTGGAAAGTTGTAAAAGAAAATAAACTTGATGACAAATATTTTGGTGAGGGAATTACCATTTTAAACGGTAAAATATACCAGCTAACTTATAAAACTCAAATTGGATTTGTACGTGATTTAAATACTTTTGAATTGATAAAAACCTTTACCTTTAAAAATGCACAGGGATGGGGATTTACCAACGATGGTAAATATTTAATAATGAGCGATGGTACTGAATATTTGACGTATCTTGATCCTGAAACGCTGGCTGAAGTAAAGAAAATTCAGGTTTGTAATCAAAAAGGTATTGTAGCAAATTTAAACGAACTTGAATACATTGACTGTGAAATTTGGGCAAATGTATGGACTACCGACACCATTGTTCGGATAGATCCGAAAACTGGCAAAATTGTAGCTGAAATCGATTTAAAAGGACTATTAGGTTCTAATATATCCAATCAAAATAATCAAGTAGATGTATTAAATGGAATCGCTTACGATAAAGATAAAGACAAAATCTATGTTACAGGCAAATTTTGGCCTAAACTATTTGAAATAGAATTAGTTAAAAAAATAAAGTAAGTTTAAAACAATGTTTGCGGATAGTCTTTTCGCCATGTTCTTCCTAAATGATTAAAAGCTAATTCAGTTGCTTCACGTCCACGAGGTGTTCTTTTTAAAAATCCTTCCTTAATTAAAAACGGTTCATAGACTTCTTCAATTGTTCCTGCATCTTCACTTACAGCGGTTGCAATCGTAGTTAATCCGATTGGTCCACCTTTAAACTTATCGATAATGGTGCTTAAAATTCTATTATCCATTTCATCAAGACCATACTTATCAATATTTAAAGCCTCAAGTGCATAACGGGTAATTTCAAGATCAATTATGCCATTTCCCTTTACCATTGCAAAATCACGAACTCTTCGCAAAAGTGCATTTACAATTCGAGGCGTACCACGGCTTCTTCGTGCAATTTCAAGCGCTGCATCATCATATATTTTCACATCAAGAATTTTTGCAGAACGTTTGACAATACCAGTTAAAACTTCAACATCATAATATTCAAGGTGACAATTTATACCAAATCTTGCTCTAAGAGGTGCAGTAAGTAAACCACTTCTTGTAGTTGCTCCAATAAGTGTAAAATGATTTAATTCAAGTTGTATGGATCTTGCACTTGGACCTTTATCAATCATTATATCAATACGGTAATCCTCCATTGCAGAATAAAGGTATTCTTCAACAACAGCGCTTAACCTGTGAATTTCATCAATAAATAAAACATCATTATTTTCGAGATTGGTAAGAACACCAGCTAAATCGCCGGGTTTATCCAATACCGGACCTGAGGTAAGTTTAAGATTTACTCCAAGTTCATTTGCAATAATATTTGATAGTGTTGTTTTTCCCAAACCAGGAGGACCATGTAATAGTACGTGATCAAGTGATTCACCCCTCATTACAGCAGCCTGAACAAAGATTTTCAGATTTTCAACGATTTTATTTTGCCCGCTAAAATCAGCAAACCGCAAAGGTCTTAGTTTGCTATCTAATTCTTTGTCAATACCTTCAGTACTATTTCCTCGTAAATCAATAAATTCTTCCATACACGCTAGTGGCTTTAAATCTCAAAAGTACTCTTGGGGTGAGAATCATTCATTCTTTTATGGCAAAGAACTTAAAATTTCACGGAATTTATTGATATCAAACGGTTTTTCAATAATATCATCCATACCACCGTTAACACACTTTTCACGATCATTATTAATCGTGTTAGCCGTAAAAGCAATGATAGGAGTATGGCCAAGACTTGAATCGGCGCTCTCGAGCTTTCGTATCTCATTTGTCGCTTCAAATCCATCCATTACCGGCATCATAATATCCATTAAAATCAAATCAAACTTCTGATTTTTAAATATTTGAACTCCTTCTAAACCATTAACAGCAACAGTAACGTTGTAATGATACCTAGTCAAACTAATTTTCATCAGTCTTTGATTCAGATCATTATCTTCAACTAAAAGAATTGCTAATTTGTCATCGAAATTCATTCGCTAAAACATTTGTTTAGAACTCCAAATTTACACAAATTTTAATCCTTAAATTTCAACCCAACCAAATTTAATAATTTGAAATTTCAACAAGACTATTATTATTAATAAATAGTTTAAGAATTTAAAGAGATGTTTATTTTAATAGTCGGTTCAAAACGTTTAAAAGTTTTGTATTTTTTATTTGGTATTTTGAATGGTTCTAATTATTAAGTGTTTTTTTTAGCATTATTAACATCACAACTTACAATTATAATGTCTGTTAGTATTATATCAACTTAGTGTTGATAGCGTCATTTGTTTCTAACGTGCAGCTTGTTTTTAATCTTTTTGATGTGTATTACTTAATGATTTTTGATGATTTTTAAGCGTAGTGTTTATTTGGGTTTATTCATTTTTTTTATATACAACATGAAAGTAATTGGTTTTTTACTTTTTAATAATATTAAAGAAACTATTTTAAACAGGTAATTAACATCTTTTGTTAACAATCGGGATGTTTAGAGGAGTTGTAAGATTTGAAGTTAATTCACAAAAGTATTTAGTATTTTTAAAAATTGAAATATAATTGAAAAGTAATGAAAATTATTGGTTTAGCTTCAGATCATGCCGGATATGATTTAAAATGTATTATAAAAAAACATCTTGAAAAAAGAGGGTATGGCACAAAGGATTATGGATGTGAATCGTCTATAAGTTGTGATTATCCTGATTTTGCACATTTAATAGGATTTGGATTGGAAAATAATGATTTTGAAATAGGATTTGTTTTTTGTGGAAGCGGAAATGGAATAAATATGACAGTTAATAAGCATCAGGGTGTAAGGTCAGCATTGTGTTGGAATACTGAAATTGCTGAACTCGCAAGGCGTCATAATAATGCAAATATCTGTTCCTTGCCAGCAAGATTTATAACTGAATCTGATGCAAAAAATATCGTTGATGTATTTCTGGATGAAACTTTCGATGGGGGCAGACATTCATTAAGAGTGAAAAAAATTCCACTAGTAAACGAGTGAGTCCTGCGGAATCGTGAACCAGTCGTTTTTTTAATAATTTGATCTATTTTTGTAATCGGTATAAAAATTTATTAATGGCTGGTATCTATTTTCATATTCCTTTTTGTAAGCGTAAATGCAGTTATTGCGATTTCTATTCAATAAAAGATTCAGATGGAATAGAAGCACTTATTCAAACTGAAATTAAAGAATTGGATTTGAGAAAGGAGTATCTTAATAATGAAATTATAGATACTATATATTTTGGGGGTGGAACACCTTCATTATTAAGTTATTGCAATGTTGATTCAATTTTAAAGAGCATTCATAAGAATTTTGATGTTTCCGCTGATTGTGAAATAACTTTTGAAACTAATCCTGATGATCTCTCAGAAGATTATTTGCATGGTTTGTATAGTCTTAATATTAATCGGTTAAGTGTTGGCATACAGAGTTTTAATGACAATATTTTGAATTATTTAGGTCGGAGACATGATAGTAGTAAGTTAAGTCTTAATATTGAAACCGCAAAAAAGGTTGGTTTTGAAAATATTTCTGTAGACCTAATTTTTGGTATTCCAGGTATGGAATTATCTACATATCTTGATTCTCTTAATAAAGTTGTTGAATTAAATGTTCAGCACGTTTCAGCCTATTCTTTAACGATTGCAGAGGGCACTCTGTTTTTTAAGCTAAAGAAACATAATAAGTTAAAGGAAATAGATGAAGAGGATCTATTGGATCAGTTTAATTCTACCATAGATATTCTTGCTATGCATGGGTTCAATCATTATGAAATAAGTAATTATGCAAAAGATGGTTATAAATCTCGTCATAATAGTTCATATTGGGAGGATGCCAATTATTTAGGTATTGGACCCTCTGCTCATAGTTATAATGGAATTTCAAGGCAATGGAATATTAGTGATACATGGAAATATTGTAAGCTGATTGATAACGGAGAAACGTTTTTCGAAGTGGAGTTTTTGACGCGCAAGGATAAATATAATGAGTACATAATTACCGGTTTAAGAACTTCAAAAGGTATTTCAAGAAAGTTTGTAAGAGATAATTTTGACGATCGAATGAATCGTTTTTTTAGTGTTGAAGTAATTAAATTATTACGCCAGGAACTTATTCATCCAAATGAAGATAGTGTCATTTTGACAAGGAGAGGAATTCTAATATCTGATTATATTCTTCAGTTGCTTTATTTTGTTTAGTTATAAATCCGAATAATGGATCCAACCCTTTTTCAAAAAGAGTTATTTGTGCCATCAAATTTTGATGGTTTAAATATATGCCTTGATGTTATAGGGGAAATAAAAGAAGCATTTGATTTAAATTTGGATACAATGTTTGGCCTTCATACAATAATTGTAGAATCTGTTGAAAATGCGATTATTCATGGGAACAAAGGTGTTAGGGATTTGGATATTAGAGTTTTTATATCAATTAATTCTACGGAAATATATATTGAAATTGAAGATAGGGGAGATGGATTTGATATAAATGGTCTTCGTTCACCACTTGAACCACACTGTTTGAAAAATGAGGGAGGAAGAGGAATATTTTTTATTAAAATGCTAAGCGCTTGTTGTTCAACAAATGTCAAAGGAAATATTATTTATATAAAACTTAACAGATAATGGCAATATTATATAATGCAGAAAATGTTAATAAGCCGAAATTGAAATTTAGAGTTGTTTCAATATGGTTAAAACAAGTTGTGCTTAAATTTGGTTGTATACATGGAGATTTGAACTATATTTTTTGTAGTGATGAATATTTAAAGGAGATTAATTCAAAATATTTGAATCATGATTACTATACAGATATCGTTACTTTTGATTATAGAGAAGGAAATGTTGTTTCAGGGGATATGTTTATAAGCGTAGATAGAGTAATTGAAAATTCTGGAGTGTTTCAATGCAATATAGAAGATGAGTTTTTAAGGGTGATTGTTCATGGTGTTTTGCATTTGTTGGGTTTAAATGATAACAGCGAATCTGAAAAGATTTCAATGAGAGAAAATGAAAACGAGTGCATTTATTTGTATAAGGAAATTTGTAATGAATATATTAAATGAGTACGATATAGTTGTTGTGGGCGGTGGTCATGCTGGATGCGAAGCAGCAGCAGTTGCCGCCAGGTTGGGATCTAATGTTTTACTGGTTTCAATGGATCTGAATCGCTTTGCACAAATGAGTTGTAATCCTGCTGTAGGTGGAATTGCAAAAGGCCAGATTGTGCGCGAGATTGATGCGCTTGGTGGAAATATGGGAATCATTACTGATTTATCAACCATTCAGTTTAGAATGTTAAACCTCTCCAAAGGTCCAGCGATGTGGAGTCCTCGTGCACAGTGTGACAAAATTAAATTCTCAGCAATTTGGAAAAGTACGCTGGAGGATATTAAAAATCTTGATTTTTGGCAGGGAACTGTTGTAAAACTTGTTTTTGATGGTGATTCAGTGAGTGGTGTTGAAACGGAGATCGGAGTTGTCTTTAAGTGTAAAAGTGTCATATTAACGAATGGAACTTTTCTGAATGGCCTAATGCATTTTGGGACGTCTAAAGTTTTAGGTGGAAGAATTTCTGAACCTTCCTCTTTGGGTATCACAGAGCAATTGATTTCTGCTGGTTTTAGATCTGGTCGAATGAAAACCGGAACGCCAGTTAGGATTGACAAAAGGACAATTGATTTTACCAAATTACAAAAGCAAGAAGGGGACATAGGTGAAAATCAATTTAGTTTTTTGCCAAATACGAAATCAGGGCTTAAGCAAATGCCTTGTTATATAACCTTTACTAATTCTAACGTTCACGATATAATCAAAACGGGGTTTCAGGATTCCCCTTTATTTGACGGTACTATCAAAGGATTGGGTCCCCGATATTGTCCAAGTATTGAAACTAAACTCGTTACCTTTGCAGATAAGGAGCAACATCAGCTATTTCTTGAGCCAGAGGGTGAAGATTCACTTGAATATTATCTAAACGGCTTTTCATCATCATTGAACTGGCAAGTTCAGAATGATGCAATTCATTGTATTCCAGGATTGGAATCTGTGAAAATTTTGAAACCAGGATATGCAATTGAGTATGATTATTTCGATCCGACTCAATTGAATTCAACACTGGAAACCAAGTTGATCAGAAATTTGTATTTCGCTGGACAAATAAATGGAACAACGGGGTATGAAGAAGCCGGTGCTCAGGGATTAATGGCTGGTATAAATGCACATTTGAAAATAAACGGGAAAGATGCTCTGGTACTTTCACGTAATGAAGCTTATATTGGCGTGTTAATCGACGATTTGGTAACCAAAGGTGTTGATGAACCTTACAGGATGTTTACCAGCAGAGCTGAATATCGTTTGTTGTTGAGACAAGACAATGCTGACGAGCGATTGACCCCAATTGGTTATCAACTCGGTTTAGTTTCTGAAAGCAGATATAAAATTTTCATTAAAAAACTGGAATTTAGAACCAGTGTAATTGATTTTTGTAAAAACTATTCGGTTAAGGCTGATTTACTAAATGGTCTATTAATAGAGAAGGGTACCTCAATTTTAATGCATGGCACCAAGCTTGAGTCGTTAATTATGCGACCACAACTTTCAATATTCGACTTTCTATCAGTTATTCCTAAACTTGAGAAATTGTACAAATACATCGATAATGATCTTCGAAGGGAGGTAATGGAATCAGCGGAAATATTGATAAAGTATTCCGGATATATTGATCGGGAAAGTTCTTTTGCAGAGAAATATAGAAGATTAGAAGGGATTGTAATTGATAAAAAGTTTAGTTATCAGGAACTTGCCTCCATTTCAACAGAGGCTCGACAAAAACTTGAAAAAATACAACCAAAAACTATTGGGCAAGCAAGTAGGATTCCTGGAGTTTCTCCAAGCGATATTAATGTGCTTTTAGTGCTTTTGGGTAGATAAATGTTCCACGTGGAACATTTTAAATTATATTTAATATATTGAAATGACAGAAAAAATTAATCTTGAGATAGTCAAAAAATCCATTCGGAATATCCCAGATTTTCCAAAACCTGGAATTCACTTCAAAGATGTTTCAACAGCTTATCAGGTTGGTGAAATATTTAGTTTTATTAGTAATGAAATTTATGAGCATTATAAGAACTCGGGTATAACGAAAGTAATAGGAATTGAATCCCGCGGCTTTATTCTTGGTAGTGTTTTGGCATATAAATTAAATGCTGGATTTATTCCAATTCGCAAACCAGGGAAACTTCCTGCAGAGATATATTCACAGTCATACCAATTGGAATATGGATTTGATACGCTCGAAATACATCAGGATGCCATAACTGCTGACGATATTGTATTAATCCATGATGATTTGCTTGCAACTGGTGGAACAATAGGTGCTGCTATTGATTTGGTGAGAAAATTTGGCGTTTCAACAATATATGTTAATTTTTTCGTGGAACTTGATTTTTTAAATGGAATTGAAAGAATTGATCCAACCGTATCAACTTGGTCAATGGTCCATTTTTAAGATTTATAAGATGAAAAGTGAAGGTTTATTTTCAAGTAAATTAAAGGAAATCGTTTCAGGATTGCCCGATTTGCCTGGTATTTACCAATATTTCAATTCTGAAGGTAAAATCATATATGTTGGAAAAGCGAAGAATTTAAAAAAACGTGTTAGTTCATATTTTTCAAAAGTTCATGATAATCGTAAAACTGCAATACTTGTAAGAAAGATTGCAGATATTAAACACATGGTTGTGGATTCAGAGGAAGATGCCTTACTGCTTGAAAACAACCTAATAAAGAAATATCAGCCGCGTTATAATGTTTTATTAAAAGATGATAAGTCCTTCCCATGGATTTGTATTAAAAACGAATCATTTCCTAGAATTTTCTTTACCCGTAATGTAATAAGAGATGGGTCCCTCTATTTTGGGCCTTATACTTCAATTCCTATGGTCCGAACCATTCTTGATGTGGTTAAAAGGCTGTATCCAATCCGTAATTGTAGTTTAAACTTGTCAAAAGAGAATATTGCAAAGCTAAAATACAACGTTTGTCTTGAATTTCAAATTGGGAATTGCAAAGGTCCTTGCGAAAGTTTACAACAGGAGGATGAATACATGGACGGAATATCGCAGATTAAGGAGATTCTGAAAGGTAATTTGTCAACTGTGGTAGCCCATTTAAAAGGGCGAATGAACCAGTTTGCGCAGGAATACAAATTTGAAGAAGCCGAAAATATTAAGAATAAAATTACAATCCTTGAAAATTATAAAAGTAAATCAACGATTGTCAGTTCCTCTATTACAAATGTGGATGTGTTTTCTTTTGAAGAAGATGAGTTATATGGATATGTCAATTTTCTACGGGTTGTCGATGGTGCAATTATTCAGGCACACACGCTTGAAATAAAGAAAAGGCTGGATGAATCTAAGGAGGAATTGCTCGCTTTAGGAATCATCGAAATCCGACAAAAGTTTTTTCTCAATTCGAAAGAGCTAATTTTACCATTCAAAATAGACATTCAATTAAAAGAGGTAAAAATGATTGTTCCTCAAATTGGAGATAAACGAAAATTACTTGAATTATCTGAAAGAAATGTGAAGTTTTATAAATTGGATAAAAACAAGCAATTATCACTTAAAACACCACAAAGTAGAACTGACAGATTGTTAGAACAAATAAAAAAGGATTTAAGATTGCAGGAACTGCCATACCGAATTGAATGCTTCGATAATTCAAATATTCAAGGTGCTCAGCCAGTTGCTGCATGTGTTGTTTTTATTGGAGGTAAACCTGCAAAACGTGAATATCGCCATTTCAATGTCAAAACGGTTATTGGACCAGATGATTTTGCATCAATGGAGGAAATTATATTTCGCCGCTATGATCGGGTGATAAATGAAAAGGGACCTCTACCTCAATTAATTGTTGTTGACGGCGGTAAAGGACAATTAAGTTCTGCATTAAGTATACTGGAAAAACTCAATATCAGGGGAAAAGTTGCCGTAATTGGAATTGCAAAAAAGCTTGAAGAAATTATTTATCCTGATGATCCTATTCCATTATATCTTGATAAAAATTCAGAGACGTTAAGAGTACTCCAAAATATTCGGAATGAAGCCCATAGGTTTGGAATTACCTTCCATCGGAATAAACGGTCTAAAGAATTTATTATAAGTGAGCTTTCGCATATACCGGGAATTGGGGATAAAACAATCGAATTGTTGATGCGTAAATTCAAATCGATTAAACGCTTAAAAGATACACCTCAGAGTGAGATTATATCAGAAATTGGAGTTGGAAGAGCCGAAAAAATTGAAAACTATTTTAAAGAAAATGTGTGAAATGCCTGAAAAAAAAATGATTAAGGCTAAATTTCCAATTTATTGCAGACTAGAATAACGACTTACAAAAGTCTTCTATATTAAAGTATGGTAATGAATTAATTTTTAAATCTTTTTTTAGCATTTCTACAATTGATATATAATCATGTTTTGCATTTAATAAAGCTTCAATTATATGCTGATAGCTAGGGTTTTGTGTCGAATTAATATTTGAAATTATACGCTTAATAATCCCTTTTTCAACTTGTAATTCAAACTTAACCGATTGATAGGATATGTGAACATTATTTTGAAATTGATATTTTGGTGAATAACCGTATACCCATTCCCAGGTTTCAAATTTGTTTTTAGAAATCTGGTTGATAAATTCGTCTTCGTATTCTATTATTGGTTCAATATTGGAGTTTTCTGATTTTGTTGTTATAATTTCAAACAGAGTTTGCTTAAACCAATCGATTGTTTTTGGATACTTCATATGGTTAGAAATATTGTCCACTTTTGATCTGACAGATTTAATTGATTTATCGATGTACTTTTCAGGACTGTTCTTTAGTGCGGACGATAGATTATTTAAATCGGAGCCAAATAGGAGAGTACCATGAGAAAGAACCCTGGTTTTAAAAATGTGCATAGCATTTCCAGATATTTTTTTCGAATCAATAAGAAGATCGTTTCTACCCGAAAATATAACATCCAACCCCATTTCACGCAAAGCCTCCATTATAGGATATGTGAATTTGGTAAAATTGATTTGTTCGAGATTGGAACAGTTGTGTATAAAACTAAAATTTAGGTTATTTAAATCCTGATAAACGGTACCTCCTCCTGAAATTCTTCTTGCTAATTTGATGCCATTCTCAAGTACGTACGGAAGATTTATTTCGGAAAGTAAATTTTGATGCTTTCCAACTACAATGCAAGGTTCGTTAATGTATAGAAGGAAAATTTCTTCATTATTGCTTTTTAATAAATATTCCTCTGTGGCCAAATTATAGTGAGGGTTCGTATTTGTGGAAATTATGCAGCGCATTATTTGAATTCGTTTTGACTATTTAAATCATTTTCGCAAAGGTATGTTTCTGATTTGAATAATTTCAAAGTAAGGTTTTTCCACTGATGAGTTTTAAATTTGTATACACACGATTTTCTTATAAAGTGTTATTGTAGCAATGTCGCGTTTCACTTGAAGAGATTTTTTTAGATGTCCTCAATATTTTTGTTTTTGGGAATAAATATTCAAATCGTTTGCAACAGTAGTGTATAATGATTGATAAATTTTGGAAAACTTTCTATCGGTCTTTTTTGCTTAACATCGTGCCACTAGCAGCAGTTATCACAATAATGATTTTCTTTCCAATCGTATTGAAAATTCAAGATGTATGAATGCGAAGGATATTATTTTTGAAGTGCATTAAGCTTCATTATTAATTCTGCGACTCCTTCGCCTGCACCTTTTGCGATTACCTGTACCCGGCTTAGAAGAGAAGCAGGAGGGTTCGGATCAATCAGGAATACAGGTATTCCTGCCTGTGCAAAATTGATCAATCCTGCAGCAGGATAAACATTTAATGAGGTTCCAATAACACAAAGGTAATCTGCAGACTCAACAATTGGAAATGCTTCTGCCATTGCAGGAACTTCCTCTCCAAACCAGACAATATGAGGTCGTAACTGACTACCTTTCTCGCATTTGTCACCCATTTTCATTTCCGGATCTGTCAACGTATAAATCAATGAAGGATCAGTAGAGCTTCGGGCTTTCGTCAATTCTCCATGCAAATGAAGTACACTCGTTGAGCCAGCTCTTTCATGGAGATCATCAACATTCTGTGTAATAATCTGAACATTAAAACTTTTCTCGAGTTCAGCAAGTAGAAGATGTCCTTTGTTTGGTTTGCTTTCGATCATCTGTATCCGACGGTCGTTGTAAAATCGTAGTAGTAATTCCGGATTTTTTTGCCATGCACCTATACTTGCAACCTCCATTACATCATACTCTTCCCATAATCCATTCATATCACGAAAAGTGCGAATTCCACTCTCTGCTGACATGCCAGCGCCAGATAAAATAACGAGTCTTTTCATCTTTAATAGTTTTCCTTTAAAATTGGCCAATATTTTCTTTAATTCCAATTTTTTTAAATATTTATGAGTAATACAAACTTTTTTATGCATGTTATCGTATCCTGAATCGTGCGAAGGCTTTGTCTTTACAAATTAGTTGCAATCGTCGCTAAATTTCAAGTTATAAAATCCGTAACCAGAATAATCAAATATATTTTGACACTGTGCATGTAAAAATATATAAATTATTTTTTGGGATATCGGGAAGTCAAATAAAAGTAAGTTAAAAGCATTTTTGAACGTTAAGTAGCGCTATTTGATGAAATTCGATGCAATTTATCTTCGGAATTGCGAATAGATATTCAATTCAAATTATCAATGGTATTCTCATTTAAAGTGTAAGGATGACCAACATGTACAACGAAAGAGAATTCTTCTATCAGATAGGTGGGCAAATTATTCAATATCAATAAGTATTGCATGCAAAGTTCCAAAAATTCCAATACTGTTTCAATTCTAATAAGAGTTGACTGATCTTTCTGGTTTTCGGCATCTGCGCAGTTTAGTTCATATGATATTAAAACAGAGATTTAAATGAAAATGAAGTGTTCGTTGAAAATAACAGATATATTTTGGTCTTTTTTTGAATTTTATTTATGTATTAAATTGCTCTTTATTAGATTAATATAAAAAATGAATAAAAAAAAGTGAAAATATTTATTTATTTTTTGTAACAAATAAAAATGACCCTCGTATGAACTTAAAGATGAAAAAACAACAGGAGTGTTGTTTGTTTTGATTTTAAGTTTTAGTTTTTTGATGAGTTTTGGAGCTGGTGTGGAGACACCAGCTCCTTTTTTTAAAAAAAGACCTTTCTGATTCAGAAAAGTCTTTTTATTAATGAGGTCGATGGCGGATTCGAACCGCCGTAGACGGTTTTGCAGACCGTTGCCTAGCCACTCGGCCAACCGACCTGAAATGTGGGTGCGAAGATAACTAAAAATCTGATTTACCTGCAAGTGTTTTCAAAATTTGATCGGGATCACCTTTCAAGTGTTATACTTACCTTCTCAATCTGCCCGCCCATCGGTGGATTCAACTTCGAAATCTTCACTTTTGCTTTTTCAATTGTATCGTATCCTTCATAAAGTCTGTTGATTATCCTGCCTGCAACATGCTCAAGTAAATGTGATTTGATTTGCATCTCTTCATTTACTATCAAATATACAGCCTGATAATTTAGGGCATCTTCCAGGTTGTCACTTTTTGCTGCTTTGGAGCAGTCGGTTATTATCGTAAGATCAACGATAAAACGATTCCCTACTATTTGTTCTTCTGCAAAATGACCATGATATGCATAAAACTCCATCCCTTCAATTTCAATAACTCCCATTCTTAAAATGATTTATAGACGTCAAAATTAATCTATTTTTAAATCGTAGATTTAAGGTTTGTAATTATATCTCATTTTGTTTAACTCTTATTACTTTTACAAACTGATTTCAAAGATTCAGAAAATTATATTGATATGGCAGAAATAGACAACATTAGCATTGATCAGGACGAAAAGCTTCCAAAGAATTTTATTCAGCAACAAATTGTAGACGACCTCGCCGAAGGGAAAAACGGAGGAAGGGTTCATACGCGTTTTCCTCCTGAACCTAATGGTTATCTTCATATTGGACATGCAAAATCGATCTGTCTGAATTTTGGAACAGCTAAAAAATTCGGAGGTTTAACCAATCTCCGGTTCGATGATACCAATCCAACGAAGGAGGATACAGAATATGTTGATTCTATCATGGAGGATGTTCGCTGGCTTGGATTTGATTGGGACAACAGGCTTTTTTATGCCTCCGATTATTTTGATAAGCTTTACGAATTTGCGGTCCGACTTATAAAAGAGGGAAAGGCTTATGTCGATTTTCAGCCGCAGGAGACCATCAGCGAGCAAAAAGGGGTGCCAACACGGCCGGGTACCGATAGTCCTTACCGTACTACTTCACCGGAGGAAAACCAGGAGCTTTTTGCAAAAATGAAATCCGGATTTTTCAATGAAGCTGATTGCGTATTACGCGCAAAGATTGACATGTCGTCACCAAACATGCACATGCGTGATCCGCTGATGTACCGGATATTAAAACAACCGCATCATCGTACAGGCGACAAATGGTGCATCTATCCGATGTATGATTATGCCCATGGTCAGTGTGATTACTGGGAAGGAATCACCCATTCGATCTGTACGCTTGAATTCGAAGTTCATCGTCCGTTGTATGACTGGTTTGTTGATCAGTTGAGAGACAGTGATTACAGGCCAAGGCAAATTGAATTTTCGCGTTTGAATATCAGTTATACCGTGATGTCCAAACGGCGCCTTTTACAGCTTGTTAAGGAGAACTTTGTCAAAGGTTGGGATGATCCCAGGATGCCTACGATCTGTGGTTTGCGCAGGCGGGGTTACACACCTGAATCAATGCGCGCGTTTTCGGATATGGTAGGGATTACAAAAGTCGATGGCGTCACCGATGTAGCTGTGCTTGAATACTGCATACGTGAGGATCTGAATAAAAGAGCACAACGCGTAATGGGTGTTCTCGATCCGATTAAAGTTGTAATTACCAATTATCCCGAAGGAGAAGTCGAGGAGATCGATGCCGTCAATAATCCCGAAGACGAAAGCATGGGGAAACGAAAAGTGCCGTTTTCGCGTGAATTATATATTGAACAGGAGGATTTTATGGAAACCCCAACCAATAAATTCTACCGGTTGTCACCTGGTCGTGAAGTACGATTACGTTATTCGTATTTTATCAAATGTACCGATTTCGTTAAAAACGAACAGGGTGATATTGTTGAACTGCATTGTACCTACGATCCTGAAACAAAAGGCGGCAATTCTCCCGACGGACGAAAAGTAAAAGCGACACTTCATTGGGTAGCTGTGGCGCAGGCGGTTAAAGCCGAAGTGCGATTGTACGACCGTTTATTTACCGATGCAGATCCTGCCGGACATAAGGATAAAGATCTTCTCGAATTTCTCAATCCCGATTCGTTAAAGGTATTAACCGAGTGTTATATCGAGCCATTTGTTAAAAATGCAAAACCATTGTCGAATTTTCAGTTCGAACGGTTGGGCTATTTTAATATCGATCCCGATTCAACTCCTGATCAAATGGTCTTCAACAGAACCGTTTCGTTAAAAGACGGGTGTAAGAAATAATCGAATAATTTGAAAGATTTAGTGGCCGGATGTGCGTCCAGATGATGGATACTCACGCGGCCGCTTCTAATTTAAATAGCCGGGGTTACCTGTTTTCCGCGGTGCGTCGGTTTTTTTATGCAATCTCGTTAACCGATGTTCCCCGGTTAAGCTGGATCTTCATCCGGTTTTTCATTTGAATTGTTACCATCGCTGAGCAGAAACAGGTTGTAACGGGTGGCGTCGTTCTGAAAAACCAATTTAGCGCATTGGCAAACCAAAGCCATCTTTGACCAAACGATGTTAAGCGCTGTAATGCGTTCGTTTTTATCGAGCGTACGGTCTTTGATCGCTTTTTCCTGCGCTTTTCCCTGATTAACGATGTTTTCAGCCATTGTTTTCAGTGCGTCGATCTCTGCCATCTTCATTCCCTTTTCAATCAATGCTGCCTTATATTCGGGCTTTGATGCCTGGGTATAACCCGTCGTCAGAAGGATCGGGAGCTTAAGCTGGCTTTTACGGGCTGCATCATATTGGTACTGGCCAAATATCCGCAGGACCAATGCGTCATTGGGGAAGGCGAGCCTGACGTAAAGCAACATTGTCTGGTAAAGATTGGCCCCCTTTTCAATTAACGTGTTAAGCGCATCCGTCTCCTTGCTTTGGTTGGCAACCGATGCATAGTCGGGAAGAATACTTCGTGCATTGCTAATGGCCTGGCACCATTCTTCTGCAAATGGGTCAGCCAGTTGGGGAAAGCGTTCAACAAACTTGCCCTTGTTCTCTTCGAATGAACCCAGTTGTACATTCGACTGCTGCAATACTTCATCATCTGATTTGGTGAAAATACGGATAACTTCTTCAGGCCTTTTCATAATCGTAAGACTTAAGGTTGCTAAATACAGACAAAGATTATACAATGAAGACGTTGTAACATCAAAATTAGCACAAAGCAAATGATTTCACAACGTATTTTGCCGTGAAAATTCAACAAAATGGCCTTTATTTTTTGTACGATCTTTTCCGGAACAGTACAGCAGATTCTTTCCGGAAAATAGATGAGATCAACCATCATGCAGATGAAGTTTTCCACACCACAGATGATTCTTTCCTATATGCAGAAGATATAAGCTGTTATACCGATGAAATGATCCACCTTGCAGAAGAGTTCTTCCGGAGGACAGATGATCCTTTCCGGGGACGGAACACATCATCTGTCCTCAGGAATAAAGCATCTGTATTGCGGAAAATAGCTTCTGCGAGAAGTTCTGAATGGTCTGTATCCAGGAAATATTCACCCTGGCTACTTTATCAGTATCCTGAATGGCGGAACGAAAGTTTTATTGAATTTCTTAATGCATCAATCCTTAGTAATGGCTTTAGGATGTAAAAGCTTCATTATTTGACGCCTTGTATAGAAAAATGTGAAGATGGCCGCACTCCAGTTGGCGATAAAGATGCCCCACCAGATTCCTTTTGTACCCCATTGGAGATAAATAGCAAGAAATAGAAACAGCGGAAGCGGCACCACAAACTGGCGGTAAGCACCCACAAAGATCGCATACAACGGTTTTTTCATCCCCTGTAAAGTTGACACTGAAATATTCAGGAAGACATACGCAAAGAAAAAAAGCACTGCTATATGCAAATATTCGGCTCCGATTTCAATCACCTTCAAGTCTTCTGTAAAGGCATGAATCAGCTCACGGGCAAACACCGCAACACCTGCAACGCCAATCGAAATAATCATTAATCCATAACGGATATTCAGTTTCCACGACTCAAATACCCGCTCTGGGAGTCCGGCTCCCATGTTTTGTCCGGCCAGGGTGAGTGCGGCAATGTTGAGCCCGATCGTTGGCAAAAGTGCAATCTGTTCGATCCTGGTTGCTATTCCATAAGCTGCAACAGCTTCTTTTCCGAACTGACTTGCAAAGTAAGTAATTACGAAAATGCCGATTGCTACCGTCAGCATATTCAGACTGGCCGGAAATCCCTGGCCGAACAAATCTGCAAAATATTTTCTGTTCGGAATAAAGTTTTTGAATTGGGCATGCTCAAATATTTTCCGTTTCCGGGTAATAGAAATCATATAAATCGTTCCGACAACCTGAATCAAAACAGTCGATAAAGCAATCCCGCGGATACCTAATGCCGGGAACCCTAAACCGCCATACATAAACCAGGGATCCAGAATCACATTCAGAAAAAATCCGAGAATCAGGTAATTACGGTAGGTCCTTGTGTCACCGCGTGCTGTGAGTAATGAGTTAAGGATACTGTTGATCAGGAAGAAAATGGTCCCATAGAGGATAATATTCATATACTGAATGGCGATAACGAGGTATTCGTTGGCTGCTCCTAAAATCAGGAAGAGGGAAGGGGCCATGGCCAAACCGATCATTGTAAGAAATACTGAATTGATGACTGAGAAAGAGATCGCCTGAAAACCATATTTTTCGGCTTCATCATTGCGTCCGGCACCTAACGATTGTGAAATGAGAGCTGTTGTTCCGGTTCCCATTCCAATTCCCATTGACAAAATAATGAAAAACACGGGGAAGGTAAGCCCCATGGCTGCAAGTGCAGAAGTCGATATTTTACCGCCCCAGTAAGTGTCCACAACATTAAAAAGTGTATTAAAGATAAAACCAACACTTGCAGGAACCGCTAATTTGCCAATGAGGGAGGGAATATGAGAAGTCGTAAAATCAAGTGATTTAAGCATTTTTTATAAAGAATAAATTCGATAATATTACAACGTGCAATCCTTCCCGAAGGTTTAACCTTCAGAAAATAACTTTTTGGAAGAATTATCGTTGAAGTAATCAATAGCCATTGTTTACACCCGTCATGAAAATGAAGTCACTAACGGCTTCAGAAAGGAGAAAAGATGAAAGTATCATTTAAAATCGATTATCAGACTTTTTGGGGACAGGTTATTTATTTATCCGGATCTGCCGTAGAGTTTGGTGAATGGGATCCTTCCCATGCATTGCAAATGAGAAGCTTTGTTCCCGGTGAATGGGAGGTTGATTGCATTTTTCCATCTGGCAAATTATTGGAGTACAAATACCTGATTAAAGATGAGGATGGAAATTTCAATTGGGAAGGTGGTAAAAACCGGTTACTCGAAACCAGCAAAATGGATATTGGTGAGATCAGGTGCCGCGATTTCTGGAGAGTACAGCGTGAATCGGATATCGCATTACGCTCTTCTGCATTTACAAAAGTGATCTTTCGAAGACCAGATACGGATGAGACAGTGGAAAGGCCTCATTTTAAGAAAACATTGCGGATTCAAATTCATGTTCCCAAGATAAGTCCGGACTGCAAGATTGGAATTCTTGGAGATCAGCCCGCCCTTGGAAACTGGATGGACGCATATACCCTTGTAATGGATGATGCTCAATTCCCATTGTGGATTATTGATATTGATGCAGATAAAGTAAAGTTTCCGCTTCAGTTTAAATATGTAGTTTACAACGCGGTTAAAAAACAAGTACTGATCTGGGAGCAGGGGAGCAACCGGATGATAAGAGATTTTGTATGTAAAGATTCCAAAAGCCTGAAAATTCATACAGATGAAAGTTTTCGTTTCCCGGCTAAACAATGGAAAGGTGCGGGCGTAGCTGTACCTGTATTTTCCTTAAGAACCGAAAAAAGCGGTGGAATAGGTGAGTTCCCGGATATTAAAAAATTGGTGGATTGGGCGAAACTAACAGGTTTAAAGCTGGTTCAGTTACTTCCGTTGAACGAAACGGTGGCTACGCATACCTGGATCGATACGTATCCCTACAAGTCGATTTCAACGATGGCGCTTCATCCTGTTTATTTGAATATTAATAAAATAGGAGTTCTGGATGATGAAAATCTGATGATCGGATTTGCCCAGGCGCTCGCAGGTTTCAATGCGCTTGAGACTGTTCATTACGATGATGTACATAAAATTAAGTCTAAATTTTTCAAGTTAATCTTCGATCAGCAGCAGGAACTATTTCTGATTGATCCACCTTTTTTAAAATTTTTTGACGAAAACAAGGAGTGGCTTGTCCCATATGCCGCCTATTGCTACCTGCGCGATAAAAACAAAACAGCCAATTTCAGGAAATGGTCAGAATTTCAGATTTACAACGCGAAAGAGATTAATCAGTTATGCGCAGCCAATAAATCGACCTATCCGGATATTGCAGTTCATTATTTTATTCAGTACCATGCGCATAAGCAATTGTTTGAAGCAGCTGAATATGCCAGGCAGAATGGAGTCGTACTGAAAGGTGATATTCCGATTGGGATTAGCCCCAATAGCGTCGAAGCATGGACGCACCCCGAATTGTTTAATCTCGATCAGCAGGCGGGGGCACCGCCGGATGAATTTGCGGATCTTGGTCAAAATTGGGGCTTTCCAACTTATAATTGGGAAAAAATGGCGGCCGATAACTTCTCGTGGTGGAATAAACGACTCAAACAAATGTCACGCTACTTCGATGCAACGCGCATTGATCACATCCTTGGTTTTTTCAGGATCTGGGAAATTCCGGTGAATCAGGTTCAGGGAATCATGGGTCATTTCAAACCAGCTCTGCCCTTTAGCCGCGATGAAATTATCGACAGCGGAGTTATTTTTAACGAGGAGAGATTTACGAAACCTTATATACGTGAGTATTTTCTCAGGGAATTATTCGGAGAGGAGACCGAAGAGGTTAAATTGAATTATCTGACAGAATATGAACCTGGTAAATACGATTTAAAACAGGCATTTACATCGCAGCGTAAAGTATGGGATCATTTTGAATCTGCAAAGAAAGGGGAGGAACTGACCGGAAAAGAGACGCGCATCCGCGATGGTCTTTGTTCGTTAATCTCTGAAGTTATTTTTATCCGCGATCCTTATCATCCAACCTTATTTCATCCGCGGGTGGCATTCCACAATACCAATTCGTACCTGAATCTGCATGCTGAATCGCGGTATGCACTGGATGATCTGTATATTGATTTCTTCTATAACAGGCATGAGGATTTTTGGCGAAATCAGGCATTGAAGCTGTTACCGGCAATTATGAATGCTACCGATATGCTCATATGCGGTGAAGATCTTGGGATGGTACCCGATTGTGTGCCTAGTGTAATGCGCGACCTGGGGATTTTAAGTCTCGAAATACAACGAATGCCTAAAGATCCGAGGGTTGAATTTGCACATCCGGCTGATGCCTCTTATTTGTCTGTTTGCTCTACTTCAACACACGATATGTCGACGCTTAGAGGTTGGTGGGAAGAGGATCGTATTCACAGCGAACGGTTTTTCCGTTTGGTAATGGGTCAAAAAGGCGAGTTTCCGTTCTATATGGAACCCTGGGTTGCACGTGATATTTTGAACATGCATTTCTACTCTCCCGCCATGTGGGCCATATTTCCTATTCAGGACCTTTTGGCAATGGATGGCAGGCTTCGATGGGACAATACGGAAGGGGAAAGGATCAATGTTCCTGCGATTGCTCAGCACTATTGGCGCTACAGAATGCACCTTAAACTGGAAGATTTAATTAATGAGAAGAAGCTTAATAACGAATTGCGCTCGATGATCAGCGCTTCCGGTAGAGGTTCTGAAAGCTGATTTCTGCTGCTTGCCGACATTTTACCGACACTTACCGATTCTTGATTTATATCAGTCACTTACTGGTTTAGATTTGTGTGAGTTTAAAATACATTTTTAGTCAACAATTTAAAAGCAAACACAATGATTAAGTACGACGAATCTCCGGAATCGACTGATACATCTTCGGTCCGGCAAAAAAACAAGAATTACGATTCCCGAACATTTGTGGGAATTATATTTGTATTTATAGGAGCTGTACTGATTGCCCGGAATTTTGGGTGGCTTGATTATGATTTTGCAAGGAATTTAATTAGCTGGCAGATGCTGCTGATCGTTATAGGACTTTTTCAGCTGGCCCGAAGAGCCTACACACCTGCCATTGTTCTGATTGGCACTGGTCTTTTCTTTTTAATTGATTTCCCCGATAATTTCAGGGAAAATTTCTGGCCTATCTTAATTATACTGGTTGGTGTGTCATTTATTCTTCAGTGGAGGCGCACTCCTCATCAAAAACATCGTGGTGCATTTGGAGGAGACTTCAATAGTTCAATTGATTATATTGATGAAACCGCTATTTTTGGTGGTAGAACCGTATCGGTGGTGAGCGAAAACTTTCAGGGAGGAAAAATAACTGCAATATTTGGCGGATCGAATATCAATCTGCGCTATGCTAAACCTGTCCCTGGATGTACGATTGATGTGGCTAATATTTTTGGCGGAACTAAAATAATTGTCCCCGAAGATTGGAATGTAAAAGTGGAAGTCGTGTCGATTTTTGGCGGGTTCGAAGATAAACGGGGTTCCTCGGTCATTTCGAGAACAGGTTCTGGAAAAATTGTTGTGATTAAAGGAACCTGCATTTTTGGTGGCGGCGAAGTAAATTCGATGCCATAGACATGGAGCATCCTGTAACAGCAAATAAAATTTCAGGCCTGATTTATTGGGTTTTTCCGGTTGCGGTAGGAGTTATACAGGCAGTATTTAATAGTTATTATCAAATACTGCCTGTTACTATTGCATTTATCGATGGTTTGACTTTTTATTTGGTGCTTGGACTTTTAGGAATTGCTGTTTGGTACGTTGTAAGATACAACGACCCAGAAAAAAGTGCAGGCATACAAATTCTTGTAAGTCATATTGCTGCTGCGGTTGTTTTTACGTCTTTGTGGATCGTATCTTCCGGAATCATTGTAAAGATACTGATCAACAATCCATTGTATGATCAATATTTAAATGATCTGATACCAGAACGGATTATTGGAGGGATTATATTTTACGTATTGCTTGTAAGCATCTATTACACATACGTATATAGTCAGCATAACCGCGAAAAGCAATTAAGGGAGGCCGAATGGCAAAATCAGATCCGAAAAACGCAACTGAGTGCTTTGAAATCGCAGATTAATCCCCATTTTCTTTTTAATACGCTAAATTCCATTGCATCACTTACATTAACTAATCCTGAAAAGGCTCATGGGATGGTGATTGCATTATCCGATTTCATGCGTTATTCGCTTCGTAAACAACCGAACGACATGGTGACACTTGAAATCGAATTGAAGAATATAGGATTGTATTTACAAATCGAAAAAATAAGGTTTGGCAATAATCTTTTATACCGATTCGATGTTGAAGAAGCGTGTAATCAACATTTAATTCCCAATTTGATTCTTCAGCCACTTTTCGAAAATGCAATAAAGTATGGAGTTTATGAAGCGTCGAAACCTGTAGAAGTTATTCTCGAGGCCAGAAAATTACCTGGTTTGATGGAAATTAAGCTAATCAATGATTTTGATCCTGAATCCGTTCCCCTTAAAGGTGAAGGTGTTGGACTGGCAAATATTAATGACCGGCTTCGGATTTTGTACGGCAGCTCAAGACTTCTTACTGTCATGCGGGGAGAAAGCCAATTTTCAGTAACAATGGTTATTCCGGATATCGCAGAAAGTATTCGTTAAGAAAAATGATTTAATCAGAAATCAATGAATAAAATCAGAACTTTAATAATTGATGATGAGTCTCTGGCAAGAGATTTACTCCGTCATTATCTGTCTAAAGACGAGCGCGTTGAGTTAGTGGGTGAATGTTCAAATGGATTCGAAGGGGTTTTGGCGATTCAGGAATTGAATCCGGAACTGGTTTTTCTCGATATTCAGATGCCAAAAATTACAGGATTCGAAATGCTTGAATTGATCCCCAATCCTCCGGTCATTATATTTTCTACTGCATATGATCAATTTGCAATACGCGCTTTTGAAGCAAATGCATTAGACTATTTGCTGAAGCCATATCCTTTTGAGAGGGTGGTGGCTGCATTAAACAAAGCTGTAGAAAAGCTGCAAAGTAAAACTGCTTCCCCTGAAATTGAAAGATTGATCGAAACGCATGATGAAGATTCAGGGTTGCTGAATCGGGTAGTCGTTAAGTCAGGTCGGAAAATTCAGGTGATTCCTGTTGAATCAATCTATTATATTGAATCGCAGGACGATTTTGTAATGATCTATTGTGTGGATGGTCACTTTATGAAACAAAAAACAATGAAGTTTTTTGAACATCACCTTGATGGGAAACAATTTGTTCGGATTCATCGCTCTTATTTACTCAATATATCCTATATTTCTGAAATTCAGCAATATGAAAAGGAGTCCTGGATTGTTCTGACTAAGCAGGGTGCAAAACTAAAGGTTAGCAAAACTGGTTATACTAATCTTAAAGAGAAATTGAAATAATTTAAAAATAGAAATGAAGATTCATTGGATAATAACCATTGAAAGTCAAATTATTCAGGGTAACAAGAAATTCGCATACGATCGATAACATTAAGAGTCGTACTTTTTATTGAAATCCCTATTTTGCATAGTTATAAGTAGAGTTCATAATAATGACAAAAGAATTAATACCTTAGCACTGATATTTGAAAACTAATTTAAGCGAATCATTACTGACAGCGAATTTCGAATCACCCATGATAATCATCTTAAAATCGGTTTGAAAACAATAGTAGTCGAAGATCGAATTTTCTTGCTTGAACACAAAGCTCAGGTTCAGATTGAATCACTATTTGATGGAGATGCCCACGGAGCGACCAAAACTGTCGTGATCCCTTTTAAAATTAAAAACTATTGAAAATGATTAATGCTGTAATCATAGAAGATGAACCTTTACTGGGAAAAAATTTGGCTATGATGATTCGGGAATATTGTCCTGATATCAAAGTTGTTGCACTCCTTGATTCAGGAAAAATGGCCCTTGATATTTTGCCGGTCATACAGTATGATTTGATATTTTCCGATATTGAACTCGGCGATATGGATGCATTTACCCTTTTTGAGCGATTGGAAAATACAAACCAACATATTATTTTTATCACAGCACATGATGAATTTGCATTAAATGCCTTCAAATTAGATGCGATCGACTACCTATTAAAACCAATACTCCCCGAAGATTTAATCCGTTCAGTAAGCAGAGCAATAGAACGTATTGTAAGTAAAGATCAATCTACCCCTTTATATGGGGCTTTTTCGGCTCAAAAAAGCGGAAAAATTTTGATTAAAAGCAATGATGAGATTCACTTCCTTTCTCCAGAAAAAATTATTTTTTGTGAAGCAGACGGTGCTTATACGAAAGTATATATTGATGATGATAAAGGTGAATATAAGTTAGTTACAACGCATTTGAAAAAAATCGAAGAAGCACTTCCCAAGAATATATTTTTCAGAATTCATGATGCTCATATCATTAACTGCAACTTTATCGACCATATAAAATACCAAAAAAGGATTTGCGTTTTGAATCATATTACGGGTGCAGAAATGACGCAACTCAAAATATCTGAGCGGAAATATCCAAGTTTTATTGATTTTCTTAAAAATAATTGATTTTTATTTCTTTTTACGCTTATTGGCAAAAGCACTACAACTGTTTGGATTGAATTCACGGTTGCCAAGTTGTTAACGAATAATGATAAAGTAACGTAATCTGCTGGTTTTTTTTGTTGACATTTGCATCGGAAGTTTTATTCAGACCCTAATCGTTCATTATATAATCAATTCCCTCTGGCAGGACATAAGATCCTGTCAGAGTTATTAATTATCCTAAAAATATTATTCCCAAGTACTCCCGATATATTCATTTTCCAAACAATCTGTCAGATATTAACAGTTGATAGTTTGTCTTTTAATTCTGACCTTTGTCTATGATCCACAGTGAAATTAATATTGTACTATTTGATGGGGTATGCAATCTTTGTAACAGCATGGTAAAGTTTATTATCCGGAATGATGCAAAAGCAAAATTCAGATTTGCTTCTGTGCAAAATGAAAGCGGTCAATTACTTCTTAGACAGCTTGATCTTCCGCTTGACAGTTTTGATTCTCTTGTCTACATCTGCGACAGCAAGTTTTATTTAAAATCGACTGCAGTATTTATGATTTTACGCGAATTAAGTGGCGGCTGGCATTTATTGTACTATTTTATAATATTCCCCCGGTTTTTACGCGATATGGTTTATAATTTCATTGCGAAATGGAGATATAAGTGGTTTGGAAAGCGCGAAAAATGTATGGTTCATGCTCCCGAATATTCGGACCGGTTCCTTGAGTAGGAATTTATTTTTTTTTAAAACCCACTTGTTTTCAATCCGGATCTGAATTTTTGGTAATATTAGGCCGATTTAGTCTAAAATTTGTTTTCATTTAATCAAGTAGATTATATACCTTTACGTGACGGAGTAAGCTAAATATTTGGCACTTCATTTAAATGGATTATATTTGCCACCACAGTTTATCAACATAAAAATATGAGTGTCGAAAATAGTAGCATTAAAAGGGATGCAGTAAGAGAGAATATTCTTAAAATAGCACAGGAGATCTTCAGCAAATATGGGTATAAGAAAACCACACTTGATGATATAGCCAATGCTGTACGAAAAGGTAAAAGTTCACTTTACTACTATTTTAGCAGTAAGGAGGATCTTTTTCAGGAGGTAATTCAAAAAGAGGCAGATATTCTTCGGGAAGAATTATCTAAAGTGCTTCAAAAAGATATCGATCCTGCAGAAAAACTGCGGGATTATGTAATGACCAAAATTACGACTTACCGGCAGTTGGCCAATTTTTACAATGCAATTGAAAACGACACTGCGGCGGTAGAGTTTATTGATAAGATAAAATCGCAATACTATCAGGAAGAGATTCGCATGATGAAACGCATTTTACTGGAAGGTGCACGCCAGCGAAAATTTATTGTGAAAGATTTCGCGCTTGTTGCGATCGGAATTACGACAGCAATCAGAGGACTGGAAATGCCGCTTTCTGCTGGTCCTTATCGCTCGACCGACCTTGGCAAAAGTGTCGATTCAATTGTGAAAATAATATGCTATGGAATCATGAAGCGAGATTAAAAAATACAGGCAACTGTGGCCTGTATTTTTTTATTTGAATGAAACATTACCACCACTTGATTTTTCAATGTTCCGATCTTTGGGGTTTCCGGCTACCTTGATATTTCCCCCGCTGCTTGCCTTGGCAATGATTTTTTCAGATACAAAAATTTTTAAAGTCGCACCACTTGATGCACCTGCATTACAGGTTTTGCTTTGCAAATCAGACGCTTTAATGTTAACACCACTTGATCCATCTACAGACAGATTTTCTGCGGAACCCGTTAGATAAATGTCTCCGCCACTGTTACCTTCAACATTTAGGTCATTAACAACCAATGCCAAATCGATTTTTGCTCCGCTCGAAGCAGAAAGATCAAGCGATGATAACTTTAGCTCTGACTGTGATTTTATTTCTGCGCCAGAACTTACGTTCAATGAATGAATTGTCTTAAAGGTGACAAAAACTTTCTTTGCCTTACTTGATCGAATTCGTTTTTCGGGATAAATTTTCAGTTCTCCATTTGAAACTTCAGTTTTAATAATATCCTGAAGGTTATCATCGGCCTCAACAACTACTTTTATAGCGGAATCCTGAATTAATACGACTTCAATGCCTGCACTTGCTGATATTGACTCGAACATTTCGACCTGTCGTTCGTTTTTAACTACCTTTCCGTTCCCTCTTATTCCATGAAAACAGGAGGTAAAGAGTAATGCAATCATTAATGGGACAACTAAAATATGAATTAGTTTTTTCTTCATAATTATTGAAAATTAAGTGATTGAAAATAAGTGCCTTTTTGTATTGGACGCCTCTCCTAACTTTTAGGTTACAATTATTTATAAAAAAAACCGTTTATCATATTTATGGATAAGCGGCGTATTGCATATTTTGAAACCTATTTTATTATAAGTGTATCAGCATCTTTTGGTAGTGGTTCACCGATCTGGTACATATCGTTGATTTTGTCGTTTAATTTTTGATCGGGAAAACTTACTGAATAGATCATCGCTTCAACCTGCCTTAAATAGTCGCGTTTATTGTACTTTGGTGAGTAAATATATCCTTCCACGGTCAGGACTCGTTTTCTTGCCAAATCAAGCGTTGTTAGGCTAACGAACGGACCACCCATGAAGTCGCCATTCACTTTCCACAATCCCCTGATTTCTACGGAGTAATTTCCTTTGTAAGTAAAGGCTTGTGAAACAATGAATCGCCTTTCTGTTGTCATATATGAACCCGGGATTGACCCTGGTACATGATTACGAAGAATAGAATCGCGTTTTTGTAAAAGATATTTTGTAACAAAAGCACTGTCAGACACATATGGGTACCAGTAAGCTAAAATTCCTTGACTTGTAAGAGGAGACTCATACCGTATCCATACAAAATTGGAAGAGTCTTTAACAATATCGTAGCCTTTGGGGATATTAAGATTAAATTTATGCTCCTTGAGCAAAGAGTCAGAAATTATATGTTCTTTGTATTTATCCTGGGCATACAATTCCATAAGTCTCATTTTTTCAGCCCTAAGGATTGCAGCAATGATCATATCCGATTTTTCAGCAAAAACCTTGACAAAACCAGCCTCATCAGCAGCCTGTATAGTCACAACAACTTGTTGTCTTGCCCAAACGTTATACTGAATGGTAACTGATGGTTCTATCACCGAAGGGAGGATACGGGTCAAAATAATATTCCGGGTTGTTTCAAATGTTTTAAAGGCGTCGGGGGGGACATTTACTACATTAAGTATTGGTTCCTCCTGAGGCAGGCATAACTGCGGTTGTGCGAGGTAATGTTTAATTGTGTCACCAACATTTCCTGCCCAGACTCCTTTTGCAATTACCACGATTGTTTCGCCGGGTCTACCTGTAACACTCTTCATTAGTATAGTCCCGTCGCCACAAGCCGAAAAGAGCCAGATCAAAGAAATGATGAAAATATATGGTGTAATTATTTTATTCACAGTTCAATAATTAATCATTTCGTCGAAATCGGGAGATTTAAATACACTATAAATTATGACAGAAACCCCGATTCGAACAATCGAACCAGGGTATCAATATTATTTAAACCGGTTTATTATTTTAACGGTTCTTTCTTATTACTGTCTACCGGAGTGTCCTTAGGGCTCTCCTTGGGAGTTTCATCATCCTCCTTAATTGCTTTTTTAAAGTCTTTCATCCCTTTGCCGATACCACTCATTAATTCAGGAATTTTCTTCCCTCCAAACATAAGTAAAGCAACAGCAACAATAAGGACAATTTGCCATGGACCTATGACTCCTGCAATGATTATTAAACTCATAGTTCATTTTTTAAATCGTTTGTTACAAATATAGCATAAGTTGAGTCTAAATTTGACATATCTGTTTGATTTATTTATTTAAGGCTGTTTTTATTGGCTCTGTGACGATTTCAATACAGTCGCCATATTGCTAAAATTCAATAATTTGTATAGCACATTCGGATAGAATTGTATTATTGTGGACAAATCAATTGAAATCAACAAAAAGCCCCAAACAAGGAATTGTCCGGGGCTTTTTGTATGAAGGGCAGATTAACTATTCTTTCAAAGGTTCTCTTTTATTATCTGCTCTTGGCGTTTCTTTTGAAGGTTCGGAAGGTGTTTCGTCTTCCTCTTTTATGGCCTTTTTAAATTCTTTCATGCCTTTACCTATTCCGCCCATCAGTTCAGGAATTTTCTTCCCTCCGAACATAAGCAGAGCGACTGCGACGATTAAAACGATTTGCCATGGTCCAACTACCCCTGCAATTATTAACAAGTTCATAGTATCACTTTTAATTTGTTTTGGTGCAAAAATAGTATTCCAATTGATACGTTATTCTGTATTGCCCAAAAATTTTTTACTTTGAGATTGCGACTTGATTTCTTTATTTAAATAATTTCCAGATATCGTTTCCATTGGCATAAATAAGCAATGAGAAAAGAATAACCATTCCGACTATCTGAGCATACTCAAGGAATTTATCACTTGGTTTTCTTCCGGTTATGATCTCAAAAAGGAGAAACAGAACGTGGCCGCCATCGAGCGCAGGTATTGGAAGAATATTCATCACCGCAAGAATAATTGAAAGGAAAGCAGTAAGGTTCCAGAATGATTCCCAATCCCAAACACCTGGGAAAATATTTCCGATGGCGATAAATCCACCCAATGATTCGTAAGCTTTTGTTTCGGGCGCAAAAAGCAATTTGAACTGTTTCAGATAATTACCTACTGCATGATACCCTTTGGAAATACCTGCAGGTATTGATTCAACGAACCCGTAAGTAATTGTCTTAAATTCAAAAACTCCTGTAATTTTCTTTTCGTGTTGAATACCAAGCAACCCTGTAAGTCCTATCTTGACTGGAATAGTTTTTTCAGTTCCACTTCTGTTTATTAAAATGCTGATTGTCTTGCCTTTTGAATTGGCAATTGTGTCTGTGAATTGATCGAAGAACTGAAAGCCAGATCCATTAACTGCCAGGATTTCGTCTCCAATTTCAAAACCAGCATCGCGGGCAGGTGAAATTTTGCCAAATCCGATTACTTTACAGGAATAAGGAATTCTTAAATCTATAAAATATCTGTCAGTTAATAGTTTTGGAATTATTTCGTCTTTAACAGGAACAATAATTGTTTCTGTGTTACGTAGAACTTCAATCGTTTTGGCTCCGTTAAGTACTATTACAGGGATGATTTTGCTGAAATCTTCAACTTCGTTACCGTCGACCGATATTATTTTATCTCCACTTCGAAGACCCATCTCTCTTCCCGTTTCGCTTACGGCAATTCCGTATTTTACATTTTTAGTTGGAAGATACTGTTCTCCCCAGATAAAGAGAATCGCTGAATAGAGAACAATCGCGAGAATTAGATTAAACAATACCCCCCCGATCATGATGATCAAACGTTGCCAGGAAGGTTTCGAACGAAACTCCCATGGTTCAGGTGGCAGTTTCATTTGCTCCTTATCCATTGACTCGTCAATCATTCCGGATATTTTAACGTATCCACCTAATGGCAGCCATCCTACGCCGTATTCTGTTTCGCCTTTTTTAAATTTGAAAAGCGAAAACCACGGATCAAAAAAGAGATAAAACTTTTCGACCCTACATTTAAAAGCTTTTGAAAATATGAAATGGCCAAATTCGTGAATAATAACCAGTATTGAGAGACTAAGTAGTAATTGCGCAGCCTTAATGAGAATAACCATATGTATAACTATATCAATTTTTTAGTTGCAAAATGCTCACTATCTCGGAAGCATAAGCACGTGCTTCGCGATCCGTTGCTATATAATCGTCGAGGGTTGGCCGTGCAATGAAAGTCGATTTTTGCATAACCTGTTCATTTACATTCCATATATCAGGGAAAGTGATTTTTCCTTTAAGAAATGCCTCAACTACTATTTCATTGGCTGCATTCAAAATACAAGCCAGATTTCCCCCTTTTTGCAACGCTTCGTAAGCAAGTGCAAGATTACGAAAAATTTTTGTATCAGGGGCCGAAAATGTCAAGGTAGAGAAATCGGCAAAATTCAACCTTGGAAAAGAATTGCAGATCCTTTCGGGAAAGCTAAATGCATATTGGATAGGTAATCGCATATCAGGTAAGCCGAGCTGTGCTTTGATAGATCCGTCGCAAAATTGAACCATCGAATGAACGATGCTTTGGGGATGCACTACCACTTCAATTTGCTCCGGTTTTAAGCCAAAAAGCCACTTTGCCTCTATTACCTCAAATCCTTTATTCATCAGTGATGCCGAATCGATGGTTATTTTGGCCCCCATATCCCAGTTCGGGTGCTTTAATGCATCTCTGGAAACTACTCTGTCAATCTTTTCTTTAGCCATTCCATGGAATGGACCTCCGGAACAGGTAAGAATTACTTTCTCGACAGGATTCATATATTCACCAGCAAGGCATTGAAAAATTGCAGAGTGCTCTGAGTCAACAGGCAGTATATCCACTTTATTTTCGATCGCCAGTTTGTTGATCAGATCGCCGGCCACTACAAGTGTCTCTTTATTTGCAAGGGCAATTTGTTTTTTAGCTTTTACGGCATTTATTGTCGGTATCAACCCCGAATAACCGACCATTGCTGTCAGCACCAAATCAATACTCCCCATTTCTACTACTTGCGAAAGGGCAGATGATCCGGCATAAACTTTAATGTCTTCTCCTGCAAGAGCATTTCTTACAACTTCATATTTTGCTTCGTTAGCTATTACGACAACATTTGGATGAAATTTTTTGGCTTGTTCCAGCAATAAACTCACATTATTGTTCGCGGTCAAAACTTCGACAGTGAATCTTTCCGGATTATTATCAATTACTTCGAGAGCCTGCTGTCCGATTGAACCAGTTGAACCGAGTATCGCAATATTTTTCATAAAAAAGGTTTAGAATTTGATGTAATCTTCCGGGTTGATTGATGTACCATTTAGCCACATCTCAAAATGCAGATGTGGTCCGGTTGTCTCTTTTCCTGTGTTACCCATAATTGCGATTGCTTCCCCGGCTCGCACTTTATCTCCTTGAATTTTAAGGAGCTCTGCATTATGACGGTACACAGTGATCAGATTTTGCTCATGTTGAAGATAAATGACATAACCCGTATCAATTGTCCAGCCTGCGAAAATTACTGTTCCATCGAGAGCAGCTGATATGCGGGAATTCAGTTTACCCACAATATCAACTCCAAAATGTCCATTACTTGCATCGTACTTTCCGGTAATCATACCATTAATGGGCGGGAAAAACAGTAAACCTGCGACTCCGCCTCGTGCGACGTGCCCCGAATTTATTCCAAGGTTGGTCTGCTCCTGTGCTATTTCATCTTTGAAAAGACTGTCGTGATCGTATTTTTTGAACTGAACCTGATCGGGTCTTGGTAATGCCCCACGACTGACAGCAGTATCTGAAGGCGTTTCGCCAGCCAACATGGCTCTAAAGTCGTTGAAATACTTGTCGCGCCGTTGGATTTCAAGATCAAGTGAATCGACAATCAACACATTGCGAATCAGCATTTGCCTCATTTTCCCGGTAGGATAACCCGGAATGTATTCCCTTAATGGTGTAAAAGCAATTAAAACAGTAACTCCGATGATGATAAATACGACCGCAAAAACCAAAGCCATCACCAGCGTTCTTGCATTAAATCGTATTTGCTTTATAATATGCAAATTAAGGTCATTAAATATTACAATCCTGTATGGATTTTGAAATAATTTCTTAATTCTGTCCCGCTTTCTTTCTTTCGGCATTCCTTTTTTATATCAATAGTTTTCAAACTTACATGAAATTAAATCGATACACAAAATATTGAGCAAAATCTAAACAATTTCAAGCTGAAAGACTGTTTGAAGTTATAGATTATCAAATGCTTAACAGATTATACACTTCTGATAATTTGGAATACCAATTTTTTTTTGTGATTTTATTATTTTATTTCTCGATTTTTGTAACTACATTTGCACCCTCTTAAAGAATAAGACGTTCATTTAAAACAACGATATACTGTGGGGTAGAGCAGTTGGTAGCTCGTCGGGCTCATAACCCGGAGGTCATAGGTTCGAGTCCTGTCCCCGCTACTCTGAAACCGCAACAATCTAAATATTTGATTGTTGCGGTTTTTTTTATGCATGTTCATTATTTGTTGGATTTAATAGGTGCAATCTAAGCACTTGCCAACGTAGCAATACTAACCCTTACGCCAGAAATCTTCAATAAAGGTTCGCAGCAAGCTTCCAGAGTTGCACCCGTAGTCACGACGTCATCAACGAGTAATAAATGTTTTCCGGCCAATAAAGCCTCATTTTTAACGATGAAAATTCCGCTTACATTTTCCCATCGCTCAAATCTTCCCTTTCGTGTTTGAGTTGAAGTGTGAACTTCCCTTACCAGGTTACCCGAAATGACTGGCCGGTTCATGGAATCAGCCAATCCTTTGCAAATTTCGGCGCTCTGGTTATATCCTCTTTTTTTCTCTTTTTTAGGATGAAGGGGTACAGGAATAATTGCATCAATTTCCTGGTAGGATGAACTTTGAATAAGATCATATCCAAACAGGACCCCCATTTTTTTACCAACCTCACAATTGCCTTTGTATTTAAGCTGATGTAAAAGATGCTGCAAACGTCCTCCTTTATCAAACCGGCAAAATGAGGAGGCCAGCGTAATATTCGCCCTTCCGATAAATAACTGAAATACCGGATTTTCTGCGAGTAAATGATAATTTGTCCGTGGAAGATCGGCCAGACAATGAAGACAAAGCACTTCTTCGCCTTTCACAAGAGCGGTATTGCATCCGGCACAAAGCCGTGGATAAAAGAGTGAAATAAGATCGTCGAATCGTGTCATTTAGATGGATTCTATCTGCTTTACAATTACAAATTTAAAGAAAGGTTTTCACAAAAGGTGGAAATCAAAATTGTTTATCAAAAATATCGTCTACCTTTATTTGCAAAATCAAAAGCATTATGGCTAAAGATAAAAAAAACAAAAAAGCACTCAGCTTTAATAAAGCAGGGTTGAAGAAGGCAATCCTGTCTGTCTATTACGAAAATAGCAATCAGTCATTCAATTACAAACAAATAGGGGCAGCAGTTGGTGCAAAGGATGTCGGTGAATTGCAGCTTGTAAATGTTGTTTTACAGGAGTTGCGCGACGCTGATACCGTTGTGGAAACAGAACGCGGAAAATTCCGCCTTAAATCTCAGGGTGGAACAGCAACAGGAATTGTAGAAATTAATTCGAAAGGATATGGACAGGTAAGAAGCGAAGAGCTTGACGAGCCTGTTTTTGTTTCGGCGGCGAATATGAATCATGCACTCGACGGCGATAAAGTAAGAATTCGCTTATACGCACGCCGGAAAAGAAGTAATCCGGAGGCTGAGGTGATGGAAGTGATTGAACGTGCAAAAACGACGTTTGTTGGAACGGTCGAGATATCTCAGTTCAGCGCTTTTCTGGTCCCCAACAAAAAAACACCATTCGATCTTTTTATCCCCAAAGACAAGCTTTTAGGAGCGAAACATGGTCAGAAAGCCGTGGCACGCATTATGGACTGGCCGGAACGTGCGAGAAATCCCTTTGCGGAAATTATTGATGTTTTGGGCGATGCGGGTAACAATAACACCGAAATGCATGCCATTCTTGCTGAATTTGGTCTTCCGTATGGATATCCCGAAGCGGTTAATCAGGCTGCTGAACGGATTTCGACAGAGATTACTGAAGAGGAGATCGGTAAAAGACGCGATTTCCGTGGTGTACCAACTTTTACAATTGATCCGGCCGATGCCAAGGATTTCGATGATGCCCTTTCAATTCAAAAACTTGAAAACGGATTCTGGGAAGTCGGCGTTCATATTGCCGACGTCACCTATTATGTGAAGCCTGAGTCATTGCTTGAGGATGAAGCCTATAACAGGGCAACCTCCGTTTATCTAGTCGATCGGGTGGTACCGATGTTGCCCGAAAAATTGTCGAACGGGGTTTGTTCGCTACGGCCAAATGAAGACAAATTATGTTTTTCGGCTGTATTTCAAATCGATGATAACAGTTTGGTTGTCAACGAATGGTTTGGACGGACAATTATCCATTCCGATCGCCGGTTTGCATATGAGGAGGCACAGCAGGTGATCGAAACAGGTGAAGGTGATTTAAAGGTGGAAATCCTCACGTTAGACCGTTTGGCGAAACAATTGAGGGCGATTCGTTTCGAAAATGGATCAATCGGTTTCGATCGTGTTGAGGTGAAGTTTGAAATCGATAAAGATGGTAAGCCACTGAGCGTATTTTTCAAAGAGTCGAAAGACTCGAACAAATTGATAGAGGAGTTTATGTTGCTGGCCAACAAACGGGTTGCTGAATTCGTTGGTAAACCAGGCTCTAAAAAGAAGGAACGAACCTTTGTTTACAGGATTCATGATAAGCCGGATCCCGATAAACTCGACTCGTTTAATCACTTTATCAAACGGTTTGGGTATGGAATTCAGACCAATAATCCCCAGACGGTTACCGCATCAATGAATAAACTGATCGAAAATGTTGCCGGGAAAAAAGAACAGAATGTGATTGAAACACTCGCCATACGGACCATGGCAAAAGCCGAATATTCAACCCGAAACATTGGCCATTATGGTCTTGGTTTCGAATATTACACCCATTTTACATCTCCCATCCGTCGATATCCCGATATGATGGTGCATCGTTTGTTGGCGCGATATCTCGAAGACGGGCGGTCGGTTCAGGCCGATCAGTATGAAGGGATGTGCAAACATTCTTCCGAAATGGAAAACAGGGCTGCCAGTGCAGAACGGGCATCCATCAAGTACAAACAGGTTGAATTTATGGCTGACAAGATTGGACAGCAGTTTAAGGGCGTGATATCCGGTGTAAAAGAGTGGGGAATTTATGTGGAACTGGATGAAAATAAATGTGAAGGAATGGTTCCGCTATTCGAACTTACAGATGACTTTTATGAGTTCGACGAAAAAAACTATTGCATCATCGGTCGACGTACCCATAAGAAATATCAGTTGGGCGATGTGATCGAAGTAGAAATAGCAAGGGCAAATCTTGATAAGAAACAGCTTGATTTCCGGATTGTTGGCGAAGAGCTGCCTCCGCAAAGGGTAAAAACCCAGGTGAAGGGAAGAAAAAAGTATAAGTGAGTTAGACAATAACAAAGCAATGCCCGTTTTCTAAAATGGCAAAAGCCTGACAGAATTAGATGTCAGGCTTTTATCATATCTTGATATTTAAGTCGCAATTAAAAGTTTGTTTGTCTCTGTTTATTTCTATTCTTTTGCGGTAAATTACCGGATAAATTATCGATATCCCAAAATTGGGGGTAATTTCAATCTAAGCGATGATGGATGTATCACCTTTTGTATTAACGTTACTGAAATGGAGTCTGATTACCATTGTATTGGTGGTCGGATTACTTGTTTTTAACCGTACACGTACTTTTGCAAAGGGCACAAATGGTAAAAAATTGTCGTTTAACAAGAGAAAGGTGCCTTACGCAGCTGAAATTATTCTTGATAAAAGCCAAAAATTCAATCCTTCAATTATCGGGATGACGGTTACAAATACAGGAACGAAAGATATCGATCTCAATGCGCCTGTTATTACTTTTAAACGGTGGTTTAGCAAACGAAAATTCAGGGTGCTTAAGGTCGAACATGCAGAGATTTATCCTTTGCTTTTAGAACCCGGTAAAGCATATGTACTGGATATTTCACTCGATCAATTTTATGAAGCTGTTCCTGAGTTGCAGCTGGCATGCCGGATGAGTATAGCGATGGAAGATCGAAATGGTAAGAGATTTAAAAGCCAGACAATCAGGCTGAAACTTTTTTGAGTTAAATGAGAGACTGGAAATTTAAGGATAGTGATTTTGACAACCTCCCTGTTTACGAGGGTCGTGATTTGGGAATTATTTGGACACCCGAAAAAACCCGCATAAATATCTGGGCACCTACTGCTAAGCGGATCTTTTTTCGTTTGTACAAGACTGGGCAGGGGGGCGAGGCAATTCAGGAATTCCAGCTTTTACCGGCTGAAGATGGTACCTGGATTTATGAAATCAAAGAGAATCTGGCAGGGTTGTTTTATACAATTCAGGTTCGCGATGGTGAAGGGTGGCTGAAGGAAGGTCCCGATATCTATGCAAAAGCTACAGGCGTGAACGGCCTTAGGGGTATGATCATCGACCCGAAAAAGAGCAATCCTCCCAAGTGGGATGCCGACACCCGCCACACCGCTGCAAGCCCCACAGATATGGTGATTTATGAAGTTCACATCCGTGACTTTTCGATGTCTCCCACTTCTGGAATAAAGAATAAAGGCAAGTACCTGGGATTTACCGAAAAGGGAACAAAGCTCCCTTCGGGAGAATCCACAGGAATCGATCATCTGAAAGAACTTGGAATTACACATGTTCACCTGCTTCCGGTTGCCGATTTCTATACGGTCGACGAATTAAATCTGACCGCTCAGTATAACTGGGGTTACGATCCGTTAAATTACAACACGCCCGAGGGTTGGTATTCATCCGATCCGATTGATGGCTCGGTGCGTATCAGGGAGTTGAAGATGGCTGTTATGTCAATTCATAACAATGGTATGGGTGTAATACTTGATGTCGTTTACAATCATACCGGCCTGATTTTCGAATCCTATTTTAACCAGACTGTTCCCGGATATTTTTACCGTTTTAATCAGGATGGCCGGTTTTCGGATGCCAGCGGATGCGGAACTGAATTGGCCACCGAGCGCGAAATGGTCAGGAAATACATCATCGAATCTGTCGCTTATTGGGCAGAAGAGTATCACATCGACGGTTTTCGTTTCGATCTGATGGGATTGATGGATATTGAAACGATCAATCTTATACGAAAAAGACTCGACACGATTGATAATGAGATATTCATGTATGGTGAAGGATGGAGTGCCGGCACAAGCCCTTATCCTGAAACATTGAGGGCTGTTAAATCAAATACACGCCAACTCGACCGGATTTCATCTTTCTGCGATGATATGCGAAATGGATTAAAGGGATCTCCTTTCGAAAAAAACAACGCCGGTTTTATCAGCGGGGCTACGTTGCGCGAAGAGCAACTAAAATTTGCTATCATCGGGGCCGTCCAGCACGATCAGATTATTTACGACTATGTCGTTACTTCAAAACAGGCATGGGCAAATAGTCCTTCCCAATGCGTGAATTATATCTCTTGTCACGATAATTATACCCTTTTCGATAAGCTTCAGTATTCCTGCCCCGAAGCCTCATCCGAAACTGTCGAGCGGATGGCCCGGCTTGGTCTTGGGATTGTTCTCACATCGCAGGGTGTACCTTTTCTCTTTGCGGGTGATGAAATGCTTCGCTCGAAGGGAGGGCACCCCGATTCGTACCGGTCGCCGGATCTTATTAATCAAATTGATTGGAGTGCGAAGACACGGAATGCCGGATTGGTGAAATTTGTGAGAAACTGTATTGAATTGAGGCACCAGCACCCGGCATTCAGAATCTCCGATAGTGATATGATACGATCGAAACTGAGGTTCTTTGGAAAATATATACCCGGGGTCATCGCCTACGAGCTTTGCGATCATGCGAATGGCGATCGCTGGCGGCGGATTCTGGTACTTCTCAACGGCAACAGCTACTCGGTTGAATACGAAATCCCGATGGAAAACTGGCTGATTGTTGCCCAAAATGGGGAGGTGATGCCCAATGGTGCGGGCTATACAAAGACCAGTCTTGTTCGTCTGCATCCTATTTCGATGATGATACTGGCGGCGGAAGACTAAAAGGCACACCGAATTATACAATCCAAATATCATTGATATTCATGTTTTAAAGTCTGGCGTTTGTTCGCAATACGGAACCAAACGGTCGCCCGCGCCGCAGGTCTGCCTGAAAAACAACTAACCGGTCGCCCGTGCCGCAACCCTGCCTGAAAATCAATTCAACCAATCGCCTGCGCCGCAACCGTGCCTGAAAAACAGGACAACCATTTGCCCGTGTCGCAGACTTGTCTGGAAATTAAATCAACCAATCGCCCCTGCCGCAAACCCGCCCGAATATCAGAACAACCCATCGCCCGTGACGCAGGTCTGGCATTTCAGCTGGTTGTTTCTGAACGTAAATGATAGGCTAAAAAAATAAATTGCTGATTTTTGTAACCTAAGCATTTCTTTGTCGTTATAATAGAAAAAATCAAACACTAACACCCTAATTACTATGGAAACAACAATTAATCGTTTACGATTTTCGCATCTTTGGAACAGTGAGTATTCAATGTTTGTAAGTCAGATTGCGACAAAATTAGAAAAGTATGATTCCGAAGCATTGCATCTGAAAAAAGCCTTCGGAAAAATACTGAAAGTATTGCCCGATATGGCCAATATTAAAGCACAGGAGCTTGGGAATGAATTAAGCAAACCGTTACAGGAGTTCGATAGTGAACGCGACACGTTGATGACTGCCATTGTGGCACAGGTAAAAGTGTTGGGAAAACTGAGCCTTGCTGCTGTAGCTCCTCATGTTGTGGTAATGAAACGTTTTCTGGATATTCACGGGCGGGATATTGCAACGGCCAATTTTAATGCTGCGACGGATCGGACGAACAAAATGCTTGCTGATTATAATGCGAAACCGAATGTGAAAATAGCCGTCGAGGCGTTAAATCTAAATATATTATTTGACCAGCTAAGCACTGTGAATGCGCAGTTTGCCAACATTTTTGTACAGCGGGGTCATGATGTAGCCGCTAATGAGAAAATCGATGTACGGGCCATTCGAACCAAAACCGATAAATTGATCGTTTCCTTTTTCAATGCAATTGAATATTGCAGTTCGGAATACGACGAACTGGATTACGTAACTCTGGCAAACGAACTGAATGAACTGATTGGCTATTACAAAACACAGCTGAAGATCCGTGCTGCCCGCCGCAACAATGGCAATGATGTAAGCAAGGAGGATCCGATTGAACGGTTACCGGGCTGATTCAGACTGATGCTGATTTGCAGATTTTATTGCCGGACAGTGATTTGAAAAGGTTTGTTGGTGATCATCAAACCGGGATTCCGTTGGGAACAATAAGTGCTTAAATGCAATATAATTGAAAAGAGGGTGCCCCCAAAAGGGCGCCCTCTTTTTGTAAATAAACAGGATTTAAAATGAATGAATCATCCCATTCATCGCCGGGAGAAGTCGTCTTCACTGATATTTGCTGTCGTTGAGATATATGGGACCAGAAAGTTTTCGGTTTAAAACCGGCACCTAGCTTATTATAAGCAGGATGAAATTCTTTGTTCTTTGGTACCAATGTTTCAGTTTTCCCGAGGCGGGTCTGTCATCATAATAACCTTGCCCGTATCCGTCATTCAAACTATAACTGCCGTTATAGCCATCGCCATCCATATTGGTATCGTTAAGCAGGATACCCATGTTTGGCAATGCCATCTTTTCCGCCAGATTATTAATAAAATTTAGCTGTTTGTAATGGCTGTACTTTAATCGCAGCAGGAACAGGTTGGCATCGGCATAAGACCCGGCAAGTATCCCGTCAGTCACGAGTGAGACCGGTGCATTGTCGAGGATAATATAGTCGTACCTTTTTTTTGCCTCGTCAAGAAATTTTCCGAAAAATTCATTTTCAAGTAGTTCTGAAGGATTCGGTGGGACGGGACCTGAAGGGGTAAAGCTCAGGTTCTCGATACTTGTTTCTTCAACCACCTCATCAAAAGTGTGATAGTTGATAAGAAAGGTACTCAACCCTTTCTTATTATCTGAATTAAAAAGCTGATGGAGAACCGGTTTACGCAGATCGACCCCCACCAGCAATACTTTCTTGTTATTGAGTGCAAGTATGACAGCCAGGTTAAGCGTCACAAATGATTTTCCTTCGCCCGGCATGGTTGAATGGACGGCGATCACTTTTTTATTTTCCCCCGGAAGGAGGTATTTGAGGTTGGTCCGCAGCGCCCGGAACGACTCTGCAATCGACGAACGCGGATGTTCGGCCACGATCATCTCTTTACCGTAATCGTTATGAACAATCTTCCCGATAATCGGCAACCGGGTGCGTTTCTCTACTTCCTCTTTGGTCCGGATCGAGTCGTTAAAGCTATCACCTAAAATAAGTATGACCATCGGGATCACTAAACCGAGGAAAAAACCGATTGAATAGTTGACCATCTTTCTCGGGCCTGTCTGTATGGTGGTGATCCTGCGTGCCGGATCGACCACTTTTACGTCCGGGATAATTGAGGCCATGGTAATGGCTGTCTCTGCCCGTTTTTTTAAGAGGAAGGTGTAAAGTTCGTTATTCAGATCAAAACGACGTTTAAGGTTGATCAGTTTTTGCTCATTCTGTGGAAGTTCAGAGAGTTGTCCCCCCAGCTGAAGGATTCGTTTATCGAGGTTTTGCACCTCCAATTGCAGATTGGAAAGCAGGTTGTCCACATTTTTGCCAACTGCATTTAACGTCATCTGTAACTCATTATCCAATAGCTGAATGTTAGGTGCCCGTTCCTCAAGCGAAAAGGTCAATACTTCCCGTTTGCTGTAAAGTTCGATCAGCTTCGTTACCAGAGAATTGAATGTTTCATCGGAAAGTCCCACAACGGAAGGCGTTACCATCTGCTTCATCTGACGAGCGTCCGTCATCTCCTTCTTCAGTTTTGTGACATAGGCGAGACGCATCTCTGCAATTGATTTTGCGGACTCCAGTTCTTCAAGTTTAGTCAGTACCAGCCCGGCCTCTACTGTCAGGTCAACCACCTTTTTTTCCGAGCGGAAGTTGGTAAATCTATTCTCCGATTTGTACAGGGAGTCGGTAATTCCAAGTAGCTGGATGTCAATAAATCGTAGGGTGTTCTCCGATGTCCGGTTCTTTTCCCTTAATCCGTAGTTGATATAGACTTTCCCGAGTTCGTTCAGGTAATCCATCTTTCGAATGGGGTTAGCTCCCTTCATCTGTAGGTTGATCAGATCCGATTGCTTATTCAGGACGGTGACAACCAACCTCCCCTGGTAGTTGAGGGCCATTTGTTCGATATCGTTAAAGTTGAAGAAGCAATCTTCAGCGACTTTTCCATTTGCTTTCTTGTTTTTTTCTATTGTAAAGGCAAAAGGTCCTTCTGTGAATAACTGACCGAATATACCTTTCGTGTTTATGTTTATTTCCTGCTCCTGCTGGTTGATATTTATTATTTTAGCATCGACTTTAATGAGGTATTCGCGATCCGAAACTTCCGTGATCCGGATTGGTATTCCTGCCTGGTTGGTTTTTGCTGGGTCGGCAGTGACAATATATGGCGGTTCACTTCCATATAGATCTTTATCGTAAAACGGGGTTTCTTCATACCACGAAACCTTCCATCCCAGGTTTTCAAGTGCCATATAGTTCAATGAGTAGGACTGGAGCATAGCGATATGGTTCTGAATCTTTATGTTCCCACCCATATTCAATCCTTCAAAAAGAGGAGCAGAATCAATCCCCATTTTTTTTTCATCTTCCACAAGCACTGTGGCATTTGTTTCAAATTGAAGTGGTGAATAGTGGTTATAAAGCCATGCCCCTGACAGGCCCATCAGGAGACTTAACACGAACCATTTCCATTGATATAAGGCACGCATTGCTAACTCTTTGAGGTCGATTTCGTCATCATGGGGAATGGAAACCTTTGGGGAATTTAAATTCTGAATCATTTATTTCTTATGGAATTTCTTTATCTGAAAATCTGGTAAACCAGTAATGCGGTGGTAATCGCCGAAAGTGACATGGTCCACACCTGGGCATTCATCCCAAAGTTTTTATAACTATCGGGTGCCACATAGACCATATCGTTGGGGAGAAGGTAATAGACTTTCGATCCGGCCATCTCCTTTTTAGTGAGATCGATGCGGTAGCTTTGCGTGCCATCCGAAGTTGGGCGGACGACCAGTATCTTTTTTACACTGGCATAGTCGGTGATCCCGCCTGCCATACTGAGCGCTTCAAAAAGGGTGATTGAGTTGCTGTAATTATAATATACTCCCGGACTGCGGACTTCACCCATCACCGTAATTTTATAGGAAAGCAGCTTGACTTTCACTGTGGCATCTTTCACAAACTCGCGTGATTTCTGTTCAATTAGCCGGAGTGTTTCATTTACGGTATGCCCGGCAACCGTGATTTTCCCCAGCAACGGGAGCGTAACGGAACCTTCGTTATCTACCATATAACCGCTTAGGTACTGGCCTGAAAGTCCGGACATTTGTTGGATCCCGTTCGCCTGATAGCTTGCTGACTGTGGAGGGGAGAGAAGCTGATTGACTTCGGGATTTAATGATTGGATCTCCACAAAGAGGTTATCGTCAGGTTTAATGCGATACTCAGGCGCTAGCCCGGGAACGCCTTTCAGAAACTGTTCATGATTCATATCCTGCAATACAGTGATATCCTTTGTGGACCTGCAGGAAGTGAAGTTGACTATTATTATAAGGCTGGAGAATAAAAGAAGGGTATTTCTCATTTTAAAAGGTTGGGTAATTATAATATTATATTTTTATCGGGGATATCTGATTTTAAAAGTTTTGCAAATCAATTGGTTGAATTAAATTATAAATTAATTTACGGAACAAAGGTACATCTTTTACATCATCGAACTGTTACAAAATTATGTAGATAAGTTACAACATTCACAGTTTTTTAAAGCGAATTTTTTATTGGGGAGAATTGGAATTTAACCATCAACTGCAAGGAAAGCTGAGAATTCAATTTATAGGCAGTATTTAAAAAAGGAGTTTGTCTCTACGTTAAATATTTGGTGAGAACAAATAGAGGCCGATCTCTGCGAAACTTTAAAATGCAGCGGTAATTGTTAAGTTGAAAAAAGGGAGAGCATAGTTCAGTTGGTTCAGAGCAGTGCCCTACAAGCAGCGGATAGATGGTTTGAAACAATCAGTTCAAACGCTAAATGCCTGAAATGTAAGAAAATAATTTATAGATTTTTTTGGTTTAAACACCGGAATTGCAAGGAATGATCAGAAACAATGAGCATTGAATCCTGCATCAAAATATACCCGTATCTGGCTGAGGAACCGTCAGCAACATTCCTCCCAAATTGTACCTGTTACATGTTTCATGGCCGGAACTAAAACGCCGCCATCAGCAGGTTAATATCCGTCACCGGAATATTTAGCACGTCGCCTATATCCTGGTTCGTTAAAACGCCATTGAAAACATAAATTCCTTCGCAAAAGCCACGATTGGTTTTGACATACTGGTTAACACCGCCCGATTGTCCGATTTCGAGTAACATCGGTGTGAGGATATTGCTTACGGCAATTGAGGTTGTGCGGGCAACACGCGATGTCATATTGGGTACGCAATAATGGATCACACCATGCTCAATATAGGTCGGCTTTTTAAGATTGGTGATTCTTGAAGTTTCAATGCATCCTCCCTGGATAATGTTAAGGTCGATAATAATCGAATTTTCTTTCATCCCTTCAACCATATTTTCAGGGACAATCATTTTCGGCACCTCATTCATTGAAAGTGCCCCGATCACAACTTCGGCTGTTTTCATTGCCTTATGCAGTGCTTTTGGATGGAATACGGAGGTAAATACCCGCTGTCCAAGCCGCGATTGGAAATCCATTAATTTGGAAATGGAGTCGTCGAAGACTTTTACCGTTGCACCAAGTGCCAGCGCTGTGCGGGCAGCATGTTCTGCGGCTGTTCCGGAACCAAGAATTACAACTTCGGTTGGTGAAATACCGGTTACCGAACCCAGAATCACCCCTTTACCGTTTCGGGCGGTACTCAGGTATTCACTGGCTACAATCATAGCAGTGTTTCCCATAATTTCGCTGAAAATTCTTTCAACAGGGAAAATACCATTTTCATCTTTCATATACTCAAAACCAACGGCAGTTACTTTTTTCCGCATCAGTCGTCGCACCGATTCCTGTGTTTGCATGGTCAAATAGAGTGGCGAAAGAAGTAGTTGGTTTCCTTTCATTAACTCGGTCTCCTCGTGGGTGAATGGTGCCATTTTTAAGATAATGTCACACTGATAGATTTCGGCCGCCGATTTACAAATCACTGCACCGGAATCTGAAAAGGCTTTGTCTGAATAATTGGCTTCCTTACCTGCCCCGGATTCCACAAATACATCATGACCGTTATTTACTAATAATTCAACAGATTGCGGTGTTAATGGCACACTATATTCTATAGATGCGGAATTATCGGGAATACCGATATTAAGTTTAATGTTACGCGGGCACCTTTTATAAAGCTCTTCGCGGGGAAGAAGCTGGTCATTGGCCAGTGTCGATAATTTACCACCTTTCCGTTGATTCATAATCTGAGTATTTATAGATGAGCTTTTAAAATTTGTCAGCCGGTAAATCGAATTTCCTTTTCAAAGATACCAAAATCAGCTCAATCATTGATCAAAAATTAATACAACAAATAAATGCAGGTTGCAATCAGTTTTAATCTGTTGCACTCAAAGCGATTCAATAATCCTTCTGCCGTTTTCAATCTCTCGTATCGATACCTTCACCGTTATTGAAGGTAAAAGAGGTTCAATTAATTCGGGCCATTCAATAAAACAGTAATCGCCACTGTAAAAATAATCCTCATATCCAAAATCATATGCCTCGCTCAGGTCTTTGATACGGTAAAAATCGAAATGAAAAATGGTGCAGTTATTTTTTGTTTTATATTCATTGATAAGGGCAAAGGTAGGTGAAGTGACATAATCCAACACCTGCATCTCTTCACAAAGGGCTTTAATGAACGTTGTTTTACCTGCCCCCATCTCGCCGTAGAATGCAAAAATGCGGTCTGCCGGATGGGCCTGAATAAATCTTGCTGCGATATGGTTAATCTCGGAAAGAGATTTTATTTCTGCTCTGAACATTTTTCTAACTATTTTTCTCCTCAATTTTAATGAAAATCCGGCTTTAATAAAAGTAATTAACTAAAATTTCAATTTCGGTCCCAATAGGTTGTATCGTAATTTGATAACGATAGTGCCAAAAATCAGGTTTATGGCATAGTAATTTATCGTATTTTTGGAAAATAAAATCAGAAACTTTTAAAGCTATCATTAATGAATATTCCATCAAATTTGAAATACACGAAAGACCATGAATGGATTCGTGTTGAAGGTGCATTTGCATTTATCGGCGTCACCGATTTCGCGCAGGGCGAATTGGGCGACATTGTTTATCTTGAAATTGAAACTGTAGGTGAAACCCTGGCTAAAGAAGAGGTTTTTGGAACCATCGAAGCCGTAAAAACAGTTTCTGACCTGTTCATGCCAGTGTCGGGCGAAATTCTCGAAATGAATGAGGCGCTTAATGATGCTGCCGAACTTGTTAACTCCGATCCTTATGAAAAGGGATGGCTAATTAAGATTAAAATGACGGATGCCTCAGAACTTGATAATTTGCTTTCAAGCGATCAATATAAGGCGATGATTGCAGAGTAAAAAGACAATCGCATTTTTAATTCTTAGATTTCCTTTATTCGCTTTAGAATGGAAAATAAATATATTCAGGAATCTCTCCTTTTGATGGTGAGGTTCCTGTTTGTTGTTTAGAGATTGCTTGAGTGAAACAAAACTATAAAGTAAACGTAATTTATAGCGAGCATTGCCGAGTAATTGCTGTAAAAAAATGCATCAGATAACGAATATTTTTACCTTTACTGGCAAATAATTGGCATATTCTCTTTTGACTGATATTCTCGTTTGATTTATTGATTACATTTGATGACTAAATGAATTCTATTGGAAAAATTCCACAACATATTATTTGCCAGAATTGCAGGTTTTACACTTTACCTGTTGCTAGGATTGTCACTAAATGGCATTTCGCAGCAAGATCCGGTGTATACTCAGTACATGAATAACCTGCTAACTATTCAGCCAGCATATGCCGGAATTTCGGGTTCATTAAATATTACAGGAATATCGCGTGCTCAGTGGGTAGGCTTTGAGGGTGCTCCCAATACAAATACATTAACGATCAATGGCCCATTGCGGCGATTTAATGTTGGACTGGGATTGTCAATTGTAAATGATAAGTGGGGACCAATCAGGCAAAATGGTGTATATGTCGATTATGCCTATCGTGTAAAATTGAGGCAGGATCAATTTCTCTCTTTTGGACTTAAAGGAGGATTTAACATTTACCAGGCCTATCTGACCGATATTGTGGTCAACGATCCAAACGACCCTGTTTTTGCTTATGATGTTAATTTTAAATTTCTCCCCAACCTTGGTGTGGGTATCATGTGGCACAGTGACCGGTTTTTTCTCGGAGTTTCTTCCCCTAAAATATTAAAAAACAGAATTCAAAGCCAAAGTACTGAAACGGTCTATCGCGAAGTTCTCCATTTCTATGGGATGGGAGGTTATGTCTTTTTTCTAAGCGATGTACTTAAATTTAAACCAACGATATTGTACAGATGGGCAGAAAGAACCCCAAGTTTTGCTGATTTCTCAGGTAGCTTTTTACTTTACGACAGGGTCTGGATAGGTGCTACCTATCGATTGAAAAATTCGTATGGACTTATATTTCAATTTAATGTAAATACTCAGCTTAAATTTGGATACTCCTATGATCAGACGACTTTTCATCCAACACAGGTAAATTCGGGTACTCACGAGTTTCTGATCAGTTACGACTTTATTTATAGCCGAAGAGGCCGGCAGGTTGTGCCTAGATATTTTTAAGATTAATTCTCAAGAAAGTATCTTAACTGGTCAAGCATGATAGGCACGTCATCTGAATTGACACCCTGTCTGATCAGGTGTGGCAGGTCTTCCTCAAAAGCTTCCATAAAATCTTTTTCTGAACTTCCCGGATCGTTTATGCTTTTCTTATAATAGTCGAGGGCTGCTTTTCTGTTTCCCAGACACCATTGAACGTGGCCCATGTTTAGCAAATCGTATTTATTAGGATCGTCCATAATTAACCGATCGTAGTATTTCTCTGCCTGTTCTATTTTGCCTACAAGAAAAGAGCACCAGCCAATAGGGCGCCATATTTTTTTATTTCCGGGCGATAGATATTCAACTTTGTAATACGACTTCAGTGCGTCTTCGTATAAGTTCCTCTCCATCTGACATTGACCGATTGATACATGAAGACTTAAATTCTCAGGTTCGAGAATTTCGGCTTGCTGATAATATTCAAGTGCTTCAGCTGGCTTTTTAAGGTTTCGGTAGCAAAGAGCTATCTTTTTGAGATTCCAGATTTTATTTTGATCGAACAAGTCTGCCTTAAGGTAAAAGTTTAGTGCCTTTTGATAATTGCCCATCTTCTGGTAACAAAAGGCTAATTTCTGGAGCATTTCTGCATCATCTTTGCTTTGGAGCAATAATTCGTAAATGTCAGCAGCCTCAAAAAAGTAATTCTTTGCAAAATTGAATTCCGCAATACTTCGCTGAATTTTAAGGTCTTCACTTAGTAATTTCGAAAAGGCAAATTTATTGTGAAAGTCGAAACGCCAGGCAAAAATGTCTTCGAAACCGTCACGCTGAGGATGAATTTTAAAGAAACGATAAAGGTCGCGGACATATTGACTAATAATTGTTTCAGCCTTTTTACTATGTGCAAGAAACGAGGCATCTTTAGCAATTTCATCAAATTGCTCCGACTCAGCCTTTAATGAGTCGGCGACCATCTTTTTATAATCAGGCGGAATATTTTGTATGCTGAAGAAAAATGAGTATTTATCTGAATTGCAAAGCATCGGCGATTTCATGATTAACTGTGTAAATGCAGGGTCTTCACCAGTTTCTTCGTTGATTGGATTTCTTTTTATTTCGGGGTGATCGGGCGTAAACGGGATGAACCAATTTGCCAGTTCACTAAAAAATGGGAATTGCTTAAGCATTGAAAATGAGCTTAAAAAAACGTCAGACCCCTCCAATTGCATCTCTGTTAATTCCTCCATCTTACCCATAAGTCCTGGAGCTTCTTTCAGAATCTCCTGCCACTCAGGATTTTTATCTTCGGAAAGACCCTCGGCCAGCAAACTCTCGATACTTAGTTTGTTCCGAAGGTTCGGGCTAAGTTTAATCATTTCCGGAATGATCTCATCCTGAAGTTTCCGCTGAATTTCTTCCGTCTCCTTGCTTCGGATAAACTGAAGAATCGATTTTTCAAAATTCGACCTAAACCGTGGATCTTCAATCAAGATGGACAAACGACCCATAATAGCATGAAAAAAAGGCATTCTTTGGTCGTAATAATAGATGCCTATCAGTAAACCTATCAGTGCTCTTTGACAGACCTCTTCATCTTCATTATCGTACGCATTAAATAGAAGTACAATCTTATTCTCATCGAAATAACGCATAAGACCAAGTGTCAGGCCGGTAACGATAAGTGATTTTTCGTAGGATGGAAAGCTATAGTTACTTATAAATGCCCGGATGAATTGAATTTCATCTTCTGTCAGTTTGTCTGCAAACCAGGCATGATAGAAAACGGTATAAATCTTTTGCAAGTGAATTTCTGCTTCCATTTTGGAATCTCTTCCGGAGCTATCATTAAGCAGATTCCTAAGTTCTTTTTGTATCGAAAATTTGTCCAGGTCCCCTAAAAACTCATCAAAATTTGTTATAAAGTGTTTGGTAAATCCACGTTTTTTTTGATATTCAATAGATTGCGAAAATTTCATTTTTAATTGCTCAAAGGTATTATCGGCAAGTTCGAAGGAGGAAATTAACAAATGTTCATAGACTTTTTGCCTTTCCGGATCGTTAATTCCTTCGACCGTATATTTGAGCATAAATTTGTAATTTTGCTCAAGACTTTCATATTCATCACGAAACTCACCAAGTCCGCTCTCCGAAATTAATTGATCCAGAAGGTCGAATGCTGGCTTTAGCTTCCTTTCCGACAGCAGATTGCATATCTGTTTGTATTTTTCTTTGATCTCTTTCTCTGTTATCATAGTCTTGATATTACATCTTCTCAAATTTACTAGAAAAACTGTCCTATGCAAAAATCAAAGCGACAATCATTCATAATCTCAGGTTGGCTTATACGCTTGTGCAGATGATAAGTTCCCAATTCGATTCTGTATCCTTTTGATAAATCAAGAGGCGAATACTGGACGAGTTAACAATTTTAACAGGCAGGAAAACAACAGTATAGAAAGTACTGCTTTATTTCACACCGTAAGGAGTATTTCTTTTAAGACGAATATTTATCTTTAGAAAATTAATTTTGGAATTCTAGGCTATGAACACAATACTCAGAAGTAAAGAAATCAGCTGGTTGTCATTTAATGAAAGACTTCTTCAGGAGGCGATGAAGCCAGAAGTGCCATTGATTGAGCGACTTAAATTTCTTGGGATTTATTCCAATAATCTTGATGAATTTTTTAGGGTACGTGTGGCCATCCTCCGACGTTTGGCCATGATTGGCCAGTTGGAGCTTGCTGAGGGTGGAAATCCCCGAGATGTACTTTCACAAATCGAAGAAATTGTGATTGAACACAGCAAACGGTTTGAAGAGATCTATTTCCAGATATTGAAGGAATTGGCCAATGAGAGCATTTTTATTATTAATGAGAAGCAATTGACACCCGAACAGGGTGAATATGTAACATTATACTTCAAACGGGAGGTGAGGCCACGGATTATGCCAATTATCCTGAAAAAGGGCTCCAAAATGCCACTTTTGCGCGATGATGCGATCTACCTGGCAGTAGATATGGCGAAGAATAAAAAATCGGAATATGCGCTTATCGAGGTTCCAACTGATTTGTTGCCCAGGTTTGTTATAATACCGTCTAAGGACAATAAAACGTATATTATACTGCTTGAGGATGTTATACGCTACGAGCTGGATGATACCTTTTACATGTTCAGTTACCAGAAAATAAGTTCTTATATTTTTAAACTGACACGTGATGCAGAACTCGATCTTGACGATGATGTGGCAGAAAGTTACGTGAAATTGGTTTCCAAAAGTATCGTAAAGCGCGGTAACAGTGCCCTTGTTCGATTTGTCCACGAAAAAGAGATTCCCGAAAATTTGCTCACATTTCTTCTATATAAACTTAATTTTAAGAAGGAAGATGTTGTTTTTGGTGGTAGTAGAATACATAACTTTAAAGATTACATGGATTTCCCGATGATCGGGGATGAACATCTTTATTATAAGCCGATAAGTCCTGTAAGGCACCGGAAAATTGTACATGGGCAGACCTATTTGAATAGTATAAGTAAAGGTGATATCTTATTTCATTTTCCTTATCACTCATTCTTTCATTTTATTGATTTATTGCGTGAAGTTTCTATTGATCCAAAAGTGACAGAAATAAAAATGACCGGTTATCGCATGGCCCGCAACTCACATGTTATTAATGCGCTGATTAATGCAGCGCGAAACGGGAAAAAGGTGACCATGGTGCTCGAACTTAGGGCCCGTTTCAATGAACAGGAAAATATCGAATACGGGAATATGCTTAACAAAGAGAATGTCAAGGTGATTCTTGGTGTTCCGGGACTGAAAGTCCATTCCAAGTTATGTCTTATCACCCGCAAAGAAAAGAAAGAAACAAAGAAGTATGCTTTTGTTGGCACCGGGAATTTTAATGAAGTGACAGCCAAAGTCTTTTCTGATCAGCTTTTATGCACTGCCGATCAAAACATTACGCGGGAAGTGACACGGGTTTTTGATTTCTTCGATCGTAATTACAAAATTGGACGATTTCAGCACCTGCTCGTTTCACCTTTTTCGATGCGGAAGAAAATGGTTTCGATGATTAAACAGGAGATTCTAAATGCAAAGGCAGGAATTGAAGCTCGCATCTATTTGAAATGTAATAACCTGGTTGATACAGAGATTATAAGCAGAATCGATGAGGCTGCAAAATGTGGAGTAGATGTTAGGTTGAATATAAGGGGAATGTTCTCAATGTATACTTCCTCTGCAGACGGGAAAGTCAATATTCCTGCAATAGGAATGATCGATCGGTATTTAGAGCATTCTCGCCTGTATTATTTCTATAATGGAGGCGACGAAAAGTTGTATATTTCATCAGCCGACTTTATGTCACGGAACCTTGACAGACGGGTGGAAGTTGCCGTTCCTATTTATGATTCTGATATTAGGGAAGAATTGCTTGATTTTTTCAATCTTCAATGGCAGGATAACACAGCTGCCAGGATTTTGGATAACGATTTAAATAACAGGATCAAAGATCAAGATAAGGAACCTCATATAAAATCTCAGTTGGGCTTCTATGATTATCTCCGTGAAAGAAATGTGCGATAATGCTGATAATATTAATTTTAAACGGAATCTTCTTAATTTTGAAGGTGGTGGGCTTGAGACATGGAAAAAAACGGTCATCGCAGATGAACGACTTTTCAATCAGCTTTTTCAACTTATTTTTTCGGAAGATAAGCGACTTGCCTGGCGCTCCTGCTGGATTGTCGATACTGCCTCCGAGGAGTTTCCTGAAATACTAGCAGATAAAATTCCGGAGATAATTACCGGGTTAACCTCAACAAAAAATAGCTCTTTAAAAAGACATTTTACACGGATTCTTTGTCGTTACAAAATTCCTGAAGAGTACCTTGGAGTAGTCGTCAACAAATGTTTTGAATTGCTTGTACCTTCTGAGCCAGCAGCAGTGCGTGTGTTTGCGATGCAACTTCTTTACAATATTTCGCAGAAACTGCCTGATTTAAAGGGCGAGCTGATTTGTGTGCTTGAGAGTTTAATAGAAGAAGGTGCTTCCGCTGGTTTTCTGAACAGATCTGGCAAACTGCTCAGGCAACTCCATTCTTAGTGATTCATAAAGGTGCTGAAAAGTGCCACTGACACAATTCCCCAAATTACAATTGAAAGGAGCATATATGGGATAAAATGATGGTCCTGCTTGAAATATTTGTTCCCCAGCAAAGCACCTACAGGAATTGAAAGAATTATCGGGGACAAAATTACGAGTCCCCACATCCCGTAACGCCTTCGCATTACAACGATTAGCTTATTTCTTTTAGTGAACTTTCTTGCATATAAACGTTGTATGTTTCGGCGCTTCCGCCACATCTCGAATCTTACCTTAAATAATACCGGGGTAAAATGATATACAATCGGCCATAGCAATTTCAACTCCTTGAAGAGGAATCCAAAGAAATAATAAAAAAACAAGAAGCCTAAAATTCCTCCGGTTTCCATGAAAAAGATTGTCTCCCATTCGTTTAGCTTCATACCAAAAGAATAGGGTGTTGCCCAGAAGTATTTAATACTTGCAACCAGAAAAACACTTAGCAATTTAAGGATGTACTCCATAATGCTTTGCTCTTATACAAAAATAGTGCGAAATGTGGATTTTAAAATCATAATATAAGTTAAAAAACATTATCGTTTTCATCATTGCCTGAATGTATTTTGCTTTACTTAAGGGTGAGTGTGTTCATTACTTAAACAAAACCTTATCTTCCTTTGTTCGGATATCATATGGGAATGAATGGTACTTATATTAACTTGTTTTACGGTTTCATAGCAATTGTTCTGCTTGCCGGTAGTTTTTGGGTCAAACCAAAGACCGGTGGATGGTTGTTTTACATTTTGATAATCGTGGGGTTTCTGGGAGGAGGAATGATTTTCCGCTCTTACTATCTTGCTTTTTCAGCCTTTCTGGCGGGTATCGTTTGCATTTTTAGGCTTCGTTTGTATTTAAATAGAAACAGACCTTTAGAAGTGATTTTCGTTCAAAATCATGATGACCAATACCTTCATTATTTCCTTGATTATTATCGGGACGATATCACAAAATTTTTTCCTCGATTTGATTTTAAGATTGAAGAAGAGTATCTGGTAGCTTTAGTTGTTTCGAAAATGGAAACTATTGGTCTGATCATTGCTGAAATAAAAAATCCGGAGACGCTCAGGATTTGTATCGACTATATGGTACCAAAACATCAAGGCTCACAGCTCGCCAAAACTTTTTATAATTGTGAATTACGTTGTATTGACTTTTTGGATTACAAGTATTTATACATTGAGCCTCAAAGTAAAATCCATAACGATTATTTGGAAAGGATCGGTTTTAGACTCGTGGACGGAAAATACGTGAACCAGTGTTCCCGAAAATAATGCTTATTTTCTTTGATAAAAATAGGAGCATTTCTCCGTTTTAGAATCGAAAGTAAATAATTCTTTATCTGGATGATTCTTAAAGAAAGAGAGGAGTCCGATATCTCCAGCACAGAAAAAACTGTGTAATGCCATTACGACCATCCAAAACCATAGCCAGGGACTATGCATGAAGATTGTAACAAGGATGGCGGCCACTGTAACCGCCTTAATGGTCACCAGCGGGCAAAGAGCCAGAAAATAAAACTCATGACGAGAAAGAACCTGTTGGTCTGCCTGAGCATAAAAAACAAATTTCCTGATATCACCTCCAAATGAGATTTTTTTAAAACCAAGTAGAAGAAATGCAAATCCATGCAGCAATTCATGAATAAAGATCAACAGTGTAAAAGAAAATAAAAATGCTCCAATGACGAAAAGTATTGCCATTGCCGATTTGACATACCATAATATAAGTCCTGAAGTTATCAGCGCCACCAAAAGAGTTGCCATCGAAAACTGATACCATAAATATCGTTTCGTTATGAGAGATTTCTGCATAAGTTATTCTTTCACAAACTCCTTTATGTTTTTATGCTCTAATTTGAAGATGAGTTCAAATTCTGGATTGTCGATAAGATCATTGGGTGAAAGTCGCATATTTTTTTAGATTCCCATTTAATCTGCAAAATTATCTTTTGATAGTTGAAAAAGGGAAAGTTGTATGTGAAGTATAGGTTAATATTTTACTAAAAAACTGATTTTATTATTGTTAGAAAGGTTCCTTCTCTGTAAATTTGTCAATTACGAATTGTTGATATGAGTACGGTATAATTTTTCTGCTTTTATATCGTTTATAATATCAGATCTTTATTTAAATATTGCAGCGTGAATATATTGGTTCGCACACCGGAAAAGCATTTTTTACGACAAAAGGTTCGTTTTTTCCTTATTAGTATTATAATCGTTTTCCCTTGTCTGAATTTGAGTGGTCAGTCAATTAATGATTTACGAAAACTATGGCAAAACGACAGTTTTACTTTTCTCTCTGGAAGCAAAAAAGAAAAATTATTTTCAACTGCTGATTTTTCAGAATATGCGGGAACTCGTGATGATGAATTTGCGGGTTATTTAAAGGATCCATGGAATGATTATTCTATTTCAGCAGGAATTGAAGATGAACCTCAACTTCAGGTAAAACAGCCAATTTTTGATGAATCGAACCTTGACATGAATCCTCCTGTCAATCTTGCCTATTCAAACATTATTAGTTGCGGCGATTATGGTAAAGGTCAGATAAGGATGATTCCGAGAATAAGAAAGTCTGAATCAGAGACATATAACTCACTTAAAGGGATTTTCCGGTTTTACGGACAACCGGTAAATATTAGTTACGATAAGTTATTGTTGTTTTCAAAGATAGGATCATTTTCCGAAGATTCGGTTTCCGGGTTTTGGAAATCATTTTCCCGGTCAAACAATAATCAATTGGTTGATCAGCTAATGGACTATCGCGATTTATTGGGGCTGGGCGATTGGGGCTATTTTAAGTTGGTAAAAGCAACCTCTAATTATATTTTTGCGGGTAATGTATTGAATGCTGATCTGTTAACCTGGGCATTAATGATTCGGTCGGGTTTTGACGTTCGTCTGGCATTTAACCAAAACGGCACCACGGTTTTATTCCCCTGCGAAAATACAATCTATGCGAAACAGTTTGTAGTGATTGGCCAAAAGCGATTTTATCTCGATCGGGAAATGAAAAGTCAGTTATTAGTCACTTGTCAGCATCCGTTTCCTGACAATGTTGGTATGATTGATTTGAATTTTTATAAATCACTGAATTTTAATGGAAAACTAACAATTCGAAAGTATTCTCTTCTGTGGAACAATAAAAATTATTCGTTTTCAATGCGTTATAATCCGGATCTTATCAGGTTTTACCACAATTATCCGAAAACAGATCCAACTGTTTATTTTGGAGCTCCGGTTTCATCCATATTTAAAGAGGATTTATTGGGACAGATTTACCCGATGTTGTCTAAGATGGATAGGCCGGAAGCTGCCGCCTTTTTGCAACAATTTGTTGAAAAGGAATTTGTTTATATGTCAGGAAAACAAGCAGATGGATTTTATATAAACCGGTTTGCAGAGGAGATGATTGCCTTCAAATCTGGTGATGATAGAAGCAAAGCCGTTTTATTTTCATGGCTTGTGAGAGTTTTGCTTCGGTTGCCGGTTGTGGGAGTTCAGTTTCCTGGCTACTATTCAACAGCAGTCTGCTATGATATACCTTTGGATGGCAATTATTATTATTTGAACAAGGAAAAATATTACATAACAGATCCATCATTTATTAATGCCCCTATTGGTTTTACAATGCCTGTATTTGAGGGATTAACGCCTCAATTGATTGATCTTTCCAGTTCTTTTTCGCAACCAAATAGGGCATCAAAGATATGGGAAATAGCGAATCAATTGGGGGCTCAACGTGGCGGGGCTAATCAGGATGTTGTTTTTGATCGTCAGGGAAGAGCCTTCATTACTGGTTATTTTAACGATAAGAGATCCTCTAATCCGTTTGTTGCATGCTTTTCGATGGGAAACTCATTGCAATGGATCAGGAAGTTTGAGGGGAACGAAAAGTCAATTGCATTTGCGATAACCAAAACAAATGACGATGAGCTATACATTGCCGGTTCATTCATTGGGAAGATCGTAATGAATGAAAAGGAACTTCAAAGCGGAAGTAACAAACCTGATTTATTTATTGCTCAATTTGGTAAGAACGGTGAACTGATATGGATGAATAAAATAGCAATGGATTCAACAGCAGGAAATGAACCGCTAACCTATATCGTGAAATTCGATCGCTCGGGGGAAATTTTTAAAACTCAATGGTCGAATGAAGACGAAAGGAATATCTGCAATGGCTTTACAAAATCCGACGAAACAGGTCTTTCTTTTGTTGGCTCAAGGAATTTTACGACTGATATAGGTCCTTTTTCATCGACGGATTCAAAATTTGGTGTTTCAAATGAAAACAGCTTATCCGTTGAAAAAAAATCTCATCCAAAGGTGACCGGCGTTTTAGCGGCAATGAAACTACTCCGGAGATCGGGATCAGTAATGACCGGCAATCAGCTTAAGGCTCTGTTAATCAGTTACTACCCAACGCTCAAAGTTAATAACGCACCATTGTTTAACGCGATAGGGCAGATTGAATTGCTCAAAAATGAGAATGGAATTGTATTACTTCAAACGATTGGCCGTAAACCAATTCTATACAACAATCTGAAATTGGAAAATGGAGCAAGATTCAACGTTTCAGTTTTTGACAACGGGGATTTGTCTGTTGGCATAATTTCAGGATTTCATAAAATAGTAATGCAGGTGCCACTGCCTTTGAACAATATTTTAATTGACAGTTCATCCGGAAATATGATTCTTGATTTCGATCACGAGCATACGCAAAAAACGGTTTCAACTGTAACCATCCTTTCTGCCAAATAGCATGATTTTTCTTTTAAAAACAGACTTGGAATTTGCGATATACCATCTCAATTAGTGGATTAAGAAGAAATTTATTTTTCGAAAACCATTTGAAAATTAATCTTTAGTTGCATCTTTGATCTTTAATATCTGAAATTTTATTTTACTCCTATATAACATGTACCGAAATCTAAAATTAAGTATTGTTCCCTTTCTCTTTCTGTTTTCTTTCAGCTTATTTGCTGTGGGTCAGGCGCCAACTGGTCAGGAAGTAAAGTACAACCCGATTTCAACAGCTGTTCCATTCCTGACGATTTCCCCGGATTCACGGCATGGGGCCATGGGAGATGTCGGAGCAGCCACCTCACCTGATGCCAACTCACAATATCTGAACCCATCGAAATATGCTTTTACCGAAGGGAAATTTGGATTTTCGCTATCCTATACCCCTTGGCTTCGTCAACTGGTCAACGATATTAATCTTGCTTATTTGTCAGGTTACTATCGTCTTAACAGTAACGAGGTGATCGCATCTTCGCTTCGTTTTTTCTCAATGGGTGACATAACCCTCACAGGTCAGGACCAAATGGCTACCGGAACAGTCAGTCCAAGTGAATTTGCCTTCGATGTTAGTTATTCGCGGAAGTTGTCCGACAGATTTTCTGGAGGAGTAGCGATGCGTTACATACGCTCGGATCTTTCGGGAGGAATTGGAGCAGAAACCTATTCTGCTGGAAATGCTTTTGGTACGGACGTATCCTTTTACTATTTCAATAAATGGGGTGGAACAGGTACTTCAAAATCAATCGCAGCTGGTATTAACTTATCAAATATAGGATCCAAAATATCGTATGATCAAGGCGCGAACAAGGAGTTTATACCTGCAAATATGCGACTGGGAACAACTTTTACGAATGAATTTGATGATTTCAACTTATTTTCTATCTCATTGGATTTTAATAAATTACTTGTTCCGACACCTACCGGTGAAGTTGACAATACTTCGAATAAATCGGTTGTCAGTTCCATATTTGGCTCGTTTTCGGATGCGCCTGGAGGATTCAAGGAAGAGATGCAGGAGTTTACAATTTCAACAGGTGCTGAGTATTGGTACAATAAACAGTTTGCCTTAAGAACGGGCTATTTTTACGAACCTCAGAATAAAGGAAACCGGAAATTCTTTACAGCCGGAGTTGGCGTAAAAATGAATATAGCTGCGATTGATTTTTCGTATGTAATTCCTGTTCACAGAAACAGCCCTCTCGCAAATACAATTAGATTTACTGTATTATTTGACGTAGATTCCTTCGGTAAAAGGAAAGAGCCTGCAGCACTGTAGTTTCAAGACATAGAAGAGTGCTGTTGAGAAATGGTGATCCCGTTGGGATATTTTATACTTTGATACGTTCCCTGTGCCTGAGATTCGCTTTTCCGAAAATGATGAATACTGTTTTGATAAGACCATAAAGTACTACTAACGTGAAAATGATGGCTGCACCCGAAGGAATATCATAGATATATGAAAAGGCTAGTCCGGAAATTGATCCCAAAAATCCAAACAATATCGAATAGATCATCATTATGTCGAAACGTTTGGTGAATAGATTGGCAATCGCCTGTGGAATCGTGAGAAGCGACATCACCAGAATAATTCCCACCACTCTGATATTTAGAACAATTGTTAGCGCAACGAGGCTGATCAGGAGAGCATTGAAAAGTCTGACCGGTGCATTGTTGGTCATGGCAAACTCTTCGTCGAATGATACGAAGATAATCATCCTGTAGAAGATCCAAAAGAAGCAGATTACAAAAACTGCAAGTATAAAAAGATAGATCAGGTCATTTTTCGAGACAGTGAGAATATTTCCAAATAAATAACTCATCAGGTTAGGTGCATAACCTGGCGTTAAGAAGATAAAAATGACACCTAAGGCCATTCCAAGCGACCAAAGCATCGCAATGGCTGAATCTTCGCGCAAATCGGCTCTTTTCGTGAAAAATTCAATTCCAAGCGCAGACAGAATTCCAAAAGCAACGGCACCGAGGATTGGATCGAAGCCGAAATAATAGCCCATCCCGATTCCCCCGAACGAGGCGTGCGTAATACCGCCACTGATAAAAACTATTCGGCGAGAAACTATGTAAGTGCCTATAATACCACAAGTTATGCTGGCGATAAGCGCTGCAATAAAAGCATTCCGGAAGAATCCGAAGTTGAATAACGCAATCAGGTTTTCCATCAGGATTTATGATTATATAACACAGTATGGGGAATCTCTCCATGAGAGATGATCTGGATGGGGCATTCGTACGATTTGAGAAGTTCTGGCGTCACTTTATTGCCTGAATGATAATGCAATGAACCGTTTACGCATGCGTATGATTTTACATAGGTTGAAATGGTTCCCAGGTCGTGCGAAACCAGCAGAATTGCCAGTTTTTCATTCAAAACTTTCAGTTTTTCGTACAAATCGCGTTCAAACCGGTTGTCAACATAGGTGTTCGGTTCATCAAGGATCAACAACTTTGGATTGTTTACAAGTGCGCGGCATAATAGTGCGCGTTGAATTTGTCCTCCGGAAAGCTCTCCAATTGCTTTCATCCGAATCCCGGAAATCCCCATTTCTTTCATAAGGTCATTTGCCTGGTCATTCTCTGAACTGGTGTAACGTCCGGTGAGACGTTTGCGTGACATCAATCCTGATCTCACAACATCAAAAACAGTAACAGGAAATTTTCGATCGATGTTATTGATTTGCGGAAGATAACCGATTCGATGAGAGTTGCCTTCGGTCATTGATTCTGAGAAATTTATCTCTCCGGATATAGGAGACAACAGACCAAGCAATGCCTTTAGCAAGGTGGTTTTACCTCCGCCGTTAGGACCTATAACTCCGACAAAATCGAATTGTTGAATCGAAAGATTCACATCGCGCAGGACGATGTTTTGTCCGTAACCCGCAGATAAATTGCGTATTTCGACTAATGCGTCCATTTGTGGCATATTACTGAGGTGCGTTTGATAATTTGTCAGCAATTGAGATGATCTGTTCCGGCCAGTTATAGTCGAGCGGATCGATCTGTATGATTTTACTCCCCGTCTCTTTTGCAATGATCTCGGCGTTCTCCTGGTCAAACTCTTTCTGAATCAGTACAAATTTGATATTATGATATTTCGCAGTCTCAATCACCGTTTGCAGGTGCTTCGGAGATGGCACCTTTCCTTCAAATTCAATTGAAAGTTGTTCAAAACCGTAATCGCGTGCAAAGTACCCTAACGCCGGATGGAAAATAATAAATTTTTTCGATGTCGCCTTTGCAAGCAGCAAAGTAACAGTCGAATCAACTTTTGAAATCTCCGCCAAAAGCGTGTCCAGATTTTTATGGTAGGTATCACTGTTTGCCGGATCGATTTTTATCATTCCCTCATAAATATTCAGTGCAATAAGGCGGGCACTTTTCGGTGACGACCAGATGTGCGGATCAACACCTTGCATATGCTCATGATCACCATGCTCTGTCTCTTCTTTAATCAGATCGATCCTTTTTGAGGTGGCGAAAAATTGAAGATCAGGATTTACGGATTTGAAACTCTCAAGCAGTGATTGTTCAAAACCAAGACATCCGATCGAAAAATAGGCACTCGCTTCGCCCAGCATCATCATCTGTTTTGGAGTAGGCGAATAGGTTTCGGGGCCGGCTCCAGGAGGAACGGTAACTTCAACTTTGTAGGCATCGCCCACAATTTTATCGGCAAAATACTTCAAAGGAAGGATGCTGACAAACAAAATTTTCTCCTTTGGTTTCGATGCTCCCGAAAAACATCCGGAAAGGATGCTCCCGATCAGAATTGACAGTAGTATAAATTTTCTCATTCTTTGTTTTTATTTAATTCTTTTTTGGGAGGCACCGGGTCATAACCATGTGTTCCCCACGGGTGACATTTTAATATCCGCCTTGTACCCAAATAAATTCCTTTTAATGGTCCATGGATTTTTAAGGCTTCAATTGCATATTCAGAACAACTTGGGATATGACGGCACGATGCAGAAGTCATCGGTGAGATGGCATATTTGTAAAAATAGACCGGAACCATCAGTATCCTGATTAAAATCCATCTGATCCAATAAACCACCTTTTTAAGCATTTCCCAGTTTTGAAAAATTGAACTACGAAGATATTCAATAATCGCGATTAAAAAATGGGAGCGTCAGTTCCGGGCTGACTGGTTGGTTCGATCAAATCCCAAAGGTTGCCGTAAAGATCGGCAAATACAGCTACTGTTCCATAGTCTTCGATGGCTGGTTCTCGGATAATTGAAACACCATTTGACTGAAGATTTTCGAAATCGCGCTTGAAATCATTGGTTTCAAGGAAAAGAAAAACACGACCGCCGGTTTGGTTTCCAATTCTGGCGGATTGTTCTTCGTTGGCAGCTTTTGCAAGTAACAAACAGCATCCTTCAGAACCGGGTGGTGAAACAAGTACCCACCGTTTAGATTCACTCAACATCGTATCTTCAACAAGTTTGAAATTAAGCTTTTGTGTATAAAAATAGATGGCCCTGTCGTAATCTTCAACTAACAAGGAAATGTGAACTAAACGTTGACCCATTACTTCTTTACTTTGTATAAATCATCAATTTTTACAACCTCAATCGTGGTTGAATCTTTGAGCGTTTTTGAAATCAGACCATAAGGTGCTACAATAATTTCGTCGCTGGGCACGAGCCCCTCAAGGATTTCGATATTTGTATTATCCTGAATACCGGTTTTTACCTTCACCTGACGAGCCAAACCATTACGATTAACGAAAACAACCTCAAATTGTTCAGGATCTTTTGCTGCTACCTTATCTTCATTTTTATCAGTACCTTCAGTTTCGGTCTCAAGCTTACTGATGTCTTTTTTAGAAGTGCCGTCACTTGTGCGTGTTGTAACTGCCTGAATCGGAACCGAGATCACACCACGACGGGTTTCGGTGCGTATTTCAACCGTTGCTGACATTCCCGGAAGGAAAGGGTAACGTTTTGGATTGGATTCCAAAAGATCCTTATAAGAATCTTGCAGCAGGAATATTTTTACATTGAAATTAGTCACCTGATCGGTAGAAGTTCCGGAAACATTTGCAGAACTGGCGATTTCAGTTACTTCGCCAACAAACTTCCGTTTCAGATACGCATCGATCTCCACATTGGCAGTATCATATTTCTCAACATTCACGATGTCATTCTCATTTACCTCAACTTTTACTTCCATTTTGGAAAGGTCGGCAATGATCATTAAATCGGTTCCGGCAAACTGGTTGGTTCCAACCACTTTCTCCCCTTTTTCGACGTTTAACTTTGAAACTGTTCCAGAGATGGGAGAGTAAATCTTTGTTTTGGTAAGATTTTCCTGCGATTCATTAAGGCTCGATTCCGCACTTTTGACGCCATATCGTGCGGCTTGTACTTCGGACTCGGCAACTTTCCATGCAGCTTCAATTGTTTCAAAATCAGACTTAGCGATTGTATTCTTTTCAAAAAGTTGTTTTGATCGTTTATAGTTCAGATCCTTTTCAACTAACTGTGCCTCGGCCTGTGCCAACCTGGCTTTCTGGCTGTTGAGTGAAGCCTCAAGGCGGTTTCGGTTTGAAATATAAATATCAGGTCGTATTACAACGAGTAAATCGCCTTTTAATACTTCATCGCCCTCTTTTACCGGAAGTTCAATAATTTCTCCCGGTACTTCCGGACTGATTTTCACCTCCATCTGAGGTTCTATTTTTCCGTTGGCGGTAATAATTTCGGTTATATCTTTCTTCTGAACTTTTTCGGTAGCAACTTTCAATGCCATATCTTTACCAAACCAACCCGCCTTTTTACCAACGATGAGCAGTATTATTACCACAACACCCAAAATGCTGAAATACAGTATTTTATTGCTTTTTTTCTTCATGATCAATAGGGTTCTAAATATTCAATAGTTAACGAGTCATAAAACTACTAATAATTATCTGACAATGTGTTCACGGCTGCAAACTTTTATGATTTGGTAATCTTGGAAGATATGTAAAATGGAAAATTATACAATACGTCCAATGACTTTATTAATTTTGGAACAGGGGAGCTGGGAAAACGAAACTTGCTGAATTCACTCGAATAAAATATCAACGATATCTTGCTTCGGTGCCAGCCAGACCGGTCGGGAAGCATCTTTATTTCTTTCATGTGATCCAATTGCCTATCACCTCGCAACCGAAACGAAAAACGATTTGTTCCCCATGCTAACAATTCAAAAATCGGCATTTCACAATTGGTTTCGCTCGTTTCGAAATGACTGATCAGCGGGTGAAGATATTGCTATAATTCGTGGTTCCCCAAATAAAAATGCAATCACCAGCTTGCCTATTTGGTAAAGACAAATAATAAAAGCCACACAGATGTGTTTTTATATCCTCCATAATTTTATCTAAATTATTTGGATTGTTATCAATCCGGCTTAGCTTGTTAATTTCCGAACGGATATCTTTCACAAAAACAAGACTATCAGTGTGGGCTATTTCATAACGGCTGGTGAATTCAAGGCTATTGTTTATGTCTTGTGTCGCATTGCGATCATCCTGAATACAAACCATGCGGGCTCTTCAGGTTGGATATACTTATTGCTAAGTTGACACCATAATAGATAAGCCTGTCAGATTTTTTGTTTTAAACATGGAATGGTTGGCATTAGGTTACTTACTAAATAGTAATGGAAATAATTTGCACGATCTATTTTAATATTTTGCATTATTTATTTAACTTTGTATTAAATTTATGCAACGCTATTCACGCATTGCTGAATATGAATTTCCATCAATGACGTACAATAACGCACTTTCGATAGTAGATACAGCCTATATTATGGAGTGTATTGCCATGGCTATTTTCTTTTTGGCACTGCCTCTTCCAACAAATAAAGGTTTGAATAATTATCGCTTGTCGTTGCGGTTTTTGGCCGGTGCATACCTGATAATGGCTATTCTCAATATACTTGTGATGGTTTTTGATATATCACCTGACAATTTTATATCAATGGAGATTTTGACGATGGCATCGTTGCAGGCAACTTTATTTGCAATAACGCTGATTATACTTTTAAAACCACAGTTTAATACAAAGAGCTACTTAATCAAGCAAATAATACCGGTATTAAGCCTGAATATTCTCTACTTACTGGTTTCTAAAATATGGGGAAATCCAATAATCGTAGACTTTGACGAACTGATACAATTGGCTTTTCATCCGGCAATATTTGTTAGATCCATTTTTCTGTTCTATTATATCTTCCAGTTAGCATATTTAACCCACTTATTCCTTGCTCAGGAACGCTTATTTGAAAATACGATAGATAACTACTTCGCAGACAACCTGAAATTGCACCTTCCAGGGGTCAGATATTGCTATTATGCAGCGCTTTCAATTGGCATTGGTGCATTAATGTCTTGCTTTATACTATCCAGTAAATGGGAATTGATATTTGCCGTCATTTATGCCCTATTCTACATGGGTTTTGGGATCTATTACATTCAATATCCGCGCACCTTTATCTATATTGAGCCTGCTATCTACGTTCCTGAAAACGGCAGGGACGAATTTTCAAAATCTAGTAGGAGAATTAATTGGATTCAATTAAAAAATCAGATTCTGGAGGATAAGTATTACCTGGCAGATGGGGTGAATATCCAGGAAATGGCGCAATATCTCAAAATTGGGCGGACAACACTTTCCACATTTATCAACAACAACGAAGGGATGAATTTCAACCTGTGGATTAACAATCTGCGCGTTGAGGAAGCCAAAACATTGCTTATCGCATACCCAAATTACAGTTTAGCCCAAATTGCTGAATTGGTGGGATATAGCGAAGCCTCAAACTTTAGCCGTCAGTTTAAACAGATTACCTCCGAATCGCCATCTGTTTGGCGGCAAAATAACAAGGCATAATTCCCCTTTTGCACTTTTGCTGATTCTTACTCCAAATCCTGCGATAAGTGTTTAAATATTATCTATTTGCAGATTCGTACGCTAATTTTGACGTATGGACAATTGATGTGTAAACCAAGCATGCTGTTTTTGTGCATTGTTATTCGTGATTTGTTTATTAATTAGGAGGAAGAGGATAGAAAGCGCAGAAAATATTAAATCAATTATGCACTCTTTCGGATATACTTGGAAATATGAACAATTAGTTGCCCGGATCCATGTTTGCACAGTACTGACTTTTTCATTTATCATTTTTCGGCAACCTTCCAATTCCAAAAAAAGTTTGCCTCTTCTATCTGATGGCTGAAGTTAGAAGAATGATCCTTTTTTCAATCAACTTGTCAAATCGTACGCTCACTTTGTATACATTGATAATTGATGTATAAAGCCAATCCAGTATTTTTGTGCATTAAAAATTTTATAATGTTAATATTCCCATGTTTATTTTATATGTATGGCATAAGCAATTCAATAGCCCTAATTTTTAAATAACATTCTATACTTGTAGCTGACAATCAAAACTATAACCTGACCTATTCGTTTGTTTACCTGACCAAATTATTCTAAAAAGTATGCTTCAACCCTGCCTGACACCTTCATTTTCCCGTAACGCTTATATCAAGGACCATTTTTTAATAGCTGAAAAGGTCGTACATCAGTCTGCCCAGACCCTTTTGTGTTGTGGTGATAATTTTAGATTAATGAAACAGGCCGTCGATGAACTTTACCGCATTTTTAGTACGATAACAGGAGTAACCATTGATCAGCTTAATTGTGACAAAGATATATGGCTCCCTTCCGGTAAGGCTGTTTCGACTATAGCTGCAGCACATTGTTTGCTGGAAATGAAACGTACTGCCGTATTTCTACGAGGTATCAACCGGGCAATTTCAGAAAAAATATCGGAAGTTGCGGGAAGTCCAATCCGCATACTTTATGCCGGAACAGGTCCTTACGGAACATTGGTTATTCCGCTTCTAAAGTTGTATAAACCCGAAGAGCTGATTGTTGATTTACTCGACATCAATTCCGAATCGTTGGCTGCACTTCAACGGGTGACTGATAGCTTGACACTAAGTCCTTATATTGGTGAAGTATATTGCACGGATGCCACTACGTTTGTTGTCACCAAACCGTATGATATCGTCATTTCCGAAAATATGCTAGCGTGCCTTAAAAGCGAACCGCAGGTGGCCATTATGCAAAACCTGGTTCCGCAATTGTCTGAAGCATGTCTCTTCATTCCTGAAGAAATTTCGATCGATGCCTTTCTGACAAATCCCAAACTGGAAACAGACCGGTTATTCTATTCGGGGACCGAACCGCTACCTTTTCAACGCCGCTTAATAGAAAATGTATTTAAGATAAGTAAGTTAAGTATTATTCTTTCACGAAAATCACTTTTGGTACCGGCATGCATTACTGCATTTCCGATTCTCAAACTTTTTACCACCGTAAAGGTTTTTGGCAACGAAATATTAACCTGTAACGACTCGAGCATCACCATGCCAAAGCAATACTTCGATTTCAGAAAGCAAAATGCATGCGAGGTTGAATTCTGGTACGTTCAGGGGGAGAAACCGCGAATTGAAAGTCGGGTTGTGCAACAAGCAGTTATATAAAGGTTTTATTGTTTTTAATTATTATTGTGAACCTTTTAAAAATTTAAATTAGGGATCCTGTTTTAGCCCAAATCTGTGCATTTGGCATTAACTTTATTCCGTCAGGATGGTTACCCGGTGGCTATTATGAAAAGGAAGAGGCATCTTCGACAGCTCCTGTTAATCCCTGGGTGCCCTAATGTCATATACAATTGGATAATGGAAGTCTGGAATTACTGATGCGATTTCAGGCTTCTGCTTTTTCTTTATTGCATATGAAGATCTTGATTAACCGATTTTAAAACGCGGCACTAATAAAAATAAGAACGTTGATTTATATGTAAATAATAATTATTTTAGAAAGAAGGTTGGTTCAACGGTATAAGCTAGCTATTTTTTTTATTGAAATAGAATAGCAGAAAAATGAGTGATTGATCCCTTCGCACCTTTAAAAAATAATTCCTTAAGTAAGTCAAAGATGGAATTTCATGGTTCAAGTGGTTTTTTCAGTACTTTATTTTTTAAAAATCAGAAAGGCCAGGAAGGTATATGTGGCCACTTAATATTGCCAGTGAGATGATTGATAAAGTTAATATTGAGCATACAAAAATGAGAGCACTGATTTTTCATTCTACGTTAGGAGAAATAAGCGTCATTTGGAAGAGATTAATTTGTATATCAGCCGTAAAATAAATTTGATAGTAAACAATTTAACTGGTTTTTAACCAAAGGAAAAAGAATTTCTAATTCTTATTTAGACTATTTTAAAAAAATAATACACATGATCGAAAAAACATGAAACTTTTCCAGTGAATTTGCGTTTTTAATGAATCTTAATTACGGACTTTTTCTCTTTTTTATTTTTCCCGTGCTTTCATTACCTCATATAACATTGAAAATAAATAGATAAGTCCTTTTAAGCGTTAATTAATCTTATAATATTTAAGCGATGATATCACATGGTTTAACTATTGTTATTAATGAACTGAAAAAACATCTGGAGGATGTTTACAGTGTTCCTTCATCAAGTGATGCAGTTCAGCTTGGCAATCTTGCTGAAGGGATCACTCAGGGAGGGGGAAATGGAGGTATATCCAGAGGTAAGCTCATTTTCTCGGTTGTCAACATCAAGGAAGAGAAGACGCTTAAAAATCTCCCCAATTTTGTCAGGAACGAAACTACTCTTCGCACAACCTATGAGAATCCACCAGTATTTTTGAATTTCCAGATCCTGATTACTGCTACCGATTCCGGTTATAGCAACGCATTATTAATGCTTTCGCGCGCCATCCGATTTTTACAGTCTAAGAATGTGTTTACCCAGGACGATGTTTCTCCTTCTTCTATCAGTACAAATGCGCCTCCAAATGCACTTGATCGACTCGAATCCTTTAAAATAATTTTTAATCTTTATTCTCCTACGATGGAAGAAGTTAACCATTTGTGGGGTACACTCGGTGGCAAGCAATACCCATTTGTAATCTACATGATGAGTATGGTCGATCTTAAATACAGGGCTGTCTACAATGAGAGCGGTCTCATTACTGAAATCGTCAATGAATTTTATCATAAAAACAATTCATGAAATGGCAGAACGAATCGTAAACGGATATAAACGCCTTTTTGAAGTGCATCTGCTGCATCACTACTGGCTGGATGACGCATCTGTTCTGTTCGATGCGTTGCCTGAAATCAGAAAAACCAAATTATTGCTGACGTATGATGCGCGCTCTTTCCTGGAGATTAAACCGACTCCTACTACAGCAAATAAACTCAAAGCATTTAGAGGAATTTTCAAAAATACAGCATTAGGTTTTATCGTTGCTGTTCCTAAAGGCGTTGTAATTCCTGATGCCGAATTATTTTCGTTTGTAATTTCCATTTCTGATGCCGATTTTTATAAATATACTACCCTGACATTTATTAACCGGAAAATTTACGAACTCTACTACCAACCTGAAGATAAAATATTAAGGTTTAAGGAAAATGTGCCGGTATTTTCAAATCTGACAGGTATTTCGCGTGGAGTCAATCCTGACAAGTCGTTATTTCTTTCAAGGGAAATACCTGCCTCCACAGCTAATGATAAAGTTGAATATCTGAATATTACCGGAAATTCTTTGTTTCAACTGACAAGTAGTCAGCCTGGTGCAACCAAAGTGAAGTTGAACAATATTGCTGCAAATATGCCGGTTTTCGTTCATCAAAATGATTCACCTGTCATTGTGCCACCAATTGGTTTAGCCGGAACTCCCGGAAAAGGAATTTTGCTAACCAATGAAATTCCGGACAATGTATTTGGTGTTGTGAATATTACAGCGACTAATCCTATTGATAATGATTTCAGTTGTACTTCCGCAGGAGTCGCAAAAATAGCGTGTCCGGTTTTTCAGATCCGATTTAAAAACAGACAGGCTGTATGGAAATATCTTAATAAAAATAACGGTTCACCGATATCGGAAAGCAGTACGCCGTTGCCTTTAACATACAACGGAAACGCTGGTGTAAAAAAGAAACCAGGTGATTCAGGCATTAAGGTGCAATATGAGTCTAACGACCCGACTAAAAGAATTGAAAAAGTTTATACAGAAATATTTGATTGAGTAATCTTTTTTTTCACTTTTAAAATAAATCAATATGGCAACATCGTACAAAACTCCCGGGGTTTATGTGGAAGAAATTCCAAAACTTCCGCCATCTGTAGCGC
>JBBRZE010000010.1:0-87741 GCA_038236995.1 Bacteroidales bacterium | reverse complement strand
TATGGGCTCCCTTAGTAGCCCAGGTTTCATTAATGCAGAACAATGTACTATCGTTGTAAGACTGAAATAAGGAATAATCAAGACAACGGGGTTCTTTGACCAATACCTGAACTTTGCAGGCATCGAAAGATTTTTTTAAAACAGAAACATATTGGGGTAAAACTTTCTTTTCAAAACGCATAACAACAATCATCGAATCCTTATTAAATCCACATTTATTTTCAGCAGATCTTTCTTTTGAACCATCTGAGAAAGCGTATAATCCTAATGCAATGACTATTCCAATTAAAAGATTCTTCATGACTGATTTAGTTTAAAAATTTATTTGAGTGCCTAAAAATACCTAAATTATTTAAAAATCAATGCATTCAGCTCGAATTCTTGTATTGTAGAAGTTAAGACTTCGCCAGAAAGTAGGGAATTAAGTGGAAAAGTAAAAGGTCGGTGTTAGTTGACACCACTTTTTTGCCCTCTTAATCAACCATTCAGTCAAAACCTGGCGTGAACGAAAAATGCCATATTGCTTGTTATAAGCCGTTTATAGGATCAACTTATCTTTACATTATTGTGTACTAAATTTACCCTCAGTTATTTCAACAACTTTTCCATACTGGTCCTTTATTTTCCCACTAAAAGTACCTCGAATAGCTTTTACTCCTCTATTATTAGACACTTTCAAATCCTCAATTGTCTCAATAATAACATTGAAAGGAGTTCCGGTCTTTTTTACTTCATACATAGAGGTTTTGGTTTGAATGCCAGCACCATTTTTTGAATTTCCTTTTATTGTATATGTGCCTGTAGTTTCAACTGCATCAATAATAATAGAGATTATACCTTCGGATGTTTTACCCCAAATGGTTACTTCCTTTTTTTGGGGAACATATAAAATCATTAAACCAGGATCTGAAGCTTTTAATAGTTTTCCATCAACTTTACACTCAAGATACCTTTCCTGTTCAATGGCTGGCATAAGCCTTGTTTTCGCATTAATTTTCGTATTAATAGTAGGACTGGTAAAGGATAAGGTAGGGATGACTAATGCAGTAAATAGGACAAACCATATTGACTTTTTCATTTTCATACAATTTAATTTTTGGTAATAAAGGCGGGAAAATAATTATTAAGTTACTTATTTTCTAACAATTAGCATGAAATAGTAGATAAAATTATTAAGGAGATATTGCGATTCCGTGAATTTAATTACGTCCTAATTTTTTAACAATATTATTTGTAATCTTAAACGCATGAAACTTTTTAAATAAACTCATTATTTGAGTTTATTTAGACTAAATACGATTATTGAATATTTTTTGTTTCTTTTTTACGTGAATTTCTTTTAAAGAAACGAAAGCTTGTTTTTTAAATGATTCATTATGCCTTAATAAAAATAATTAAGTTTTTGAACACAAAAAAGCCTTCAAAATCAGTGATTTTGAAGGCTTTATAAATTTTTGTGACCCCACCGGGATTCGAACCCAGATCAAAGGAACCGGAATCCTCCATTCTATCCATTTAACTATGGGGCCATTTCTGAAGGCGGTTACAAAAGTAGTATTATTCTTCAAACAGAAAATGTTCTGTAACCATATATGCACAAAATTGCTGATATTAGCTCTCAATGTTAAATTTTTCAATTCGGTCTTTAAATTAGTATTCCCATATCGTGTTTCAGGTCGAAAATACTACTTTTGTAAAGAACCCATAATCTAAATTCAATGGTGCCCGGTGAATTAATTTCTACATTACGAACAGCTTTTGAGGACTATGCAACGATCTTTAAAAATGCACCTTACAATTCTGATTCGACGGTTGAAAAAACCATACTTCATATTAATAGAGTAGTTGAGAATATAATTATTTTAGCTGAATCACTTGAACTTAGCGAAAATGAGAAGCATGTAGCCGAGATCACAGCTCAATTTCACGATATCGGCAGATTATGGTTGCTTCTTCCTGAAAATGCAGACAGTAAAACTATCGATCATGCAGATGCAAGTATCGAATATTTAAAGGCAAGTCCGATTTTTAGTGAGCTTGACGAAGCGACTCAGAATATTGTAATACAAGTCATTAAAAATCACAATAAACCGGAACTTCCAAAGAAAGACAAAGAGGGAGAAGCGATTCTATTCTATGTGAAACTTTTGCGCGATGCTGACAAATTGGACACATGGCGATCAACTTCTGAATATATTACACGTAGAGGTAGTATGCCCAATATGGCTCTGGAACTTGCTCTTTCGGAGAAACCAATTGTTACACCTTCATTTTCAAAAATAATAGTTGAAGGTGGCATTCCGAGCAGGGCTGATATTATGACTTTCAACGATTTTCTTATTTTCCAGATGTCCTGGATTTTCGATCTTCATTTTAAGAAGAGTTTTCAGATCCTTAATCAGAAACAATACATACGTCATATCTATGATTCGCTTCCTAAAAATGACAGTGTTATTGAGATCTACCGGATGATAAGAATTCACGTTGAAAACCAAATCTAAACCCACCCTAAAATAGAACAATATACACTTGATTTATAGAATCTTAAACTAAGATATATATTTTGAAAAAGCTTTATTAATTTCTGATGATTTTAAACCATGGCATGAAAAAATCTGATCTGTTGTAGGTCAGTTGGTTTCCGTTCCAGTCGGTAACCTGGCAACCAGCAGCTTCACAAATAGCATGACCAGCCGCAATATCCCATTCCATAATATGACTCAGCCGGGGATAATAGTCAGCCAGACCTTCAGCTATCAGGCACATTTTTAGTGAGCTCCCCCGTATAAGAATTTCAACGTTTCCCCTACCCTTCTCTTCAAAGACAGTTTCAAAGTAAGCTTTTGTTTCATCATCCAAATGAGAGTGACTTCCGATCATTACAAATTTTTCATTACTTTGCTTCATAGGAAGTTGAAATGAATTTTCGATAATTTCCGAAACTGAAACATTCTTTACCTGGTCATATTTCCGGGAAGCAATTCCCTTTCCGCCGAAATAGAGACAATCGAATGCCGGCAGATAAACAACACCAAGAATGGGTTCATTCTTGTCAATTAGTGCAATATTCACTGTGAAATCGCGGCTTTTGCGGATAAATTCTTTTGTACCATCGAGCGGATCGACACACCAAAACAATCCCCATTTACTACGTTCTTGGAAGGAACTAAATAACTCTTCTTCTGATAGATAAGGTAGTCCTGATGAATTTAATAACTCGTCAATAATTTTACTTGCAGCTTTGTCGGCAATTGTGACTGGCGAAAGATCACTTTTCTGCTCAACACCAAAATTTCCAGATCGGTAAACATCCATAATTTTTCGTCCGGCATGTAGAGCAGCATTTATTGCTAATTTAAGATATTCATTTAAATTATTGTTTTCCATCATCTTAAATAAAATATTGTTTTTAAAAGATACAAATAAGGTCTATCCTTTTACAGGTTTCTTAAAGGATTTTGATTGGACGAAAGTACCAAATAATTAACTTTGCAGACCATGTATGCCATCATCGACGTAGAAACAACCGGAACCGGTGCCTCTTATGGAAAGATAACCGAGATTGCCATCGTCCTTCATAATGGAGAGTCGGTGACAGAGACCTATAATACGTTAATAAATCCTGAATGTAATATTCCCTGGAATATAACGCGACTCACAGGAATAACCAACGATATGGTTGCCGGTGCCCCTAAATTTTACGAAGTCGCCAAAAAGATTGTCGAACTGACAGCCGGAAGAATTTTTGTGGCACATAACGCCCAGTTTGATTATTCATTTGTAAAAGAGGAGTTTAAACGACTGGGGTACGATTTTAAACGGAAAACAATTTGTACTGTAAAACTTGGACGGAAACTTTTGCCAGGGCATCGCTCCTATTCACTGGGAAATATTTGTGCAGATCTTGACATACAGATTACAGACCGGCACAGGGCTATCGGCGACGCCCTGGCTACTGCAAAACTTTTCGATATTTTATTAAGTCAGAATAATTTGCTTGAATCCTCGCTCTTTGTTCATCAGACATATCCCTTGTCAACCGAAAAGATGGCTGCCATTCCTGGCAAAACAGGCGTTTATTATTTTTACGATGCCCAGGGAAATATCATTTATGTTGGGAAAAGCAAAGATATTCATCAACGCGTCTTGACCCATTTCAGCAATTCACAAACCAAAAAGGCAATAGAGATGCGCGTCAAAATTGCTGATGTATCATGGGAGGAGACAGGTAGTGAACTAGTTGCACTTTTGCTCGAATCATCTGAGATCAAAAAGCATAAACCGCTGTATAACAGAAGCCAGCGACGGTCGGCATTCAACTTTGGCTTGTTCTCTTTCGAAGATTCAGCTGGATATTTAAATTTAAAAATCAAACCAATTGAGGGAGAAGAAATTCCGTTGACCACCTTTCATTTTCAACAGGAAGGACTTGATTACCTTCACAATCTGGCCGATAAGTATGCCCTTTGCAAGAAACTGTGCCATCTCGACAGCAATTCAGGTGAATGCTTCGAGTCACAGATCCATCATTGCCAGGGAGCATGCATTGGGCTTGAGAGTCCAGCAAATTACAATTTACGCGTTAATAAGTCAGTTCATCCGCTTCAATACCGGTCACCAAATTTTTTTGTGATTGATCAGGGGCGTAACAACGACGAAAACGCAATTATTAAAATTTCGAGTGGTCGTTATGTAGGATTTGGCTATATATCAACCGAATGCACATCAAATAATCTAGAGTTTCTTCACGATTGCATTCAAAAACACAACGATAACCGCGATATCAGGGTAATTATCAAAGGATACCTGAATCGTAGTAAAAACTTGAAAATTATTGAGATATAACGATCTATTCCGATTTAATAGTGTGTTTTATACTGTGATGCATCCGGCAATTAGCAGCTTACATTTTATAATGTGGTGCTGACAAAATATAATTTCATTAAGAACACTTATTCGTCTGCAAAATTCATACCCTGCGCGTATCGCTTTAACGCTCTTTCGCGTGCAAAACGATGCTCTATAATAGGTTGTGGATAAGCCATTGTCCCATATTCAGGAACCCATTTCCGGATGTATTCGGAATCAGGATCAAATTTTTTGGCCTGTAATTCAGGGTTGAAAATTCTAAAATAGGGAGCTGCATCACAACCAGATCCTGCCGCCCATTGCCACCCTCCATTGTTCGAAGCAAGCTCATAGTCGTTCAGTTTGCCTGCAAAATAGGCTTCTCCCCATCGCCAATCAATCAACAGATGTTTACACAAAAAACTTGCAGTCACCATTCTTAATCGATTGTGCATAAACCCCGTTTGATTGAGTTCGCGCATTCCTGCATCTACCATCGGATAACCAGTCTTTCCCTGACACCAGGCATTAAAATGGTCAAGATTATTTTCCCAACGAATATTATCATAAATCGGCTTAAATGCTCTTGTTGCCACATGAGGAAAATACCAAAGAATCTGACTGTAAAAATTACGCCAGATGAGCTCTGAAAGGAAGGTTTCGGAATGTAAAAATGCCAGAGCAGTAACCTTGCGTATGCTGATTGTCCCAAACCTTAAATGAACACTCAACTTTGAGGTACCATTGCGCGCTGGAAAATCTCTGTTTGCAGCATAACCTTCCAGCAAAGTTTGTGGCAATGACTTAGAAGGAAAAACTAAATTAACTGACTCGAAACCAAGCATTTCTATACTCAACATCGGCAAGGGCTTTATCCGGATGAAATTATGAAAATACTGTGTTGTATTCAAAGGACGAACCATTTCTTTGTTAAACTTCTGGAGAAACTTATTCTTATACGGGGTGAAAATCGTGTAAGGTTTTCCATCATCTTTCACGAGTTCATCTTTTTCAAAAAGAACATTATCCTTGTACGAATGATATTCTATTTTATTGATTTTCAAAAAACGCTCGACATTCAGATCACGCAAAAGAGAATATGGCTCGTAATCTCGGTTGGTGTAAACACTACATATATGGAACTCTTCGGCCATTTTTTTGAAAACATCCTGCGGTCTTCCATGAGCGATATAAATACTCGACCCAATCTTCTCAAGTGTTTCCTTTATTCCGACCAATGTTTTATAAATAAAATTGACCCTGAAATCGGGACGAACTTCAAGCCGTTCTAAAATATCAGGATTAAAAATAAAAAGAAGTAAAACATTCTCACGCGTTTTTAAAGCATGAAAAAGTGCGGTATTATCTTCCAATCTTAAATCACGTCTCATCCAGACAATATTTACGACCGTTTTATCTTTTTTTGCCATCCGAAAATGAATTAGTTAATACGAAAAGAAAATGCGAACCTAATAACAAGGCATGTAATATACTAAAAAGCCAAAAACAAAACATATTTTTACATCAAAATATTTTGACATCAAAACTATAACTCAATCAACAAATATGCATCAAAGAGGTTTTGCCAGCGATAACAATTCAGGAATTCATCCTCAAATTTTAAAAGCAATTGAGGAAGCCAATCGTGATCATGCCATTGGATATGGCGACGACAAATGGACAAATGAAGCAACTGGCATGTTTAAAAAGGAATTCGGAGACACAACTGAGGTATTTTTCGTATTGACAGGTACCGGGGCGAATATTCTGGGAATCCAATCTGCTATTCATTCGTTTCATTCAGTTATTTGTGCGGAAACTGCTCATATTTATACCGATGAATGTGGTGCACCTGAAAAATTTACTGGAAGCAAGTTGATCCCCATTGCCACACAAAATGGAAAAATCGCTCCTGAACAAATTGAAAACCATTTGCATGGATTTGGTTTTGAGCATCATTCACAACCTGGATTGATAAGTATTACGCAGGTATCTGAAATGGGAACTGTTTATACAGTTGATGAAATCAAGGCATTGGCAGAATTAGCCCATCGTAATGGTATGTTTCTTCATATGGATGGGGCCAGAATTTCGAATGCAGCAGTTTCGCTCGGACTTCCATTCAGAACGTTTACAAAAGATGCCGGAGTCGATATTCTTTCATTTGGTGGGACAAAAAATGGAATGATGATTGGCGAAGCGGTACTTTTTTTCAATCCGGCATTGGCCTCCTACAGTAAATATTACCGGAAACAGGCAGCTCAACTATATTCGAAGATGCGGTTCGTTGGTTCTCAATTTATTCCATATTTGCGCGATGAGATCTGGAAATTGAACGCTTCCCATTCAAACAGAATGGCTAAAATACTAGAAACAGAAATTAGAAAACTTAAAGGTGTAGTAATCACGCAACCTGTGGAGGGAAACGGGATATTTGCGATTGTCCCTAAAGAATTGATACCTCAGCTACAGGATGAATACTTCTTTTATACATGGAATGAACACCGCGGAGAAGTCCGATGGATGACTTCGTTTGATACCACTGAGGAGGATGTTCTGAACTTTGCTAAATTAATTCGTAATTTACTGAAAGAGTAAGATTTAAATCATGCCACTACTTTCGCGATATCATTCCGGGAGTTATTCCGATGAGCAATACAATCTGGAAAAACGGATTGTAAGGCATTCGCTTTTCGTTTCCTGTGCCTTCATTGTAGTATTGTGGCTGGTTAAACTTTTTGAGTTTGAATTTAATCTCAACTTTTCAACATGGGGAGTTCTTCCACATGATGTATTGGGACTGCGAGGGATTATCTTCTCGCCACTTATACATGCCAATTTCAATCATCTCATTGCAAATACAATTCCATTATTCATTCTTACTTTTTCATTATTCTTCTTTTACAGGAAATCCTCCTACCTCATTTTCGTTTTACTTTACCTGTTTTCAGGTATTTTTGTCTGGTTAGGAGGACGTGAGGCTTTGCATATAGGGGCAAGTGGTCTCATATATGGGCTTGCCGCCTTTCTGTTTATGAGCGGGATCATCGGCTTCAATATCAGATTATTGACAATATCAATGATCGTTTCATTGGTATATGGCGGAATGTTTTGGGGAATTTTCCCTTTGAAACCCGAAGTTTCATGGGAATCACATTTATGGGGAGGCATATCGGGATTTGGATTGGCCTTTTTCTACCGTAAACCAGTTCCGGCTGATTCACCGGAAGAAGAAGTTGAAGATTATGAAGAGATTGAGGATAATCTACCAGAAAATGATGTTGAATCGGAAGAAGATTAGACAAGATAAAACAATTGAGCAACTCAGATATTTGTTGTATTTTTGTACCCTGAAATTTAATAGAAACCAGTTCTGTATAAAACATGATTAGTCGAAGGATTATCCGCACCAAGGTACTGCAAATATTATACGCTCACGTATCATCCCCCGAAAAAACAATGACTCAATCTGAATCTGAGCTTCATTTCAGTATCAGAAAAACCTACGATTTATACCATCTGCTTTTTGCAATTCTTGGCGAAATCAGCGATTTTGCAAACGAGCGGATTGAATCGCGGAAAATGAAGAATCTTCCTACCGCTGATGATCTTAATCCGAATCTTAGATTTATAAATAACCGGCTGATTACAAGACTGAAACAAGATAAAAGTCTGAATGATTATCTGACTCGCAATAAGCTTACATGGTCGAATTATCCCGATCTTATCCGTGGTATTTATGGCTCAATGATTGAGTCGGATCTTTATACCACCTATATCAATTCGGAAACTGATGATTTTCAAAATGACAAACACTTTTGCGAAGATTTCTATAGCAACATTCTTGTAAACAGCGATATAATGCTTAACGAACTCGAAGAGCAAAGTATTTACTGGAACGATGATCTCGATTTCGCGATTTCAATGGTCATTAAAACTATCAAAAAATTTAAAAGTGAAAACGATCGGAATGAATACCTGATGTCTCTATATAAAGATGAAGAGGATCAGGAATTTACTACTAAGTTATTCAGAAAAGCGATTAACAACGAAACAGAAAATCGTAAGATCATCGAAAATTATACAAAGAACTGGGATGTTGACCGAGTTGCAGTCATGGATGTGCTAATCATGCAATTGGCTTTAACAGAACTTATGGAATTCCCTTCAATCCCGGTAAAGGTGACGCTAAATGAATACATCGAGCTTGCCAAATACTACAGTACAAACCGTAGCAGTACCTTCATTAACGGAGTTCTTGACCGTATCACCAAAGACTTTCGCGAAGATGGTAAAATTGTGAAAGCCGGAAGAGGATTGTTGGAGGGATGAGAACAATTACCTTAAATACTTTAGTAATCATCAGTTTATTACTACTATCCTACTCATGTGGCACTGATAGAAGCCCTGGGAAGGCAATATCGAAGGAGAATAAATCATTTGAAAAAAAGGGTCCCGGTAAAATTGTATTTGACAAGGAAATTCATAATTTTGGTACACTGAAAGATGGAGAAATTGTCTCATTTTCATTTGTATTTCGAAATGAAGGCGGATCTCCGTTTAAAATTAGTAAAGCTGAAAAGTCTTGCGGATGTATTGATTTTAAATTCAGTCAAGGCACTGTTCAGCCAGGTGAAACTTCATCTATAGAATTAATTTTTAATACAGCTGGCGAATGGGGCAACCAGATTAAGGGTATAATTGTCGAAACTTCTGAAGGCGAACGAAAAGAATTGCAAATTGGTGCTTATATAGAAAACAAACAGTTTAATAACCTTTTAAATACAGAAAAATGAGTTCTATTTTATTTATTATTGCTCAGGCACCGGTGGGTGGAGCTTCATCGGTGAACATGCTTTTGATGATGGGTCTGATGATCGTTGTCTTTTATTTTTTCATGATTCGGCCGCAAATGAAACGTCAGAAAGAGATGACAAAGTTCAGGGCAGCACTTCAAAAAGGAGATAAAATTGTGACAACTGGCGGAATTTATGGCAAAATTGATGAAATTAAAGATAATATCATTATTCTCGAAGTTGCTCAAAATGTAAAACTTAAAGTTGACAAAAGTGTTGTCTTGAAAGATATGTCGGATGCACCGGCCCAGAAATAATTAAATATATTTTAATCTAAATTCTGAAAGGCTGGGTAACCAGCCTTTTTGCTTCATTACTAAAATCTCTGTCCATGCCAAGACGAGTCATTGAATATATTAAAACCGAAATTAAGGCAATACGCAGCGAAAAAGCTTTTGTCTTTTTGGTTTGCCTGGCATTAGCCACGTTTTTATGGTTTCTCAATGCACTCGAAAAGCATTATACCGATCATATTACAGTGCCGGTAAGATATATTAATATCCCTAAAGATAAGGACCTTACAGGTAAATTACCAGATAAATTTGATCTCACGGTTGATGCATTTGGTTACACATTGCTAAGACATAAATTGAGCCTGGCGTTCTCACCTGTACTATTGGACGTTAATGAACTAACAAACAATTACTTAGAAGATAAGTTTATGTCGAAGTACACCATTTCGACAAATGGACACAAAGAGGAAATTGCTAAACAAATAAGTAGCGAAATCCAAATTATCAGTATCAGACCCGATTCAATATCATTCAAGGTAAGCAGCGTAATTGAAAAATTAGTACCGGTCCATCCGATTGTAGATTTCACTTTTGCAAAAGAATTTATTCTGCAGAATCCACCCGTAGTTAAGCCTGAGTCAATTTTGGTACGCGGTCCTGAAGCGATTTTGGATACGTTGAAGTATATCTATACAAAATCGATTGAGCTTAAAAATTTATCGCATACGGTCAAACGCGATGTCGATTTAGTTATGTTGCCGGAATTGAAATCCGAATTCGACGAGGTCTCAGTCCTGATTGATGTGGAACAATGCACCGAGGCAAAATTTGAAATACCCATACTGATAATCAATCAGCCCGATTCATTGCTTATTAAAACCTTTCCTGCAAAGGTAAAAGTAACCTGCAGGATTGGATTAAGTCAATACAGCAAATTGAATAGCAACAGTTTCAGAGCTATCGTCGATTATTCACATCGGTCTGACGTACTATCAAAATTGCGGGTAGTTCTCGATAAAGTCCCCGAAACCGTTCTCTCTGTAGATCATTTTCCCAAAGATGTAGAATATATTATTGAACGGAAGGATTAGATTCAATGAAGAAAATCGGAATTACGGGGGGAATTGGCAGCGGTAAAACGACCGTTTGTGAAATTTTTAAACTTCTGGGTGTTCCTGTATTTCATGCTGATTTTGAAGCTAAATTACTTCAAAATAATAATTTACAGATTAGAGATCTTCTTAGTAAGCTTTTTGGCAGGCAAATCTATTCTCATGATGGATTACTTGACCGAAAAAAATTGGCCGGACTAATTTTTAATGATTCAAAGGCTTTGGCAAATGTTAATGCAATTATTCATCCTGCGGTCCGACAAAGCTTCCTCAAATGGGCAAATATTCACCAAAATGCCTCCTACATTCTTTATGAAGCTGCTATTCTGCTCGAAAGCGGGTATGCTTCCGATTTCGACAGCAATATATTAGTTTTGGCCGATGAAAAAGTTCGGATAGAACGGGTAATCAAACGTGATCGTTTATCTGAAGAGCTGGTGATGCAACGTATTAATAATCAAATGCCGGATTCAAAAAAAATCACAATGGTGAATTACATTATTGAAAATAACAACGTTAAATTGTTATTCCCTCAGATAATTGAACTGGATAAATTAATCAGATCAGATGGTAAAAATTGGTAAATGGATAGGTGGAGGTTTGGGGTTTACCTTGGGCGGACCTCTTGGAGCCTTGGCGGGTTTTGTGCTTGGTTCAGTTTTTGACGAGGCAGATAACCTACTTTCAAATCCGGAGCTGGAATCCGTTAAAAAAGTGCAAATCACACAAGGGGACTATATGTTCAGCCTGCTTGTCCTTGTTACTGCGGTTTTAAAAGCAGATGGCAAAATTTTGCGGTCTGAACTCGATTACGTGAAAGAATTTCTGAAACGAAATTTCGGAGCTGAAGGTGCAAAACAAGCATTAACTATTCTGAAAGACCTGACCACCCAAAATATTCCGGTAACCGATGTCTGCATTCAGATCCGAAAATATGTTGATCATTCTTCGCGTTTGCAGCTGGTTCATTTTCTTTTGGGGATTGCAAATGCTGATGGCGTTTTGCATCCGGATGAGCTTAAATTAATTCAACATATAGCCACAACTCTTGGCATTTCCAGTGCTGACTACAATTCGATTGAAGCAATGTTTATTCCCAAAACCGACTGGGCATACCACATTCTTGAGATACAGGAACAATCTTCTAACGAAGAGATTAAGAAAGCTTATCGAAAGATGGCGCTAAAATATCATCCCGATAAGGTAAGCTATTTAGGCGAAGACGTTCAAAAAGCGGCCAATGAAAAATTTCAAAAATTAAATGAAGCCTATCAGGAAATTTGCAAGGAGCGCGGTTTATAGTTCTGTTAAATATATATAATTCATCTAATTCACCGAATTAAATACCTAAATTTGATTTGTATTTGTTGAATGAAGCAGTAACAGCTTATAAATTCGGACCTATCAGGTCAACTGGTTATCAGTTTTTGTATTCTGTTTATGGCTTTTTTAAAAGGAATTACTTTACTAGGTATTGTTAATTCAAAAGTGTAAATCTTAGTTAGTTAAACGAAAAATTAAAATCATGAGAAAAACAATTTTGACATTTACCTTTATGACATTGGTATTGTCGACATTTGCACAATTGCCGTTTGCAATTGGCATAAAAGGGGGTATTAATTCCAGTAAAATTACAACTGATAATTATTCTGGACAAGGTGTAACTTTTAATGACTTTAAATCAGACGCAAAATCTGGATATAATCTTGGCGTCTTTGCCCGGCTTGGTACCAAAATCTATCTGCAGCCAGAATTATTGTATTGTGTTAGAAATAGCCAATCAACAGATGCAACTGGAACTGCAACCCAATCTGTTAAATTAAATTCCATCCAGGTTCCGCTTTTACTGGGTATTAAACTGATCGATCTGAAACTCGCATCCATTCGTGCATTTACAGGTCCTGCCATGTCGTTTCCGATGAAAAGCAGTAATGTCACATATGTGGGCGTTTCGGGTCCCATTTATGACACTGAAAATTATAAAAATAACATTTGGGATTGGCAGTTAGGAGCTGGCGTTGACGTTGGTATGATCACTTTGGATTGTCGTTATGAATGGGGACTATCAAACACTTCAGAAGGAAGTGTCAGTAAAGTTGGGTTCGTTAATAAAGGTAATACCTTAACATTCTCAGTTGGCTTCAAATTCATCTAGGAAAAAATTTATTTATTATAGAAAGGCCGGTTTTCCTCCGGCCTTTTTTTATTTTCGTGTAAATTTAAGTGCAACAAGTGTTTGATATCTTTTCCGTTTTTTGTACTATCGGGATGGTAAACAACAAGGTTTCGTTCATTTAAAAGAATTGAAAAACCGGATTTAATCATTTTTTGATTTCTTAGTTTACCAAGATTCCGGTCGAGAGAGACCGAGCAAAAAAATGTTGCGTGAACCATTTTCCCATTCTGCTCAAAATCAATTGGTCGTGCTTAAGTAATCTCCCTTGAATCAATTTGGGAATTGTAAAAAGGTAAGCTCCATGCTGGTTTTTTAGCCAAAAGCATTGATTTATACCGTTCTTTTACCCCAGGACTTTTGTTGTCAAATCTACCAGTATCTGATAATATATTCGTACCTGATTTGTAAAAAATAAAATCAGGTTTCCGCAGGGAAAATTTATTTTCAGCCGTAGTTATCATTCCAAATGCCGACATATCGGGCTGAATCTTAAACGCCATTTCGAGATAACTCATGGGATTTTTAAGCAGAAGTCTTTGATAATTATCAGCAGTCAGATTTTCAGTAAACCGTTCTGCTTCATTCATCGAATTGTGAACTTCGTTTAGTACTTCCTGAACGTCGTATTGTAATCTATAACGGTAATTTTCAGATAATGAATGTCGAAGTTAGGAATAGCCAACAAAAATGATTAAAACCGAGATAATTGTCTCAGCAATCAAAAAATAAATACTCAGTAGAAAGGAAATATTTTTATTTTTCATCCAATCAATTTGAAAGCTATTCTAACCATATAAATCTGGTTTTAAAATTGTTGGGAGAATGCACCCATTCATAATGGGTGAAAAAAATCGTCTGGCCTAAAAAAACAATTATATTCGTTTGTTAAATCTACAAAATTATTGGGAAACCCAATTAAATAAGGTTTTTGCTTGCTTTCTCATAAAAGAAAAGAGCTGATTGTTCAGCTCTTTTCTTTTAACTATTTTAATGATCAAACAACTTCAGACTAAAAAATGATGAATTGTTGATTTTCAATTTAATGCATATTAAGTATTCATGGCTCCACAGACGTTAATCACCTGTCCGGAAACATAAGAAGCAAGATCAGAAGCAAGGAAAAGTGCTACTTTCGCAACTTCTTCAGGTAAACCACCGCGCTTCATTGGAATTGTCGCCTCCCATTGTTTGCGGGCATCTTCAGGAATTTTAGCAGTCATTTCGGTAATAATGAATCCAGGAGCTATTGCATTAGAGCGAATACCTCTTGAGCCAAGCTCTTTTGCAATTGACTTTGTAAATCCAATAATACCTGCCTTAGATGCAGAATAGTTGGCTTGACCAGCATTTCCACTTACGCCAACCACCGAACTCATATTTACAATTGAGCCGCTTCGTTGTTTAAGCATTCCTGCCTGAACCGCTTTTGTAAAATTAAATACAGATTTCAGATTTACTGTAATGACTGCATCCCACTGGTTCTCAGTCATTCGCATCAGGAGCGAATCTTTCGTAATTCCTGCATTATTGACCAGAACATCAACCGATCCAAAATCGGCAATAATCTGAGCCACTACATTCTGCGTATCATCAAATTTCGAAGCATCCGAAGCATAGGCCTTCGCTTTTACACCCATCGCCTGAAGCTCTGTCTCTGTTGCCTTCGCGATATCGTCGTAAAACAAATCAGTAAAAGCTATATTACACCCCTCTTCAGCAAATTTAATTGCAATCGCCTTACCAATTCCTCGCGAAGCGCCTGTAACAATTGCCGTTTTTCCTTCTAAAAGTTTCATTTCTTATTTTTTTTATCTTGGGTAAAAATACAAATCTTTCTTAATATGTCACTTTGTTGTTAACGGAACTTTGTATTTCTTAAGATCTGAGTTAGCTAATTCATTGATATTAAGAAAACCAAGTTTGATGATATCCTCCATCTTTTTCCACTCTATTTTCACCACATCATCCGTGGGACGATGGTAGTCGGGATGCATAGCAGACATGAAACTTATCACGGGAACATCCTTCCCGGCAAAAGGGGAAAAGTCACTCCCACCAGAAGGTCTTTCGGAACCTGTATATTTAATATCCAGATTCAAACCAAAATCCTTCACATGTTTCTGCGAAAGTTCCTGAAAACCACCGTAAACTTTTGTGAACTCAACACCGCATTTATTTCCGATAGTATCTTTTACCGAACTACGCCCTATCATATCGAAATTCAAATTCAAAGCGATCCGATTCACACCTGAGAAATTTTTCACAAAATATTCAGAACCTAGCAAACCTTTCTCCTCAGCCGTCCAGGCGGCAAAGATGATTGTTTTCTCCGGCTTTTTCCCGGTTACCATTAGAGCCCGTGCTATGGACATGACACCTACAGTTCCTGAGCCATTATCGTCTGCACCGTTATATATATACCCATTGTATTTTCCCAAATGGTCGTAATGGGCACCTACAACTATGAATTCGTTTTTGTTAACACCTTCAATCATCCCCAGTACATTTCGAACCGTCAGCAATTCAGTTTCAACTCCCGATTTTAATCCAATTCGTAAACCACTAATTTCCCTGGAGGCCGATTTAAGATTATTCTTTGCATCTATTTCAAAACTGAAAATATCAACATTAATAAGCCCCATCAATTCATTCTGCAAGCGTGCTGAAATCCGAATTACAGGCAAGGATTTTTGAAGCGAGTCATTAGCAAGAACAGCCTTTTTATCGTAATATTTTTCGGGTGCCGTATCTGACTCAATTTCAACACTTTCATACCTAAATGGTAAATTATGTGCTTTCCCAAAATCCTTGTTTGGATAAGTTGAAAGATTGATAACGCCAATGGCTCCAGCCTCGAGTGCCCATTTCTCTTTTGCACTCCAAAGATTCGAAAATTTCAATTTTTTATAGGAACTTGATGTTGTGTCGCGAAAACCGGGATAACCATCAAACCGGAGAATGATTTTACCCTTTACATTAACCTTTGCAAAATCGTTGTATTTAAGTGAATCATTTTTCACACCATACCCGACGAAAACAACAGGTGCATCAATCTCAGTATCTGTCTCGATACCGTTTAAATTATAGTCAATACCGTAATCAAAATTCTTTACCAGACGAGCTCCATCTATCTCACGAATGAGACTAAATGATTGTTTATCTGATGCTTTATACTTAAGTATGTTGAATTTTTGAAAATAAGAAGGTTTGGCTTCCGGCCTCCCCCCCCTTTGTCCTGCGAACGGAAAAGTATATTCCATATCGCCACACGGTTCGATACCAAACACCTGAAACATTGATGCAATATAATCACCTGCCATAAAAGCCCCTTTGGTTTCCGACTCGCGCCCCTCCATCCAATCGGATGCCAAAAAATTCAGTTGCGCTTTGAGAGAGGATTCATTGATGGTTTTTATTGCATCATCAACTGACTGTCCCTGTGTACTTAGGCTTCCCAAAAAAAGAGATGAAATAGTCAGCTGTACGAATAACGTCTTAATCCTCATGAATAGCATATTAATAAGATAACGATTCTTTGGTACTGTTATGAAATAAACTACGAACCTATACTTATTTTTGAACATCAACAAGCCGGAAAGCCTCAATTAATTAATCTCTGCAAGTTTTTTTAATCGTTGTAAAAGTGTTGGATGTGAATAGTGAAAAAAGACATAAAAAGGATGTGGTGTCAGATTGCTTAGGTTATTGACTGACAATTTTTTCAGCGCAGAAGCAAGATATTCTCCTGTGTATCTTTCGGCAGCGAATTGGTCGGCCTGATATTCATGTTTTCGTGAGTTGTAATTCATACCAATGCCAATGATCATTGAAAGCGGTGAATAGAGAATCCCAAATGAAATAATTGCCAACTGGAAACTGGGAATCTCTGATCCAAGAACCTGAGCAAATGCAGGATAACTACTAACTAAAGAAAAAACATAAAGCATAACTGCAGTAGACACTAATGAGTAAAATAATCCCAAATAGATGTGATGTTTCTTATAATGGCCTATTTCGTGGGCTAAAACTGCCACGATTTCCTCCGTTTCCAATTCGTTGATCAAAGTATCATACAATACAATTCTTTTTTTCCTTCCCAATCCCGAAAAATAGGCATTTGCCTTGGTTGACCGTTTGGATCCATCGATCACATAAATATTGTCGAGAAAAAAACCCGCTTTAACACTAAAGGCACTGATTGCATTTTTGAGATCACCGTCAGCCAGAGGCGTTTGCTTATTGAAAAGTGGAACAACTATACTCGAATAAAACATTGCCATAAAGATTGAAAAGGCTGCAATAACCAGTAAAGAATAGAGCCAAAATAAATTGCCGGCAATAAGGTAAATCCATATGATCAGACTAAGAATGATACCCCCAATTATTGCGGAGATGACCAGCCCCTTCATCCTGTCAAGAAAGAAAACTCGAAGCGACGTCTTGTTAAATCCAAACTTAGCTTCAATAACAAAGGTATCGTACAAGGAAAAAGGTAATGAAACAATTTCTGTAATAAGTCCTAAAATTGCAAAAAATAAGAGTGCAACGTATATCGGATTACTTACCCGGAGACGAATGATTCCATCCAGCCAACCAAAACCTCCGCTAATGAATATGATAAGAATGGCTATAAATCCCAATGATTCAGTCACCAATGTAAATTGGTGCGTTACTTTTTGGTATTTCTGCGATTCTTGATACTTCTCTTCATTATATATACCTAATAACTCGCAAGGAAGTTCTGTAGGCCAACTTTTGGTGTTTAAATAATCAAGCCAACGCTCAAAAATAAAATCAGCAATTAAAACGATAAGAATAGAATAATAGAGTAGCGTTACCATTTAAATGATTTAATATTAAGCTGAAATAATCACGGACGGCTGATTTTCAGAAGGGAATTGAGTTGGACTGCTTTTAACTTCCTTTGGTAAAGCTGCCCGGCATAGTCTCTTGAAATCCTGCCAGTTTCACCGCTTTTTAGAAGTGATACTGATTTTGCCGACCATGCACTTGCCTGATCCGGATCACCAAGCATCTCTTGTGCAACAGCATAGTTCAAAGCAGCAATACCGGCAACTCTCGTTTGAGGAGTTTCCAAATACTTTTTCCAAATCTGAGCAGCCTTTTTCCATTCGCTCTTTTCACCGTAATACATCGCTTTTTCCCAATCCAAACCGTTCAAACCAATAATAATTCTGGATGATTCAGCCCAATAAGGCACAATTCTTTTACTATAATTTTTTGCTGCCACTCCACAGGCTATCGATATTGCCTCTTTTCTTCCTGGAAGTTTATAATTCAAACTATTGTCTTTCGGGTCTTTATCACTCCACCGGATCACCTCGGAATGAGTGAACCTGTCAATCGGACCATCACTCTTCGGTGTATATACCGACCAGATAGCAGTAACTTTCACGTTTGCTTCGGGCTGGATCTCGCGACCAGAAGAACCATTATGGCGGCTGTAGAAAAAGCTTAGCATTTCAAGTGATATCACAGCATCAGTTTCGCTTTCGGTACAAACCGACTGAATAAAACCTGAAGAAAGTGGTAACTCCTTAACTCCTGTATGTGGCTTTATGGCATTTGATGGATAAACAAAAACCTCGTCAAAACGTCCCGATTCAAGCAGTGCTTTTCGAAGACTATCCATACTTCTTGTGACTGCAATACTATCAATCACCAAATTTTCAGCCCTTGACCCTTTTTTCAGACGAAAATCTGAGTTGTAATATTTAGCAAGGGTATCCACCGAAAATTTAAAATTACGCGAAATCAAAGCCACTTTTCGAACCGGTGATGGCAAACTTACTTTTCCAGGTTCCAATAGATCGATGGAAACACTTTGGGTCGTGATGCAGGATGATAATATCAAACCTGCAAATAATATCCCTGCGTAATTGATTATGGTTCTCATGACAAGATTGTTTTATTAATTTCATTGCTATTATTGAATCTCCGGAATACATTCATCTGCAATTGCGAATATTGAAGTGCTGAAAATTCTTACCAGCGCTTATGGTTAAGCATAAAAGAGCAAAGTCAAAGGTATAAGAAAAAGGGGAACAATAATTTCCATCCTATTTTTGATTGAGATTTTCTCCGGGAAATCAGCCCTGTTGTTGACAAACCGATTGGTCATACTCCTGTTTAGCAATACCATAATTTGAATATCTTCTGCAATCGGGTATTCCGGTTGAACTGCTACCTCAATTTGAATAACTTCAAGTGACGGGCAGGAATTAAGATAAAATAATGCTAATATTTCTTAATATTCTCTTTAAGTTGTGTAATCTTCTTTTTATCAAGTGCTTTGAGATAAACTTCAATCGTTTTGGTATATCTGGTTTTATAGGATTTAATTCCCCATTCAATGGCAAGATCCAGATCACCAGCCATTTCGGATGCAACAGCAAGATTGAATTCAACTTTACTTCTGACTGTTTTTGAAGAATTTACAGCATATTTTTCCCATATAGCAGCTGCCTCATCCCATTTATTGTTTTTAATCAATGGCACAGCCGCATCAATCTCGTTCTTACCAGTCAGGTAGTAAAAACGAGTCTGATTGACCCATTTCGGGCAGATATAACCAGACATTTTTAACCCTGCAGCAATCCCGCCGCCGATTAATGCCTCTTTAGTGCGTGGCATTTGTTTATAAACATTTTCAAAAGAGTAATTAATATCACCCCAAAATATTGAGTCTCCAACCTGAAACCGAATTACTGGCTTAAGATTATTTGGACGATAAAGACGCCATTCGGAGAAGTAAGTAACATCAGTTGTAGAATTATAATCAATAGATCCTGAGATTATATTTGTGCCATATTTTGTTTTAAGTTGCTCAACGAAGCTTTCAAGAATTAGAACTCCATCAACTTTGAAATCTGCACAAACCTCATTTATAAAATTTATATCTAATGGTTTGAGAATCTCATCATTATCAGTTCTTATTATATTCCGTTCTTTTGGAACAACTACATCAAACCTTCCGGATTCATAAAGTGCCCTGGCAGCCACCTGGATAGTTGTATCGGCAGCAATACTGTCCTGAAAAACAGCATCCAATACCATCTTGTTGTTAACAAGAACCTTTTCCAATGAATCAATGTTGGTATTGGTGAATTGTTTGGTTGAACTTCGATTAAGTAATACAAGACTCTGAACATCTTCACCAATCGGGTATTCCGGTTGTACAGCAACCTCAATTCCAATATTTTTCAACGACGAACAAGAGGAAATTAAGAAGCTGATAAAAACCAACATTATCATTTTCACACACGAATACTGCAACTTAGCCAGGTAGTATAAAATCTTCTTTCGATTAGCTATCATAAAAATAATATGAGATTCAATTCGGTTACAAATTAACTGTTTTCTCGAATATAACAATACGGATTCTCAACAAAATATATGCCAATAATAATAGTTACCGAAGATTTTATTGATTGGAAACCAGTTAAACAAGTAACATTTTTTATTCAGACAAATGATTGGTTATTTAATCTCCGGGTGAAAGATAAGCATTGGAATTTCAAGCCGGAATAATAGCTCCTTAGTCAAGCTTGGTCTGAATAAAGAGGTTATAATATTTCGCTTATGCGATGTAATTGCAATAACATCAATTTTTTTATCAATAATATAATTTTCAATTCCACGCGATCTGTTTTTATTGACAATCAGATCAAAGTCCATCTCAACCGGACCGACATTTCCAACATATTTTTCTTTAAAATGGGCTAAGTCGAAATTAAGAAATGGATTCTCGGATGTTTCATCAATGTGTACAATCGTAATATGTGTTTCAAGAGGTCTCGCAATTTCAATTAATTTTTGAATCGCCTGGCCATCCGATTTGTCAAAATTAGTAGCATACATTAACCTTTTGAACATCGACTTTTTATAGGTTGCTGGTCCCGGAATGGCTAAAACAGGAATGCTGGATTTATTAATAATCTCAGTCATAAAGCTTCCAAACCAGTTTTCTGATGAATCTTTTCCTCGAATTCCAACAACCATCAGGTCAAAGTATCCAGTATCTGCAAAATCAAGAATGGCTTCTTCGGCGATGCCTCCGATGACTTCCGTTTTAATTTTAATGGCGGACAATTCATTATCAACTATATAAGCACTCAACTTTGCCCTAAACTCCTTCATTAATTCGTCAGCATTTTCAACTATTTCGTTGAGTGTCTCCGCTACATTCGCCGGAAAAGAATAAAAATGATCGTACGAAATCGGATTTGTTATCGGATTAAAGTAAATATGAATCAACGTGATTTCGGCACCTTTCTGTTGGGCAACATGAGCGGCATAACAAGCTGCATTCAACGAATAGGAAGAGAAATCAACAGGAACAAGTATCTTATTAATCAATTGATTATCAAACACTGAAGATTCAGTTTTCTGTTTATCGGGAATATTCCCATTCTCGATTACCTCCAATGCTTTAGAAACATCAATTTCACAGACTTGTAATTCAATATGCCCTTCTAATTGCGCAGCAGCTTCAACGCTTAATCCATGATCCAGAATGTAACTTTCGATACCTGCTGAATCGAGCCAACCTTTCATCATACTTGCCTGATTGATATTCTCTAAAGTAGCTACAGTGACTAAATTATTTGACATTATTTTGGCTTTTATTAGTTAAATTATAATCTAATTTTAGAAAAGAAGAACAATTATACTGAAAGCAGATAAACGCCGAACTTACCCCTAAATATACAATGAAATACTTAAAATTCAAAATGAATTAATACTGAGCAATTACTTCTGTAAGAAGTCTCCAGAACTTATCAACAGTCTGAATATTAATCCTCTCATCTGGTGAATGAACCCCACGCATAGTTGGTCCAAAAGAAATCATATCAAGACCCGGAAACTTTTCGAGAAAAAGGCCGCATTCAAGTCCGGCATGTATCGATCGGACAATTGGTTCAGTCTTAAAAAGTTTGGTATATGACAATCGCGTGATATTCAGTATTTCCGAAGAGGGATCCGGAACCCATCCAGGATACCCTTCGCCATGACGTACATCTGCATCAATCATCTTAAATACAGCCTCTACCATATATGCAGCATCCAATTTTCCGCTATCCATATCACTTCGTTGACTTGTGGTAATTTCGATTACATTTCCTGTTTTAAATTTTACAGATGCAAGGTTAGTCGATGTTTCAACCAATCCCGGCATCCTCGTACTCATTGCCAATACCCCATGAGGGCATGCATATAAAGCGTTCAACAAACTGGTTTGACTTTGTCTGTCAATTACAAATGGCGTTTGTTCGGTACTATCAAGCAATAGCATTATATTCGGTTCATTGAGTAACATTTCTGCCTCAATAACTGATCTGAAAATATTAAAATCAACCGTAATCTGTTCTTTGCTGGAACCTGGAACTAAAATAGTAGCAAAGGCTTCACGTGCAATAGCATTCCGAAGGTTACCTCCATTATAATCAGCGATACAAATCTCATAGTTGAGCGATAATTGCCATAAAAACCGGTTTAAGACTTTGATAGCGTTCCCCCTGTTTTTATTAATATCATCTCCCGAATGCCCACCTAAAAGACCACTTACTTCAATCCTAACCGGAAATAAACCATCAGGAGCTGAAACTGACTCATAATGAATAGTTGCCACCGTATCTATTCCTCCTGCACATCCGATAAATAGTTCCCCTTCATCCTCAGAATCAAGATTTAATAGTGCCTTAGCGCTAAAAAAACCTGGTTCCAGTGCATTTGCACCAGTGAGACCAGTTTCTTCATCCACAGTAAATAAGCATTCAATAGGCCCATGCTTCAGATCATCTGAAGCCAAAATTGCCATTTGAGCGGCTACTCCGATTCCGCAATCAGCGCCAAGTGTGGTTCCTTCGGCTGTAACCCATTCACCGTCAATATATGGTTTAATCGGATCCGTATCAAAATTGTGAACAGTTCCCGCATTTTTTTCGCAAACCATATCGAGATGCGATTGCAGAACCAAAGTTCTGCGACTTTCCATACCTTTTGAAGATGGCTTGCTAATCAATACATTACCGGCAGCATCTTTTTTGGCTACCAAATTGTGCTGCCTTGCAAAATCCATTAAAAAGCCGATAATCTTCTCTTCATGTTTTGACGGACGCGGTATCTGGCAAACACTTTCGAAATAACTCCAAACCGAAGCGGGAGTTAATCCTTTTAAATTATTCATATTCGTAATATTATTTAACTGAATTACAACATTTTAAAAACTACAGATCTTTGACAGACCTTTCTACTAAAAGTATAATTTTTTTCAAAACTATCAGGCGATAAAAAATCATATTTCACTAAAGTTACTTGGCACTGCCGGCAATTTATTGGATAACAACAAATGGTAAAAGACCAATCGTTCTGATTAGATATAAATGCTATGTTTGTAAATTACTTAAATGATATGAATTTTACCAGACGAAACTTCTCATTATTCTTTATAACGATCATTCTAATAATTACTTATACTTCGAGTCATGCACAGGACAATCAAAGTTTAGGAAATTGGAACTCAGTAATTGTTAAAGGAAAATTCTCGCCAAAATGGTCACTTTTGGGTGAAAGCCACATCAGAAGTAGCAACTATGATTTCAAATACGATTATTTTGAAATTAAAGTGGGAGTTGGCTATGCTATTTTCAGAAATTTCACCGGTTCAATTGGCACTGGCTTTTTCAACACGGATGAGCCCGGAGGATTCTTTCGGACACCAGCTCTGCAAAAAGAATTAAGAACATGGCTTGAATTAAATCTAAAACAGACGTTCAAACGGTTCTATTTCGAACACAGAGTCCGGCTTGAACAACGCTTTATCAGTGATAAATACAAAAACCGACTAAAATACCGGCTTGGCCTCCTGGTACCTATCAACAAAACAGAAATGGTTCAAGGCAGTATCTATCTTGCATTAGGTGATGAACTGTTTATGCCCCAGTATGGTCCGGTAGTTGAGAAGAACCGCTTTTATGTAGGAGCAGGTTATAAAATGAATAAAAATACTGTTTTGCAGATTGGGAGCATCAACGACAATGATTACAAATCAAACAACCATTCTGTTAAAAACTACCTCCAAATAATGCTGATATACGACTTTACAAACCTTATCAAAAAACACACCTGAATTTATAGAAGAGCGTCACTAATTTCTTACTTTTGCACAGAATTGGTGCCCGAGAGGGCTTAATTTGGGAATCCGGTGAAAATCCGGGACAGTACCCGCTGCTGTAAAACCCGATTCCGCTGTTGCGGAATAGTACGTTTCTGGTAAATGACCACTATTCTTTCCAAAAAAGGATGGGAAGGTAACCAGAAATCGGGATAAGTCAGAAGACCAGCCATTCACGGTTTAAGCTTTCGGGATAAAAGCGTACAGATGGCCGTTTCTCCATTCTGCATTACTTCCGATGAGCTTAAAATCAATTAATTGTTATTTATTAAATTGATTTTAAGTATGTTAAAAATTGAATTTCGTATCATTTTCCGGATCATTCTGGGACTTGCTGTTATGTTCGTCTCGTGTTGCAAATCAGATAAGCTGACGGGGCCGTTAATCAACATCGCGATTCCTGCCGAAGGCTTTAAAGTCGAAGTAGGAAAATCACTATCGCTCAACCCCACCATCATTAATGGCGAAAAATCTTCTTATACATGGGAAGTAAACGGATCTATCGTATCTTCAGCAAAACTGTATACGTTTACACCTTCAAAAATAGGCAATTACAATCTTCAGCTTAAAGTATCAAATGAAATTGGAAGCGACAATAAAACGATTCTGATCTCCGCTTTTTCGAATCTTTCACCCTATATAACGAAGGTTTTCGACTACAAATATGGTCCGGGACAGCATGCGTCGCTGATCCCTGCTGACTGGAAAGGCGATGATTTTATCGGTCAGCCCTGGATTGGATCGAAGCAATATACTTCCCTCGGCGGTTGGGGCGGATATATAACTGCTGGTTTTGACCATCTCGTTAAAAACGTGGAAGGTGCTGATTTCGGAATATTTACTCAACCTGGCCCATCATCCGAACCAGCTGTGGTTTTTGTGATGAATGATGATAATAAAGATGGAATTCCAAATGATGGTGAATGGGCAGAAATTAAGGGAAGTGAATACAATCATCCGGAGACGATCCATGATTATGAGGTAACTTATTATAAACCTGTCGGTAACGGAAATGTTACATGGAAAGATAACAAAGGGAACAGCAACGAACTGAAGCCAGTCTTCGAAACTCCCTCCTGGTGGTGGAGCGGATATGGAAACAAGACGGAAGTGGTATTTAGCGGCGTTAAACTACCAAATGCGTATAAGAACATTTCTACCCAACCTGACATCGAAAATTGGATTGTCAACCCGGGAATGTTTACATCGGGGTATGCTGAATGCTATAACAATCTGGATTACAACTATTCATTAAAAGCCAATCTATTCGATATTTCGAATTCTGTTGACAAAGCCGGAAACAAGGTCAATCTTTCGGCGATCAGTTTTATAAAAGTCCAGAGCGGTGTATTTCAGGTTGCCGGGTGGCTCAACGAGGTATCGACCGAGGTAAGCGGCGCCGTGGATCTGTCATTGGTTGAATATACACCTAATTGACTTATTGTAAATTTTTAATGTTTAAAAGGCACGCTATAAATTCCGGATTTCAATTCAGGTACCTGAGTCTCATTTATGCATCCCTGTTTATGCTTATATCGGTTGAATTCGTAGCTGCACAACCCATTTCCGATACAATAAGAATAAAAACCATCGAGGTCTTTGCAGATCGGATCATTAAAGAGGATGCCGGTAAAACCACCACTAAAATCGATTCCGTTTCAATGATTAAGGCATTGACTTCCAACTTATCTGAACTAATTTCACAAAGCACACCCATCTTTATTAAAGAGTATGGCCGGGGTGCGATGGCAACTGCGTCGTTTCGCGGAACAGCTCCTTCGCATACACAAGTGTCGTGGAACGGAATCAGCCTTAACTCACCAATGCTCGGAATGGTCGACTTCTCTTCAATTCCGGTATACTTCACGGACAATGTAAGTTTATTGCACGGTTCAGGATCATTATCCGAAAGAAGTGGTGCGCTGGGGGGAGTTGTAAAACTTGACAATACCACAGATTGGAACAACAAATTTTCAGGACGTCTGCTCACCGGAATCGGAAGCTATGGAACAAAAGATGAATTCTTCCGGATTAACGGCGGAAACAGAAAAATACAGTCGCAAACAAGGGCATTTTATAATTACTCTGACAATGACTATCAATTTGTAAATAAGTTTATTGCAGATATTGATCCGAAAACTGGCAGTTACCTCTACCCTACCCAGCGGAACGAAAACTCACGCTACGAAAATTACGGACTTCTTCAGGAATTCTATTTACACCCTTCCGAAAAAAATATCATCATTCTCAGGTACTGGTATCAGCACAACGACCGTAGTCTTCCAAGATTGCTATCGAACGAAACAGACAATAATGCAAATATTAACCGGCAATCCGAAAATGCACATCGCCCCGTGGCTGAATGGCGGTATTATGCAAAAAATGGAACACTGAGTGTAACTTCAGGGGCAAATATTCAGCTTTTGCACTATCAGTTAAAGACCAAAGTTTCGGGAGTTGCAGACCAGCTGGTGATAAATTCAGATTCAAAGTCGGCATCTTACTTACTTAAAGTAATTTACAATTACAAATTCTCGGATAACCTTTCAATAATTACAGGTGCGAATACAGAGATTAACAGTGTTGACTCCAGGAATTCGCCGCTAAATGGTGAGACACAAGGTTATAACCAGCAGCGCCTGGATCATTCGTTTTACATTCAGGTCAGTAAATCTTTCAGCGAACAGCTTTCAGCCAATCTGATGGCCAGAGCGGATATTACCGGAGGTAAACCGACTCCGTTTATTCCCTCCGCAGGAATCGAATACCACCCCTTTCGCGATAAAGGATACTTTTTAAAAGGTAATCTGTCGCGCAATTACCATCAACCTTCGCTGAACGATCTCTACTATATTCCGGGAGGAAATCCACTGCTAAAACCCGAAGAAGGAACAATGGCTGATATCGGAACAGGTTATTCAGGTGCGGCCGGTACGATGACCTTCCATGCATCATTAAACGGCTATTATTCGCGCATCAACAACTGGATCATCTGGTTGCCCACGCCCCAGGGATATTGGGAGCCTTCGAATATGAAACGGGTAAATGCCAGCGGATTTGAGCTAAATTCCGGTATTAGTGGCAAACTATCCGCGTTTGATTATCACTTCAATTGTAATTATGCCTTTACCAGATCCATCAACCGTGACGATCCGCAAAACTGGGCCGACGAATCGATTGGTAAACAGCTTCCTTATATTCCAGTTCATTCTTCAAATATTCTTGCCAATCTCTCCCGTACCGGATACCATATTACATGGCTTTGGACATATTACAGTGAGCGTTTCACAACAACAAGTAACGACAAAACCTCCAAACTTGATGTGCTTTACCCCTATTTTATGAACAACCTCTATTTCGGCAAAGAGATCCGATTGAGCAGAAATAAATTAGACATCGAATTGAAAATATTAAATCTGTTCAATGAAGAGTACCGCACTGTTTTACAGCATCCTATGCCACGAAGAAATTATTCATTACTAATTCGTTACGATTTCTAACATGTCTGTTAACCGCTCAAATATCACCCTGTTTCTGCTTGTGCTTCTTGCTTTTGCCGGATGTATGAAAGATGACGAATGGATCAGCCGTCATCAAACGGGAACTTTGCCGGCGGGAGGAGTATTTATCGTTAACGAAGGAAACTTCATGTATGGAAATGCTTCCCTTTCGTTTTACGACCCGTCTGCAAAAAGCGTACAAAACGACCTTTTCTACAGCACGAATGGATTGCCACTCGGCGATGTCGCACAATCAATGATCATCAACGGAAACCTTGGGTACATTGTGATCAATAATTCAGGGAAAGTGTATGTGATTAATGTTGCGGACGGTAAATATGCCGGAAAAATAACGGGATTGACTTCTCCGAGGTATATTCATTTTGTGAATTCAGAAAAAGCCTATATAACTGATCTTTATGCGGGACAGATTACAATTGTCAATCCCAAAACTTATCAGATAACAGGTTCAATCATCACAACAGGACATGCTTCAACCGAGCAAATGGTGCAATGGAACGATTACCTGTTTGTGAGTTGCTGGTCGTTCGACAATACGATTTTGGTGATTGATACGCGAACAGATGCCGTTGTTGATGAAATAAAAACAGGCAAACAGCCCGGCGGATTGGTACTTGATAAATTCAATAAAATCTGGACACTTTGTGATGGTGGATGGTCGAAAAGCGGAACAACTTCAAGGATACCAATGCTTCAACGGATTGATCCTGCAACCCGGACAATTGAAAAGAGTTTTTCACTGACAGCTGATGCTAAACCTTCGCGTCTGGCGATCAATGGCATGCGTGATTCGCTGTTATTCATCAATGACGGGATCTGGAAACTTGGGGTAAATCAGTCTGATTTGGACGGGCACCCTTTTTTATCGACGCAAAACCACCTGTATTACAGTCTTGCGATCGATCCCCGAACTTCGGAAATCTATCTGAGTGATGCGATTGATTATCTGCAGCGGGGACTTATTTACCGTTACTCGCCGCTGGGTGCCAAAGTCGACAGCTTTAAAACAGGAATAATTCCAGGTGCATTTTGCTTTAAATAAATTGGGTGATGCGGTTTCTAACCGCATCATAAAGAAAACGGCCGAAAACTTTCGGGTAATGCGGTTTTTAACCGCGTTTTACAGCGGTTGCCGGGTTACAGAAGGTTACAACTGCATTGCAAACGAAACACCGACGCCGTTCCGGTAAATCGCCGGAAGGATCACGATATTGCTGTTCTTCTTTCCCCAGCGGTATTGATGGGTGAAGTATACCACTTTTGTCGAGAAAATGCCGATTCCTGCTCCTATCAGTACATCCGAAATCCAGTGCTGATTATTTGCCATCCTGAAAACGCCCGTTGTGGTTGCCATTGCATATCCTGCAACGCTGATCCAAGGCGATGTGTCGCGGTATTCCATGTCGAGAATTGTAGCAGCGACAAACGCCGTGGCAGTATGGCCCGACGGCATTGAGTTCATTCCGCTGCCTGAAGGCCGTTCGCTTGGAATCAATTTTTTCATTCCCGTGACCAGAACGCTCATCAACAATTCCGCTTTAGCAGTTATAACAGCCTGGTTCACAAAATCGCTTCTGCTCTTTACCCCCGCAGCCTTTAATCCAAATACAACAGCGAAAGGGGCATATTGCAGGTAATTATCGACAGATGAATCGAAGTTTGGAAACTGTTCCTGCACTTTATCATGAATGGTGTATTTACTGAGAAAACTCTGATGGTCGACCACTAAAGTGACCGTTCCCACCAGCATGATCGATGCCGGAACGATGGCAGCCCTGAGCCAGCGGTGCTGAGGATTGGTTTCATGTATCGTATTTATTTCAAATGATTTAACAGGGATTGTATCCGATTGTTGATTCGAAAAAGTGGAATTGAATTTAACCGGAAAACTGGTTTCTGACGCAAAATAATGCGCATTGGATGCTATATTCAGACTCGAATTTAAAGCGATCGGGTTTTGGGAAAATCCTCCCTGTGCAAAAAGCGGTTGCTGAAAGGTCAGAATCACTGCAATAAATACGGTCCGAAGAAAAATCATAATTAACGTTTGATAAATAAGTGCATAAACAAGTCTGCCTGCAATTTGGTTTAAAAATAGAGATTGCTGAATCATATTGTTCAACTCGGTCAAATAAATACCGGCAATCGCAAATTAACCACTGATCATCCCTACTTTTGTGCTTTTTGCTGCACAGTTTAATCAGATTAGAAACATTTAAATTTTCACGTCATGGATGGTAAAAACAGAAGTAATATCAGGCCCGGAATCGAAGTAGCAATTGTCTTGAAGGAAGATCAGCGGACAGGTCGACTTACGGAAGGAGTTGTTCAAAACATATTGACAAACAGCTCGTTTCATCCACATGGCATCAAAGTGAGATTAACCACCGGCGAAGTCGGAAGGGTGCAGGAAATTAGATAAGCGAATTGCTTTTAGCCTCTGGCTACTGGCTGCTAGTTGCCAGAAGCCAGTTGCTCATCATTAAGGTTTCGATACACAGCGATTTTCATTTCACTAAATCAATTTTTGCTTAGTTTTGTCAAAAATTTTTAAACATGGCAACAAAGAATCTTTCAGAATACGACCTAAACTCGGTTCCCGATGGTAAAGAGATGAAATTCGGCATTGTGGTGTCGGAATGGAACTACGAAATAACGGGCGCTTTGGCACGTGGTGCCGTCGAAACGCTTAAAAAGCATGGCGTGCTCGACGATGATATTTTGGTCAGACACGTTCCGGGAAGCTTCGAATTAACGCTTGGCGGACAGTTCTTTGCTGAATATACCGATGTTGATGCCATTATCCTGTTAGGATGCGTTATTCAGGGCGAAACACGTCATTTCGATTTTATCTGTCAGGGAGTTGCCAAAGGGGCAACCGATCTGAATATTAAATATAACCTCCCCGTTATTTTTGGCCTGTTAACGACCGATAACCAACAGCAGGCCATCGACCGGTCGGGCGGCAGGCTGGGCAATAAAGGGGACGAAGCGGCAGTTACCGCCATTAAAATGGTCGCCCTTCAAAACAATTTTGAAGATGAGATTAAGCAGGATTAAATAATCTGTTAAATAATTTTAAGGCGATCCCAATTGGGGTCGCCTTTTTTTTGTCCAATTCTGATTTGTTTAAAAATAAATGCAAATCAAAATCAAATTGAAAATCATATAGATTAAAACTATAGAATATTAATATACAATTAATTGAATTTTTTTGTTTAATTTAAAATAGGATTTTATTAAACAAATTTCGACTAAAGAATAATAAAATCGTAATTTCCGTTAAAACTAAACACGTAAATAATCGTTATTTAATCTAAATAAACATGTTTAGTTAATTTGATTAAGTGGTTTAATATTAAATTTTAAATCTCACAATTTGATAATGCAACTGGAAAAAATCGGACAACCAACAGCGCTTAGTATTGATAAAGAAGTCGTTATTAACGATTACTATACTGTTTTTCTAAGTCGGCAATTGAGTATTTTAGGTCGTAAAGAGGTGCATGCCGGTCGTGCCCATTTCGGTATTTTCGGTGATGGTAAGGAACTTGCGCAGGTTGCATATGCGAAAAATTTCCAGAAAGGTGACTGGAGATCCGGCTATTACAGGGATCAAACCTTCATGCTTGCAGCTGGTTTGCTGAACCCTGAAGAATTCTTTTCACAAATTTACGGTGACACTGATATTGAGAACAATCCTTCAACAGGTGGCCGCAATTTTAATAATCACCATGCTACCCGAAATTATGGAATAGAAAACGGACTTGATAATTTATTGGAACAGAAGAACTCCTCCTCTGATGTCTCATCAACTGCCGGACAAATGCCGCGCTTGTTGGGTTTGGCACATGCCTCAAAATTGGTGAGAGAAAATCCTGAATTACAACAGTATACTAAAAACACAATCACCGGCAATGAAGTTGCCTTTGGCACAATCGGCGAATCGAGTACCACCGAAGGGATGTTTTTCGAGACCATCAATGCCGCTTGTGTGTTGCAGGTTCCGCTTGCGATCGCCATCTGGGACGATGGATATGGAATCAGTGTTCCGGTTGAGCTTCAAACGGCAAAAGGAAGTATATCTAAAGCACTTAAAGGGTTCGAAGCAAACGATACCGATCAGGGGTGTAAAATCTTTGTTTGTCCGGGATACGATTATCTGGCATTGGTTCGGACGTTTGAAAAAGGGATCAAAATTTGCCGCGAGAAACATGTTCCTGTCGTATTTCATATCAATGAGCTGACCCAACCGCTGGGACATTCGACTTCGGGTTCGCACGAACGGTATAAAAATGAAGAACGGCTGGATTGGGAGAAAGATCATGATCCGATTCTAAAATTCAGGGAATGGATTCTAAATGAAAATCTGGCAGACCAGGATACAATTGATGGAATTGAAGAGAAGGCGATTGAACGTGCCAGGCTTGCCAAAGAACATGCCTGGCAGTCATTTAGTCAATGTTTTACGACTGAAAAAAATGAGCTGAACAGTTTAATTGATTCAATCAGATCAGAAAGCACTTCACTTCCAAATATAATAGTAGAAGGGCTTGATGATGTATTACTTGCAGAATTTCCAACCAGAAAAAAAATACTGGCATTTGCCAAAAAGCAGCTTAGGTCGATGCACGGGAACAACGCTTTTCAAAAGAGCAGACGTAATCTTTCGGAGTGGATTACTAAAATTGAGAACAAAGGAAGGAGTCAGTACAACACCCATATATTTAGCGATATAAATAATTTTGATTCAAGTTATAATATAAGACCTGTTTATTCTTCTGATGCCCTTTCTGTTCCTGCGCACGAAGTGCTGAATCTCAATTTCGATCTGCTTTTTGAAAAGTATCCGCTTCTGCTGACCTTCGGTGAAGATACCGGCCGCCTTGGCGACGTCAACCAGGGAATGAAAGGAATGCAGGAAAAATATGGTATTCACAGGGTTTTTGATACCGGAATCAGGGAAACTACAATTATTGGCCAGGGGATTGGTTTGGCACTAAGGGGTTTCAGACCAATCGCTGAAATTCAGTACCTCGACTACCTGATCTATGCTTTGCCAACCATTTCTGACGATCTTGCAACACTATATTATCGCACAAGTGGTCAACAGATTGCACCACTTATCATTCGAACAAGGGGTCATCAGTTACAGGGAATGTGGCACTCGGGTTCACCAATGAGCATGTTACTCGGCTCACTTGGAGGCATCAATATTTGCGTACCCCGGAATATGACACAAGCCGCAGGATTTTACAATACCCTTTTACAGGGACATAATCCCGCTTTGGTGATAGAACCGCTTAAAGGGTATTATATCCGTGAAATGCTCCCTGAAAATCTTGGAAAATTCACTGTTCCGCTGGGTGTTCCCGAGATTTTGGAAGAAGGAACAGATATTACGATTGTCACCTATGGCTGGAATGTTACAATTGCCCATAGCGCCGTCAATAAATTAAAAGCACTCAATATATCGGCAGAATTAATTGATGTACAAACGCTTGTTCCATTCGATACCCAACATATGATTAGCAGATCAGTTCGGAAAACGAATAAAATTCTCTTTGTCGACGAGGATGTTCCCGGCGGAGGTACGGCCTATATGATGCAGAAAGTTCTGGTTGAACAACATGCTTTTAATTACCTCGATTCGCCTCCTAAAACATTGTCTGCAAAGGAGCATCGGGGTGCTTATGGTACTGATGGTGAGTATTTTTCGAAACCAAATACGGAGACAATTATCGAAGCTGTATATGAAATAATGCACAGTGTTAATCCGTTAAAATTTCCCGGACTTTACGATTAAGTTATGAAGCGGATCAAATCAAATATCGACACCAATGACAATCAGTTCAAGGACAACGTTGCCTCCTATTCAAGACTGATAGACACTTATCGTTCAACGATGAAAAGTGTTATCAATCGCGGGGAAGATTCGGCGGTTATCAAACATCGGTTTCGCGGAAAACTGGATGCAAGAAGCCGGATTGAGTTATTGATCGACGAGAAAACCCCTTTTCTGGAGCTTTCGGTTTTGGCTGCATATGGACAATACGATAATCAGTTTCCTTCAGCCGGCATTATTACTGGGATCGGAAAGATTCATGGGAAATTGTGTATGATCATTGCCAATGATGCAACAGTCAAAGGGGGAACCTACATCAAAGAGACGGTAAAAAAACATTTACGAGGTCAGGAGATTGCGTTGAAAAATCACCTGCCATGTGTGTATTTAGTCGATTCAGGGGGAATCTTTTTACCCGAACAATCGCGGATATTTCCAGATCAGGACGGATTCGGTCGCATTTTCTACAATCAGTCGCAAATGTCAGCAGCCGGCATTCCGCAGGTATCCATTGTTATGGGATCGTGTACCGCCGGAGGCGCTTACGTTCCAGCAATGAGCGACGAGACCATCATCGTTAAAAACCAGGGAACGATCTTCATTGGAGGACCGCCATTGGTGAAGGCTGCGACCGGCGAAGAGGTCACAGCCGAAGAGCTGGGTGGCGCCTTCGTTCACACAGGAATTTCGGGAGTTGCTGATCATCTTGCAGAAAATGAAATAGATGCAATTCGGATTTGCCGCAACATCTTTGAATTGATTCCCCGGAACGAATCACTGCACTTTGAGAGTGTTTCGGTGGAAGAACCTGCGTATGATCCATTTGATTTGTATGGCCTCGCTCCCACCGATTTAAAGAAACCGGCAGCTATTTATCAGATTATTGCGCGAATAGTCGATGGAAGCAAGTTTGAGGAGTTTAAACAAAACTACGGCCAAACCATTGTGACGGGCTATGCAAGAGTCTTTGGATTACCTGTTGGTATAATCGCTAACAATGGATTTCTGACCTCTGAAGCATCCCTGAAAGGGGCGCATTTTATCGAACTCTGCAATTTCAGGAAAATACCCCTTCTCTTCTTGCAGAATATTTCAGGCTTTATTGTGGGTAAGAAATATGAACATGAAGGGATTGCCCGCAACGGAGCCAAACTTATCCATGCAGTTGCAACAGCTGTAGTGCCTAAAATAACCGTCATTTTCGGCGGTTCGTTTGGCGCAGGAAATTATGCAATGGCAGGAAGGGCCTATAACCCTGATTTCCTGTTTATGTGGCCCGGAGCAAAGATTGGCGTGATGGGTGGACAGCAGGCCCAGCAGGTTCTGAATTCGATTAAAGGGAACGACCTGAATAGTACCTCCAGCCTCATTGACCAGTTCGAAGAAGAGAGTTCGGCATATTTCAGCACTTCAAGGCTGTGGGATGACGGAATTATTGATCCGGTCGATACAAGGAAGATTGTCGGTCTGGCAATTTCTATTGCATCGAACAAAAAATTTCCGGAGCCCAGGAATGGGATTTTTAGAATGTAAATATATCCTAAACTAATTTATAGTGAAAGATTTCAGTACAATAGCAACAGAATTGAACGGGCAGGTTGCAACACTTTGGCTTGCACGACCCGATGTTCATAATGCCTTGGATGACATTATGATTCGGGAATTGTCCGCTTTTTTCGGAGACATTGAGGAAAACAGCGAAATAAGACTTGTCCTAATTAAGGGACAAGGAAAATCTTTTTGTTCGGGTGCAGATCTGAACTGGATGAAAAGGGCCTTTAGCCTCACTGATGAGGAAAATTTAAAAGAGAGCAAAGCGCTTTCTAACCTGTTCAAAGTGATCCACGACAGCAGTAAAATCGTAATTGCAGTCGTTCATGGCAATGTTTTTGGTGGCGGTAACGGTATCGTTGCTGCTTGCGATCTTGCGTACTGTATTGACAACGCAAAGTTTTCGCTAAGCGAAACACGTATTGGAATGGCAGCTGCGTCTATTACCCCTTATTTGCTCAAAAAAGTACATGCTTCCGATCTGAAAGCACTTATCTTTTCTGCAATGAGTTTCAATGGCAAGGATGCTGTAAAATATGGCTTGCTTAATAAATCATTTCCATCTTCAGAATTCATGGAATTGTATTTGACTTCGATAGTTTCGGAGATTCTGGCGAATGGCAGATTGGCATTGATCGAATCGAAAAGATTAATTAATAGCCTAACCGATCAATCGATGTCCCTGGAGATGCTGCAAATCCCTGAATTACTGGCACGGATCAGGGTATCACCCGAAGCACAGGAAGGTTTTTCAGCCTTTCTTGAGAAAAGAAATCCAAGATGGTAATCAAAAGATCTGCAATCAACCACTAAAATCATAATATATTATTAATCAATAGAATAATGGTATTTTTGGATAAAATATTAATAGCGAATAGAGGTGAAATAGCCTTAAGAGTAATCCGTTCGGCAAAGAAATTGTCGATCAGGACCGTCGCTATTTACACAGAGTCCGAAAAAGAAGCTGATTACGTGAAACTGGCCGACGAGTCGGTAAGTCTTGGAGACGGCGATCTAAGTACAACCTTTTTGAATATTGAAAAGATCATAGCTATTGCTGTTTCAACAGGTTCACAAGCCATACACCCGGGATATGGGTTTCTCTCCGAAAATCCGGCGTTTGCAAAAGCATGCGAAGCGCATCAAATTATTTTTATTGGGCCCAGTTCGGAAGTATTGAGATTAATGGGTAACAAACCAGCCGCTAAGTCATTGGTAGCAAGCCTTGGAATTCCTGTCATTTTTAGCCAGACTATTGATCTCCCAACTTCTGATCGTTCTGAAGATCAATTGCAATTTCCCGCTTTGATTAAAGCTTCATTCGGTGGCGGCGGAAAAGGGATGGAATTGGTCTATAACCATGAGGAACTTAAAAGTCAAGTTGAAAAATCAGCGCGCACAGCTTTGAATTATTTTGGAAACGGAGAGCTATTTATCGAACAATACATTCAAAACGCACGTCATGTTGAAGTTCAGATAATAGGAGATATCTTTAATAATATCATCCATTTATACGAGCGAGAATGCTCCGTTCAGCGCAATCATCAAAAAATCATTGAAGAAGCCCCGGCTATCTTTTTATCCACCCAATTGCGTACTGAAATTCTGGATGCTGCCTTAAAAATCGGAAAAGCAGTCAATTATTCAGGGGCTGGTACCGTTGAATTTCTTGTTGATAGTGCTGGAAGCTATTTCTTTATGGAAATGAATCCACGGATTCAGGTTGAACATGCTGTTACCGAGGAAATAACAGGAATTGACATAGTAAGTGAGCAAATACGGATTGCTTCAGGATTTCCGCTTTCTGTTTCACAAGAAGAGGTAACCGTAACCGGACATGCCATCGAATTAAGAATTTATGCTGAAGATCCTTCGCAAAATTTCGTGGCATCTTCTATTCCGGTGCTTTCTGCTAATCTTCCGGAACATCCAAATCTGCGAATTGAGACCGATATTAACGGCAAACAACAAGTAATGAATCAATTCGATCCGCTATTAATAAAGGTGATTGCCAAGGAAAAGGATCGGGAAAGTGCAATAAAACTGCTCAGGACCGAAATAAAAAGCATCGATATACTTGGTCCTGAAACAAATACAAAGTACCTGGAAGCAATTCTTGCTCATCCTGATTACAAGCAAAACAACATTACAGTTGAATTCTGTAATGACAATCATAAATTATTAATTAACAATTATATAAATCAATTAATTCCCATTCATCTGCCTTATTTGATCGCCCTTTCTATCGAAAATAAATACCAGAGGAACGATCATCCCGATGTTTCTGATCCATGGAATTACATTGGATATTGGCGAATCACGGATCCTGCGATCCTGTTTAAGATTGATGATAAATTAGTGAATATCGGATTAAGTCTCAGAAACAAAACTAAGTCTGCATTCGTTTTGAATGAAACGGTGTACTGCTTCAAAATAATCAGCGATTCAAAAGGCCGAATCAGCATTAAGATTGATGAAAATACAAAGCATTTATCCTACGTTACTGATCTTCAAAATATATGGATTAGTTGCGAGAATAGTCAATATCGGATTTCGTTTCCCGGGCTATTAAAAAGTTACCCTGAAACCATTGTCAATTCAGGTAACACATCAAACATTGAAACTGGTGAGATCAAGTCCCCGTTGCATGGTAAAGTATTGGAAATAAACGTTGAAAAAAATCAAATTATAAAAAAAGGTGACCTAATGATGATAATTGAAGCGATGAAATCAGAAAACAGGATTCTCTCGCCTAGAGACGCTAAAGTGAAAAAAATTGTTGTTAATGTGGGAGCACAGGTTACGGACCAGATGCCCCTCATATATTTGGAGGATAAACTATGAATGAACTATTGGATGATCGCTATATTGAATACAGAAAAAAAATCAGGGAGTTTTCTGAAAGTGTGATCAAACCCCTGGCAATAATGCAGGATGAAAAGGAGGAGTTTCCGGTAGAATTGGCTCGGCAAATGGGGAGAGAAGGACTATTCGGAATAACGCTGCCGAAAGAATATGGAGGACAAGGTCTGGATTATCTCTCGTATATCATTGCCGTGGAGGAGATTGCGCGTGTTGATAGTTCACCGGCAGCTACTGTTGCTGCTCACAACTCATTGGGAATCACTCCTATTTATACATATGGAACAGAAGAACAGCGTGTGAATTACCTTCCGGAATTGTGCACAGGAGATAGACTTTGGGCATTTGGTCTGACTGAAAAAAATGCAGGTTCTGATGCCAAAGGAGTTGAGACTGAAGCTGTACTGGCCGATGGACAGTGGTTGATCAATGGCTCTAAAATGTTCATAACCAATAGCTCCTCTTCTATCGCCTCCGGAATAACGTTACAGGCAATTACCGATGAGAAAAATGGTAAAAAAGAATTATCGGCAATACTGGTTGATCGGAGTACGCCAGGCTACTTCACAATTCCGATCAAAGGAAAACTGATGTGGCGCGCTGTTGACAACGGAGAACTTCGGTTTGAAAATTGCTCCGTTCCTGAATCGAACCTGCTTGGCAATCGTGGTGACGGGATGAAAATTATGCTTTCGACCCTCGATGGCGGAAGACTTTCGATTGCAGCGATAGGGCTTGGGCTCGCCCAGGGTGCATTTGAGATGGCGGTTGATTATTCTAAAAAACGGAAACAATTTGGCAAATCATTGTCGGAGTTTCAGGCAATATCTTTCAAACTTGCAGAAATGGCAGTCAAAATAGAACTTGCCCGTAATACGCTTTATCATGCCTGCAGGTTGAAAGATGCCGGTTTACCATTTGCAAGACAGGCGGCTATATCAAAACTCTATTGCTCCGAAATTGCCCGCGAAGTGGCAGATGAGTCACTGCAGGTACACGGAGCTTACGGACTTCTAAGGGAGAATCACATAGAAAGATTTTACCGCGATCAACGGCTACTCCAGATCGGCGAAGGGACGTCCGAGATACTTAAAATGGTCATTTCGCGCCATATTTTATAGCTTAATTTCTTAATTATCATGGAAATATCTTATCAGGCAGAAAAAAGTGAGAATCAGGCGATTCCTGATAATTCAGGACGAAAATCTGATCATATTAACCTGGCGCTTCAATCGCAAACATTGGTAAATGAATCGGATAACCGGTTTTATTATGAACCGATGATTTCGGGATTTCCTGTAAACCCTGCAAAACAAATCACATTTGCCAACAAAAAATTGAACGTTCCGATGTGGGTTTCAAGCATGACCGGTGGCCATCAGTTATCGGGAACCATCAACCGTAATCTTGCGATGGCATGCAAAGAATTTGGAATGGGTATGGGATTAGGTTCCTGTAGAACGCTGTTGGACGAGGATACCTATTTCAACGATTTCGATGTCCGTGCGATTATTGGTGATGATTTTCCCCTCTTTGCAAATTTGGGAATTGCCCAAATAGAGGAGATACTCGAGAAAAATGAAACTGATAAAATCAGGCGTTTGGTTGAACATTTAAGAGCAGATGGACTGATTATCCATGTCAATCCACTTCAGGAATGGGTTCAGCCCGAAGGAAATATTATTCACCATCCCCCGGTCGAAACTATTGAAAAGCTTTTAGAGAAAATTGATTTTCAATTAATTGTCAAGGAAGTTGGCCAGGGGTTTGGTCCTCAGAGCATCCGGCGATTACTTCAACTCCCGCTTGCAGCTATTGAATTCGGGGCCTTTGGAGGTACTAATTTCTCGAAAGTCGAAATGCATCGTACTTTGATTCGCAGGAAAGAACTGTACCAACCGTTTGTAAATATAGGTGTTACAGCTGAAGAAATGGTTAATTTGATCAATGAAATGGTCCTTGATGGTGAAAAATTTGTATGCAATCAACTTATTATATCTGGCGGAATCAAAAACTACCTTGACGGCTTTTATCTCACTGAAAAGTCAATTCTGCCAGCCATTTATGCGCAAGCTTCAGCTTTTCTAAAATATAGCCAGGGTGAATATTCTGATTTACAGCAATTCGTCACCGCCCAAATCGAAGGTTACCGGATGGCTAAAAGCTTTCTCACTTTAAAAGCTCCAAGGCGGTAAAGCAATTCATTCAATTAAAATACTTAAGATAAGATATATGGCCCTATTTTCCGGATTTTCAAAATTGAACCGTGAACAAAGGATCAACTACATCGTTAAAAATTCGCTTTTAACCAACTCTGAAGCTCAGGGATTTGATGATTATGGTGCACCTGATGAGAATCAACAGCGGGTTTACAGCGAAATGATCGAAAATTACATTGGAAATTTCCCGATTCCGATGGGAGTAGTCACGAATATGGTCATTAATGATGAAACATTCATTGTACCGTTTGTAACAGAAGAGTGTTCTGTGATAGCCGCAGCATCGAAAGCTGCCAAATTCTGGGCCGAACGTGGCGGATTTAAGGCAACAGTACCGGGTATGACCAAAAAGGGGCAGGTTCATTTTATGTGGAACGGCAAACAGCAATTAATTAAGGAGTTATTCCCGGTAATCAGAGAAAAATTATTCGCTTCAACACATGTCCTGACCGAAAAAATGCGACAAAGGGGCGGTGGTATTACAGCTATTCAGCTCATTGATAAAACAGAAGAACTACCTGATTATTACCAGGTAGATGTTTCATTCGAAACGGCCGATGCGATGGGAGCGAATTTTATCAATACCTGCCTTGAGAAGATCTCATCAGAATTGCAGAATATCAATGAATTAAATACCAGTGAATACAATGTTGAAATAATCATGGCAATCCTCTCCAATTATACACCCGACTGCATTGTTCGCTGCTGGCTGGAATGTCCTGTCGAGAAATTGGAAGGGTGGAACAAAGAGCTTTCATATAATGCTTTCGCAACGAAGTTTAAACAATCAGTTGATATTGCCAACCTTGATATTTCGAGAGCTGTGACCCACAATAAAGGGATTTTCAACGGAATAGATGCCGTACTTTTGGCCACGGGTAACGACTGGAGAGCAACCTCTGCGTCTGTTCATGCTTATGCTTCGAGAACCGGAAAATACAGAGGATTAACCACTTTAAGGCTTACAGATAAAACGTTTACATATGAGTTGGAGCTACCATTGGCGATCGGAACTGTTGGCGGAATTACCGGAATTCATCCTTTCGTGAAAAATTCGCTCGCTGTTCTAAAATATCCGGATGCCCGAAAATTAATGATGATTGCCGCCGCTTCCGGACTTGCCAGCAACTTTGCTGCAATTGCATCGCTGATAACGACAGGAATACAGGCTGGGCATATGAAAATGCATCTTTCAAACATACTAAACCAATTATCCGCAAATCCTTTGGAATCAGAGAAATCCCGCAGTCATTTTTCCAAAAAGGCAGTTTCATACGCCACCGTCGAAGCATTTATTCAGAAAATCAGGGCGGAAATATGAACTCACTGAAAATTAAATCGTTCGAATCGCGCTCAAAACTAATGATATCGGGTGAGTACCTCGTCCTTAAAGGTGCGCTTTCACTTGCTATTCCATTACGATTTGGACAAAAACTGACGGTTGTTGAAAATGAAGGAATTCCCTCCGTAATATGGAAATCGATGATAAATAATGATTTATGGTTTACCGCGACACTACTCCTCCCCGACTTCCGAATTGCGAATACAAATCAGACCGGCCTTTCGGATACGCTTCGTAAGATTTTGGCTGCTGCAAAAGCATTGAATCCTAATTTTTTGGAACCAAAATATGAGTATCGGATCACCTCAGTGATGGATTTCGATCCCAATTGGGGCATGGGTTCAAGCAGTTCGCTAATTTCGAATATTGCTTACTGGGCCGATTGTGATCCATTCAAACTGAATTTTCAGATATTTAATGGATCAGGATATGATATTGCCTGCGCAAGATCTTCGAATCCAATTATTTATGAGATGAAAGACAATCAACCACAATACCGGAAAGCTAACTTTTATCCTTCGTTCCACCAACATCTCTATTTTGTTTACCTGAATCAGAAGCAAAACTCAAAAGAAAGCATCCGAAAGTTAGAGCTGACAAATATTAATTCACAGGATATCATCAACATCTCAAATCTGACGCTGGACATCGAAAAGTCAACCAATCTTGAAAATTTTCAATCGAAAATCAATGAACATGAAGCATTAATCGCGGGTATCACCCACCAAAAGCCGGTAAAAACAGTGCTTTTCAGTGATTTTTCCGGATCAGTAAAATCACTTGGTGCCTGGGGTGGTGATTTTGTGCTTGCTGCCTCATCTGAATCAGATGATAACATATTCAAGTATTTTAAAAACAAGAACTTAAATACGATTTTTCGTTATGGTGAAATCGTATTTTCCGAAAAACAAAATTGAAAATAAATGAGCGAAGACATTACAAATATCAGTTGGAGAGCCCCTTCGAATATCGCACTAATTAAATACTGGGGGAAAAGGGCTCATCAACTACCGGATAACGGTTCTCTGAGCATTACGCTGGAAAAGACATCAACCACCACAACTTTGTCGTTCAAAAGGAAACTCAAGGTAGAGAAAAACATCAGTTTTGAATACTATTTTCATGGCAATCGTCATCTTCAGTTTGAAAAAAAAACTGAACGGGTACTTAATGACCTGATTTCCAAAATGCCATTTCTCACTGATTTTGAACTTGTATTTCAAAGTGACAATACCTTCCCTCATTCTGCGGGTATCGCCTCTTCTGCTTCATCGATGAGTGCATTGTCACTTTGCCTGGTAAGTATGGAGGAAATAGTAAACAGAAAAAAGCTGAGTAAAGAAATTTTTTTCCAAAGAGCTTCCTTTATTGCCAGAATTGGTTCCGGAAGCGCATCCCGATCTGTTTACGGAGGTATAGTATCATGGGGCAACATTCCGTTCATTGACCCTTCATCCGATGATTATGCCACCCCATACCTAATTCCAAAGGGAAGCAGGTTTCATCAGTTGAGGGATATTATTCTGATTGTTAGTTCCAAAGAAAAAGCGGTCTCCAGTACATCAGGACATGAACTAATGAATGACCATTCATATCGCGAAGGGAGAATTTCGCAAGCGAACAGCAATATGAACAAGATGATAAATGCCATTCGCAACGAAAATTACCAATTGATAGGTACAATTGCTGAAAATGAAGCACTTTCGTTGCATGCGTTACTGATGACCTCATCACCTGAAGGTCTGTTGCTAAAACCAAATACCTTGCATATTATCGAAGCAATTAAAAGCTTCCGGGAAGTGACGGGACTTGATTTATTCTTCACCATTGATGCCGGACCAAACGTCCACCTGATCTATTTTGAAGATCAGCGGGATTCGGTTCTTCCATTTGTTCAGAATACACTCGCCCAATTTTGCGAGGATGGTCAATGGATTGATGATAAAATAGGTAGCGGACCGGAACTACTCACCTCTGAAATTGATTTTTAGCATGAATTTTCCCGCAAAAATATTGTTGTTCGGAGAATATGGAATCATCCTGAATTCGATGGCGCTCGCGATACCTTATCCGCGCTTTTCCGGGCAATTCAGACTACCAGGGGCAATTACAGATTCCAAAACAGATACAGAATCGAATTGTGAGTTAAAAAAACTGCTTGCCTTTTTAAAATGTGATACAGAAAAATTCAATTTTATTAATCTTCAACTATTTGAAGATGAAATAAATCAGGGATTGTACCTCGATTCATCGGTGCCGGTTGGTTCTGGTTTGGGAAGTTCCGGGATTCTTACAGCTGCCATTTATCAACGGTATTTGATTCAGACACGTCAAAGTGATTATCAAGAAATAAAATCTGAACTCGGAGCGATCGAAACTTGTTTTCATGGGAAAAGTTCCGGTTTCGATCCGCTCGTATCTTTATTGAAAAAACCAGTCCTGATGGATAGCAGGTCGTCAATTATCACAGATTTCGACCTCGCCCCATTTTTTAAAAATTACACGCTGTTTCTGACCAATACGCATTCGAAAGGAAATACTGGTGCGTTGGTGAATCATTTTATGGAAGATTACAATCAACCGGAATTTAAGAAAAGTATTGACAATGAATATATTCCAATCATTAACCAGGTTATTGAAGCTGTTCTTAAGTCAGACTTTGGATCATTTGACGAATTAATTGCGAGGTATTCCGGATTTCAGCTTCCGCATTTCGAAAAAATGATACCACAAAATATCAGGAAACATTTTGAACATGGAATTGAGACAGGTGACTTTCATCTAAAACTTTGTGGATCAGGCGGTGGAGGATATATCCTTGGAATTGCACGAGACTGCTTAAAAGCTGAGTCTTATTTTAATTTAAACCATCTTGATTGGATGGTTGTTTAATCATTTTGAGCGCTGAATTGTCAGTTTCAGATTCTTCTCTGAATCAATTTCGGAATTTAAAATCGGTAAGAAACTGAAATATAAATCAGCAGCATCTTTCTATTTTTCAGATAATTTATGACGATACATACACGAAGATTACCCGATTGGATGAAGACTCCACTTCCATCCGGAAACGATTATATCACTTTGAAGAACCTGGCAGCAAAGCAGCAACTAAATACGATCTGCGTAAGTGGCAACTGCCCGAATAAAGCGGAATGCTGGGGAGCAGCAACCGCAAGTTTTATGATTTTGGGTGAGAAATGCACACGAAACTGCCGTTTCTGCGATGTAAAGAACATGATTCCTGACCTCGTAGATATGGAAGAACCCTATCGATTGGCTGAAACCATTCAGGCGTTGAAGATTAAGCACTGTGTGATCACATCCGTAACGCGTGACGACCTCGATGATGGCGGAGCGGCTTTCTGGGCCTTTACAATAAAAACGCTCAAGGAGGTTAATCCAGAGATAACAATCGAGACTTTAATTCCCGATTTCTATGCCAGGCCTGAATTGATCCAAAAAGTGATCGATGCCAGACCCGAAGTTATCTCGCATAACATGGAAACGGTTCGTAGACTCACCCCGAAAGTGAGGGATGTCGCCCGTTATGACCGTAGCCTTAAAGTAATTCAGATTATAGCTAATTCCGGCATTGTGGCAAAATCAGGGATTATGGTAGGTTTGGGAGAAACCGAAGACGAGGTTTTCGAAACGATGGACGATCTGCTTAAAGTGGGATGTAAGGTTTTGACAATCGGCCAATATCTGCAACCATCGCCACATCATATTAAGATTGAGGAGTTTGTGAAACCTGCTGTCTTTATCAAATACCGTGAAGCTGCGCTCGAAAAAGGGTTCAGTATGGTCGAAAGCAGTCCTTTGGTTCGCTCTTCCTATCGCGCAGAAAGACATATTCACGCTTAATTAATTGAAAATGAAGACAAAGAAAATAACATACAGCAAAATATTGGAAGTCAGAAATCTGACCGAATCAACTTACGTACTGCGACTTGAAAAAAGTGATTTTGAATTTAAAGCAGGACAATATCTGGTGTTGAATGTTCCCGGCGAAAATAAAGCCCGTGAATACTCGATTTACAGTCCTGAAAATGCCCCATATATTGACCTGTTAATCAAAGAGGTTGACGAAGGTGAAATCTCAAAAGAATTGAAATACCTGAAAATCGGGACAAAAGTGGAAATCACCGGACCGTTTGGGTTTTTCCTTTTAAGAGACAATGAACAAATTAAACGAAGTCACTTTACATTCATTGCGACAGGTACCGGCATTGCACCATTCCATAGTATTATATTATCGAATCCAGCTCTTGATTTTGAAGTTATTCATGGTGTCAGACATGGTTATGAGGCCTACGACTCTTCCGATTACCCTGAGGACCTTTATAGACTTTGCACTTCGCGCGAACATGGGGTTTATCATTTTGGACGCGTAACCCAGTATTTAAAGGAAAAAGGGATCAACAAGGACTCCATCTTTTATATCTGTGGCAATTCAGGGATGGTGAACGATGTGACAGAAATACTCGAAAAAAATGACATTATCCCCGAAAATATACGGACAGAGGTATTCTTTTAAAGTATGCCTAATTTATCAGTCATGTATTCAAAGTATGAACCTAAAGAATGTACGAATTGCGGGAAACTGCACATTTGCACGGGAACCGTTCATTGTCCGTGTTTTGATGTAGAAGTCACAGAAGATATACTAGACTATATCGCAACGCATTTTGATGAATGCCTTTGCAATGATTGTATGGAAGAGCTGAAAAGGGATAAATCATTTCTCCAATAATTAATTAATTTCCAGCAATTTGGCTAAAGCCTATTTGTATTGTTGTGGATCCCCAACGAATGTATTACAGAGCCAATATCTTTCAATGAGCTATTGGTATAGCTAATTTCTTAATAAAAAAAATTAGTTTCGTAAAAAAGAACCTCCATTATGAAAATCTGGAAGGAAGTTCAGCTTACAACCGACAGTGGCGAACAAAGATCCGCTATCGCACCGCTTATTATTTCTGCAAGCCGATCAACCGATATTCCGGCATTCCATTCAGAGTGGCTGGTCAACCGGTTAAAAAGCGGTTACGTATGCTGGAACAACCCATTTCACCGCGCGAATTCGCAATATGTCTCCTTTCAGGAAGCGCGCTTATTTGTTTTTTGGACAAAGAATCCAAAACCAATGATGCAGCACCTCACCTATCTCGATGATCTAGGATTGAATTACTATTTCCAATATACGCTGAACAACTACGAGTATGAGGGATTTGAGCCAAATTTGCCACCGCTTGTGACTCGTGTTGAGACTTTTATCAGCCTCTCTGAATTGATTGGAAAAGAAAAGGTAATCTGGCGGTTCGACCCGTTATTACTGACCGATCAATTAACTGTTGGAGAATTATTAACTAGAATCCGGAAACTTGGAAACCAATTGGTCCATCATACAGATAAACTTGTTTTTAGCTTTGCCGATATCTTTTCGTATCAAAAAGTCAAGAACAACCTGATCAGAGAGACGACCTGTTATAACGAGTCAACGATTCACCTGGCAGAGTTTAGCACTGACCAAAAAAATGAGTTTGCAAAAGACATTCAAAAAATCCTGCAGGAATGGCTCAAAATCAATCCCGATTTCCGGATCGCCACTTGTGCCGAAGATATTGACCTTGAGAAATATCAGATTTCGCACAATAAATGTATTGATGATGTATTAATTGAAAAGCTATTTTCAAACGACATGAAGCTAATGGGCTTACTTGGCGTAAAACCCAGGGAGCAATTGCTGTTTGGCGAGGAGGTTCCTGGTAAAAAATCCAATCTCAAAGACAAAGGTCAGCGTAAGGCTTGTGGTTGCATCATCAGTAAAGATACCGGTTCTTATGACACCTGCAATCATTTGTGCGTTTATTGTTATGCGAATTCTTCGCCAGAGGTGGTGAAGAAGAATCTACTGGAATTAAATGCTGATTCGGAGAGCATATTGCCCAATCGTTAGCACAATTACAGGTTGAAATTTGCATCTTGCGGCAGGCACGTCGGTACTTTACGAGGGAAATTAATCCGGTATAAAACCCCTTTAAAGTGAATTGAGAAGAGAGGTCCGGATCTCACATAGCTTAAAAACCAATTGCCTGCTGCAATTATGCACTAACATTACTTTATGGAACAGAAAAAGCTGCTCCAAAATGTGGAACAGCTTTTTAATATCTAAAAAATCAATTGGTTATTTTTTCTTTTGTGGCGTATTCCGTTGTTTAGCCATCTCTTCGAGCCTTGCCGTAAATTTCGATTTTACAACCGGCATCTTTTGTTTAGCCTTCAATTGTGCATGGATCGCATCTTCATTAATCAGTTTTTTGAAGATAAACATCTGTACAAAAGTAAAGACCAGGGATAAGAAGTAGTATAAACTCAATCCGGAAGCATAACTGTTGAAGATAAACAGGAACATTACTGGCATCAAATACATCATGGTTTTCATTCCTGGCATCTGCTGTGTTCCGGCACCTGCCATTTCGTTGTTATACTTCACGTACAGAATGTTGGTAACAGTCATCAATAAGCAGAAAAGGCTTACGTGACTACCAAACCCAAACGGAACTACAAAAGGAAGTGTCATAATCGAGTCGTACGTTGAAAGATCGTGCGCCCAAAGGAAACTTTGTTGCCTCAATTCGATGGAGATCGGGAAGAAATAGAACATCGAGACGAGGATTGGCATCTGAAAGAGCATCGGCAAACAACCTCCCATCGGATTTACACCCGCCTTTTTATACAACGCCATCGTTGCCTGCTGCGACTCCATCTTTTTATCATCGCCAAATTTTTTCTGAATCTCTTCAATTTCAGGTTTTAACAACCTCATTTTGGCCTGCGAAATATACGATTTGTAGGTGAATGGCGCAATGATCAACTTAACGTAAATTGTCAATAACAAGATAATTACCCCAAAGTTGCTAATATATCTGCGTAGAAAATCGAAAGCCGGAATGATAATGTACTTGTTGACCCAACCTATAATGGTCCAGCCCAATGCTATCTCATCATCAAGTTTTATGTTGTACTGTTTTAGCGTGTTATATTGATTTGGGCCAAAATAAAACCGGGCAGGAAACGATTCACTTCCCGAATTATCGAGTGGAATCGTCAAATCAGCAGTCATATCAGATACATATGTGGAATCTGTATTTCCTCTCACTTTGGTGCTTACCTGGCCATTCAGGAACGCTTTATCTGCAATCAGAACAGACGAGAAGAAAAGGGTTTTAAAACTTACCCATTCGACTTTTGTTGTCAGCGCCTTTGTTTCTGATTTGGCAGTTGCTATTTTATCGACATTATCCTTATAATATCTGTAATAAGCGGTCGCGTAATTATCCTCACCGAACTTCGAAACCTTCTCCTGACGTGGCATTGCCTGCGTCCATGCAAAGTTGATATAGTCGGAATTTGCACCCATCACTTTTTTAAGCCCCGCGGTCTGGATATCGAACCCAACCATAAAAGAGTTGTGCTTCAGCGTGTAGACGTAAGCGACAGATACTCCATTTCCGGCATCAAGAAGCATTTTTAGTGCCGTCGAATCCTGTTTGCCTTCCTCATTAAATTTCTCACGACCTTCCTTTCCTTTCGAAACCGGAGGTCCCGAAACCGTCAATATGGTATCGGCTACAGAAGGTGTAAAAAAGAACTGATCGGTTTGAATACTCTTGTTTTGCGAAAAGAAATTCAATCCAAAACGATTTTTATCCCCTTCAAAAAGAACCAGTGGTTGGCCATTGAATCTTTTATACCCTTTTAATTCAACCGAATAGATCTTTCCACCTTTTGTTGACACCCTTACCTTCATTAGATTATTCTCCAAGGTAATGAATTTTTCAGTTCCCTTGACTGCTTCGTAGAAAACACCGTAAAGGTTTTTAAGGTCATTTTCCACTCCTGCAACACCAGCACTATCTGTAGGTGGGGTGGTTACTTTTGCCTGAAGGGTAGCAGTAGCCGCCTTTGCTTCAACTTCAGCCTGCTGAGCTTTAGCCGCTTCAACCTGAACAATTGAATCGCGTTGTCGCTTAGCCGCTTCAATATCGCTTTCCGATGGTTTATTAAAGTAACTGAATGTTATCAGAATCACAAAAATCAGAGCCAGGCCTGTTATCGTATTTTTATCCATAAGTTATGACTGATCGTATTTTTTATTTAGAGTTATCGAGAACAGATTTTATAAATGCCACAAATAAAGGGTGTGGTTGCATTACTGAACTACTGTATTCAGGATGGAACTGAACGCCCACAAACCATGGATGATTAGGAATTTCGATTACTTCAACCAAAGTAGTGTCAGGATTTACTCCGACTGCTTTCATCCCTGCATCTTCGAATTGTTTCAGATAGGCATCATTAAATTCATAACGATGTCTGTGCCTTTCAGATATTTTCGATTTTCCGTAAGCTGCGAAGGCCTTTGAATCCTTTTTCAGATGACAGGCATAGGCTCCCAAGCGCATCGTGCCCCCTTTATCAGTAATCTCCTTTTGTTCTTCCATCAGGTCAATGACAGGAAATTTGGTTTCCGTATTCATCTCTGTAGAGTCGGCATCACACAATTTCAGAACATTACGTGCAAATTCAATCACTGCAATCTGCATTCCAAGGCAAATTCCGAAAAATGGTATTTTATGGATGCGGGCATATTTTGCAGCAATAATTTTCCCCTCAATACCACGATGTCCGAATCCAGGAGCAATGATTATTCCGTTGCAACCCTTTAATTTTCGTTCAATATTCTCTTCGTTTATCTTTTCAGAATGTATCCACTCGATGTTTACACGGCATTCGTTGGCAGCACCTGCATGAATCAGTGCTTCTGAAATCGACTTGTAGGCATCGTGAAGTTCAACATATTTTCCGATCAGTGCTACTTTTATTTCTCTTTTTGGGTTCTTATACCTGTACAGAAATTCGTTCCATTCTTTAAGTGCGGGCGGATCTCCCAATGGAAGACCTAATTTTTTAAGGACAATTTCATCCAGCTTTTCCTCCTGCATTTTAATCGGAACCTCATAGATCGTAGGCACATCTATTGACTCGATAACAGACTCTTTGTTTACGTTACAAAAGAGGGCAACTTTCTCTTTCAAACCCGGAGAAAGAAGATGCTCTGTCCGAAGAACGAGAACGTCTGGCTGAACTCCGTTTTCGAGCATCGTTTTAACTGAATGCTGAGTTGGTTTGGTTTTTAGTTCCCCTGATGCCTGTAAATAAGGGACCAACGTGAGATGGACAAATAGAGCATCGCTCCCCATCTCCCACTTCAACTGCCGAACCGCTTCAATGTAGGGTAAAGATTCGATATCACCTACCACACCACCAATCTCAGATATCACAACATCGAATTTTTTCTTCGATCCCAAAAATTTGATATATCTTTTAATTTCGTCAGTAATATGTGGGATGATCTGAACCGTCTTTCCCAGGTAATCACCACGACGTTCCTTATTTATTACAGACTGGTAAATTCTGCCAGTAGTAACGTTATTCGCTTGTGTTGTAGGTGAATTAAGAAATCGCTCGTAATGTCCGAGATCAAGATCAGTTTCGGCGCCATCCTCGGTTACGTAACATTCGCCATGTTCGTAGGGATTTAAAGTTCCCGGATCAACATTGATGTAGGGATCTAATTTCTGAATTGTTACCTTGTATCCTCTTGCCTGAAGAAGCTTCGCAAGGGATGAAGCAATAATCCCTTTTCCGAGAGAAGAGGTCACACCGCCTGTCACAAATATATACTTCGTTGTGGCCACAATAATAAGATTTGTTGTATGTTCTAAAAGTTTGCAAAGTAACTAATAATAATCGTAACCCTTGTAGCTTTTGATTAAATTTCGGTTACTTTATTACAATGAAAAACCCGTTCCATATGACCGGAACGGGCTTTTAAATATCAATAAAACATTAGTTTACTTCTTCCTGTGAATCAATTATCTTTAATTTTGCCTTCAGGTAATCAATCTGGACTTTAATTTTTTCCATCTGAGCGTTTACCCCTTGTATTAACGATTGAGCGCCTTTGCTTGATCCAAAGAATCCAACATTATTACCAAGCGTATTTATATCATTTTCAAGCTGTTTCAGATGTTGTGACAACCGATCGCGTTCCATGTTAATTTTCGACCAACCGCGTTGTTGAGAGGCTAAATTTTCGATTTTGCTCTTAAATTTAAAAAGCCCCAGGTCCTGATCATCCAATTTCAACTGATCAAAATAAGCATCGACGAGACTATGGTAACGGGTTTGTAACTCCTCTTTTTTGCGGAATGGGACGAATCCAATTTCAGACCATCGGTCTTGAAATTTCTTAAGAATTTCAATATCTATTTTCGCATCGCCGGTTGGCTTCCATGCTTCAATTTCAGCAATCAATGCCTTTTTAGCTTTGTAATTCTCATCCTGATCGCCAGTAACGCCTGAAAAATGTGTTGTTTTACGATTAAAGAATTCATCACAGGCACTGCGGAATCGCTTCCAGATCAGCTCAGATTGTTTGCGAGGCACCGGTCCAACCTCTTTCCACTTTTTCTGAAGTGCAATCAACTTATCTGTAGTTGCTTTCCAGTCTTCAGTATCTTTCAGCTTTTCAGCCTGTTCACAAATCTCCAATTTAAGTGCCAGATTCTTATTAAGCTGATCTTTACTCTTATTCCAAAAATTACGTTTATTCTGGAAAAATGCATCATTGGCAGCTCTGAAACGTTCCCAAACTTTCGCATTCTCTTTACGCGGACCAAATCCGGAAACTTTCCAAGCCTCCTGTAAAGCAATCACTTTCTCGGTAACATCATTCCATTCGCGTGGATTATCCGATGTAAATCCGGAATGCTGTTCAGCCAATTCGCAAAGTTCAATTTTCTTTTGTAATTGCTCTTTTTGAGTGGAACGTTCCTGTTCAAAGAATTGCTGATATCGCTTGTTTATTACAGTAGTAGCTACCTTAAAACGCTCCCACAAATCTTGCTTGGTATCACGGGGTACAGGACCAATTTCACGCCATGCTTCGTGGAGTTTCTGAAGATCCCTGAAAGTTGACAATGCATCAGCATCTGCTGCTGTAAGTTCTTCGGCTTTAACGCACAACTTGGCTTTCTCATCCATATTCCGACGAAGATCGAGATCACGCAATTCGCGGTTGATCTTCACAAAGTCATAAAACAACTCAACGTGATAGTGGTAATTCTCCCACAAATCCTTTACCCTTGTTTGAGGAACCTGTCCTGTTGCCTTCCATTTATCCTGAAGATTGTTGAACTCCTGAAAAGTCATATTAATCGACTCTTCACTGTTTATTAAGGATTTAATTTCCTCAATAATCGCGAGTTTTTTATGATAATTTTCTTCTTTTACTGCTTCCTGCTTTTTATTTAATTCTGCGCGAAGATTTTTATATTCACGAAGAAGATCCTTTAATTCAGCTTCAAACGAGTCTGCCTGAGGTTCAAATAGCTCCTCGTCGTTTCCTTCGGCGGTAAAGGCAAGTTTCTGCTCCTGAATCTCGGCATTCCGGATCTTATAAAAACATCCTTTAATTGCCTCAGCGTGGGGCCTGATTTCTTCCACCGTCCCTTCCGCCAATATTTTCCGTAATGTATTTATTAACTGTATTTTGCTGTATGAAGAATAATCATGGATTGGAATTGCATTCGCATCCGGTTCTCTGTCGCTGAAAAGATCGTCATCATCATCTGATTCTACCGGAACCTGAACAATCTGATCAATTAATGCAGTTTCTGCAGATTCGGAAACCTCTTTCATAGGAACCGGAGTCGTTTCCGTTGAAGCAGGCTCCTGAATATCTTTCTCCGCTCCTTTATCTTCCACAACCTGTTCATAAACAATATCTTGCGTTTCTGTTTCTTGCACAACCACCTCGTCGGTAGTTAATGTATTTTGAAAATTCGGTTCAGGTAAAATTTCAGGACTTGTTTCCGGAATAATTTCAGGAACTATTTCTGGAACTAATTCCGGGGCTATTTCTGGCACCAATTCCGGAACAACTTGAGGTTCAAGTTCAGGAACATTTTCTGGTACTAATTCAGGGACAGGTTGAGGTTCAGATTCAGATAAAATAATTGGCGAAGATTTTGCCTCTTCTACCGATGTTTCATTTTCATTGTCAGTGCTTTCTATAATAGCAACTGTAGTTTTGGCGTCATCTTTGTTAACGTTTTCACCATTTTTGAGAAGACCGGTTTCTTCGGATGATACGTCTTTTGTCAATTTGTTAGATTCCATCTGCAATTTCGTTACGGCGATTAAGCCAGGATGTATGTACAATATTATTTTTCACGAAAATAGATATTTACTAGCTAATACTCAACAAATTCGAAAACATATTTTTGAACCAAATAAAACAAGGGGCTGCAGTTATTTACCACGTGCCCCTTAAGGTATTGTTTATTAGAAATATAGAAACTTAATCGATCAAAATATCTTTAGGATTCTTTTCTTTGACATCTTCTATTTTAGGAACGACAATCTTTAATATTCCATTCGAAAAGCTTGCACTGATGCGATCGGTATCTACCGTTTTAGGAATCGAAAAGCGCCTGATAAAACTTTTTAATCCGAATTCCCTTGACAGATATTTGTCCTCTTCATTTGGTTTTTCATCCACACTGCCTTTTACGATCAGAAGATTATTCTGAAACTGAATTCCAATTTGCTCCTTTGTAAATCCAGGAATCGAAAGCTCAAGTCTAAAGTTGTCCTGGCTTTCAACCACATTGGCTTGCGGAATATCATAACATGTTTCATCTTTCAGATCGCTTAATAAACTATTTAACGAGCTATCTAATAATGCATGGTAACGCAATGGGTTTGTAAATCTTAAAACATTCATAGCTTTATTATTAAAATTGTTTAACACTTAAAATTTAATTCTTATTCAGTGTCGTTCTAATCAATTGGTATACCAATGCGCAAATTATTGAATTTGCACGTAAATAACGGCCACAATGACATGCACAATGCAACAAACATGTCAAAATGACACTAAAGTGAAATTTTTGAATCATTTGATCTGGCCTTTTAAATTTGGTCAATTGCGAAGATCGATCCGGAATATTACTTTTACAAAAAAATAATCATGCGTATCGATATTCTTACCGTTGTTCCTGAATTACTGGAAAGTCCGTTTAATCATTCAATTTTGCAAAGAGCCAAAGACAAAGGACTAGCCGAAATTTACATTCACAATATCAGGGACTGGTCAACGAATAAACACAAACAGGTTGATGATTACGCATTTAGTAAAGGTGCAGGGATGGTTATGTCTATTGAACCTATTGATCGAGCAATCACCGAATTAAAAAGTCAGCGCGATTATGATGAAGTCATCTTTCTCACACCCGATGCACGTCAGTTTGTTCAACGCGATGCCAATCAGTTATCGCTAAAATCAAATCTGATTATTCTTTGCGGACATTACAAAGGAATCGATCAGCGGGTTCGCGACCACTTAGTGACATTGGAGTTATCGATTGGAGATTACGTACTGACAGGAGGAGAGTTAGCAGCAGCCATCGTTGCAGATGCCATTGTTCGATTGATTCCCGGGGTTTTATCGGACGAAACTTCGGCGCTTACTGACTCTTTCCAGGATGGGTTACTCTCTCCGCCGGTTTATACGCGTCCAGCAGAATATAAAGGGTGGCGTGTCCCCGAAGTTCTCCTCTCCGGCAATGATAAACTGATCGACGATTGGAAACAGGAACAGGCTTACGAAAGGACCAGAAGAATCAGGCCGGATATGCTGAGGGACAATGAAGTCTGAATTAGGATTTGAGGATTTTTGTGGAAGCAGCTTATTATCATAAAGCCTAATCACTGTCCCATAATCCTAAAATCTTTTAATCCTGCAGATCCTAATTCAGACAGTTACTTTCTGCAAATCTGCCGGTACGAACAGTATTTACAATGCTCATCATTTGTGGTTTGAGTAAAAGGAATATTGGTATTGAAAATTTCTTCGAGCAAAACCCTGAAATGAGTCTCAAACTGGTCTGAAACCGCAATAAATTCCACCGCTTGGTTTCCAATCTCTTTCGAACGAAGCGACGGATCAAAGTCCTCTTCGAAGATTCCGCGCAAAGAGTAGATTCCAGGATGTATGTTAGTGATGGCTGGTTGATTTTTATGCAGAATATAGGAATACACAAGCGTCTGAAATGCTGCCTTATTCCTTGTCTTATTCTCTTTGTCGAATAGCGAAATTAACATCGGGAAGCTAAGCTCTGCCCTACCAGTCTTATAATCAAAAATATATAATCTGCCATCCTTACGATCAACACGATCGATCGTTCCGCCTAATAAAACACTTTGTTTCGATTCATCAATCAAAATTGTTGTTTCGACCTTTTTTTCGAGCCCGATTATCTCAAATGGTGCCCGATTCAGGTCAACCTCCAACAATTTATTCACATATTTCTTTACCACTTCAAAAATCAACCAGTTACGCCCCGTTAACGATACCTTGTCCTTATCATTCAAACCTTTAAAGTATACAGTTCTAAAAGACTCAGTAATTGTATTGCTGATAAACTCTTTATTATTAATTACTCCGGTAATAATTTCAGAATCAATTATTTTATCAATAAATGGCTTGTAAATATTTTCCATTGAATCATGAAAGAGGGTTCCAAATATCATCGCGTCAACTTCCTCTGATATTTCCTCAGGTTCATCTAATCCTGCCGAATACCTGAAATAGAACTGCAAGGGACATGTAAGGTATTTATCAATCGCGCTTGGTGATAATGGCTTCTTCCCGTTTAGATAATTATTTAACCGGCTCATCACATTTTCATCTTTTGCGATACTTATGGGCTGAACTGCTATATTTTCCACACCAAATACCATGTTGGTCTCCGATATTTCAAAGGGTGATTCAAGCTGCAATTGATACAGGTAACGACTTTTTTCACCTGTGAATAAACCACCGGCACCTGAATCGTAGACAAAAGTTACATTTTCAGCGCGTTGCAGCAATCGATAGAAATAATAAGCATACATTGCATTCTGCTCCTCAATAGTTGGCAATCCAAATACGCGTCTTAGATTATACGGGATGAATGATCCTGACGAAGAAATCTTAGGCATAATTCCATCATTCATCGAAAGGAGAATAATGTTTTTAAAATCAAGCGTTCGCGTCTCAAGAATTCCCATAACCTGCAAACCTTCGAGCGGTTCGCCATCAAACGGAATGGCCAATCCACTCAGATATTGTAATATAAAGCGGAAAAATGCTTCCTTAGAGACATAATTTTCCGATTCAAATACTATGATTCCATCGTTAACGAGTATATCCTTTAATCTGTTAACGGCAAGCCATGATTGGTAAAGGTATTCCCTATACATACCTGAATTTTTATCAGGGGTATTCTCTTTTGGGGAAAATAAATCTCTTTCTGTCACATCTTCATTTTTCCTTTCCCAATGAAGAAACATGGTTTTTAAAATTCCAAGATAATAATCCGAAAGTCCGATAATATTCTGTGGGGCAACAAATAGCTGTCGGAAAAGAGCGTTTCCACTCAACTCTTTATCAGTTAAATAAATTGCATTGTTTTTTAAGAACTGGTCGATAAGTTCTTTGCTTTTCAACGGTTCAAATTCAACCACTAACTGATGACTTAAAACCCTTATAACGTCTTTATTATAAAAAGATACCTCACCGACCGAATTTCTGACATTTTTCTGCAAATCAATCAATTGGGAAATCAAACTAAAAACAGGTGTCATTTTTAGCGGATAACCCATTGTTACATTCACTTTTTCAATATTCTCAGGCAGAGAATTGATAACAGGTAAAAGCAACTCTTCGTCGCAGAGTACGACTGCCGTTTCATCAAAGTTCAGTTCACCGGTAAATTGAGTTAAAAGTTCTGCTCCGGCAACTTGAGCCTGTCCAACCTGCGAAGCGATGTTAATAATCTTCATATTTTTGGTTGAAGAACCAAGCGATTCACATTCAGGAATATACCCCAAATGAGGAAACCGGATTAAGTTTTTTCGTAAAAAATAACCAGCCTCCTGCGTCTTATCCTTTAGATAGTAATTGTCGAAATCCCAAAAAAAAGAAGCTTTCCCCTTATCTTGTAAATAATCGAAAAGCACCTCTTCGCATTTGTTCAATGCATTAAATCCAATAAATACGAAGTGTTTCCCGTCAAAAGGCAAAGTTTCATTTTTTATCACCTGTTCAACAACCTCGCGGTACAACATTCCTTCATACGCCATTCCTTCACTCATTAATAAGGCTCTCAATTTTTCGTAAACGCCATTCAAATCTTCCCAAAGCCTTATAAACTCCTGTTGATTTGGAGTTTTGTCTTTATCAGCAAGCGTTTTCCAAAAGTTTTCAAGGCGTTCTCTTTCGTCTTCATGCAAAGAGTCAAATCGGGCATCAATCTCTTTTAGGTCAGTAACATTTGTAAACAAGTCGTGTGCATTTACAAGATATTTGTCAACCTGGTCAAAATCGCTTATCAACATCTCTCCCCAAAAATAGAAATCATCAAATAGTTCATTTGACATTGTTGATTCCCTATAAACCTTATAAAGTCTGAATATCAAGCTTAAACGATCCGGAACATGCAGAGGAGAAAGTGCTGAGAACAATTCATTAATCGTAATAATTTCGGGTGAAATTAACGGAGTAGTTACCAAACTATTCAGATAATTTGTAAAAAAAACACCCCCCCGCCTGTTTGGAAAAACCAAGGTTAGTTGACTTATGTTATCACGATATTTGTCAAACAAATGAGTTGCGACCTGCTTCAGAAATCCTTTCATAAAAGCTTTAGAATTAACAAATTTTGAGAACAAAAATAACCGATTAATTAATCTAATTACTGATGAGGATTATTAAGAATGACTGATATTATCGGATAATTAAGATCAACTAAATACAAATCAAACTTTTAACGACAGATGTAAAATGACCATCTTTCTGGATTATTAATTAGTTGCCATAAAGTTCAAAATTAAATATAAAGTTTTTATTTTTGAAATAGCTGATAAAGAAGCAAAATTCGCTAGTTTACTGGCTGATATCAATCGTTGGGCGTGTTCATCTAATAGGAAATAAGAACAAATCCTTTAATAATACGATCTACTACACCTAATTTAAGTAAATAATAATAAATCCCGCTCGAAATCATATTCTGATTCTGCAATTTTTGACTAAGAATTCTACCATCCCAATCATTCTGATAATCATTGCTTTGATAGACAACATTTCCCATTTTTGAATATACAAACAGTTTTGAACCAGGATAATAATCCAAATTTCTGAATTGCATAAAATCATTAATACCATCTCCATTGGGAGAAAATGCCTCAATCGTCTTTACTGCTGGCAGATCCACAATTACTTTCTTCACCGTTGCAACTTCTGCTAAACAACCAAAGGAATTGATATAGTTGACAGATACTGTTTGAGTACCAGCAGCATACCATTTAACCGTAATAGCTTCTGTTCCTTCTCCTGCAATAATGGTTCCCCCCGGTGAAACGATCCATTTATAGTTGGACATAGATGCTTCTGAATAATAAATATTCACTTTAGTTTCCGGAGAAAGAGCAGTTGAATTGATTGTAGGAACTGGTAATGAGTTAAAAACTACATTTATTGTATCACTATTTGTACAATGGTCACGATCGGATACTGTAATTGAATAACGCCCCGTTTGTGTTGGAAAAATTGTTTGGGTACTTGCACCATTCGACCATAAATAATTCTCCAGACCATTACCAGCATTTAATTCAATGTGTTGATCAGCGCAAACCGAAAGATCGCTGCCTAAATTAACGGATGGTAAAGGTTTAACATGAACATTGATGGAATCGCTTGCAGAACAACCAAAATTATTGGTTACAATCATAGTGTATAATCCAGATGAATTCGCAGTAATTGAAGATGTTGTTTCTCTGTTTGACCAAAGATAAGAATCGTTTTCGTTTCATGCATTTAAAACAACAGGATTATTGCAAGTTGCAGTGTCTGCATCTAAATAAACTATTGGCAAAGGATTAATTTTGATCTGTTGAAAAACCGTATCCGTACCACATTCATAAAAGTAAATTGCACTCACATTATAGGTACCTAACTTGCTGAATAAGTGCGTTGGACAGTGTGAAGAGGAAGTATTTTGACCGCTTGCTGAATCATTAAAATTCCAACGGACTGAATCGAGAACAGAAGCATCGGATAATTGAAATTTCGTTGTATCATTTATACATAAATTTTGGGACTGTATTTTAGGCGAATATTTGGTAAATGCAGAAAAGAAGGCATATCTACACCCTGACGTTGAACCCCCGTTAATCATACCTAAATGGAAAACACCACTTGTATTTCGAATAACATTAACTGCACCTGATTTAATTTGGGCAGTGCTAAAAGTTAATTGTGCAGCAACCCATTCACCATTTGTCCCTGGTACAGGTAGAAAAGATTCTGCATTTATAATGGTGTGATTATCATTCAATATAAAATTTCCCTGATTGCCATTTTTTGTCATAATATTTAAGCCTAAAAACTCATCTGTTGATCGGACAAAACTGATTTGCCCGGAACCGCTGCATTTAATAGAAGGTAAAAGAGTAACACCTAATTCACAACCAAATCGTGACATGTGCAAAAAATAAACGGGTTTTGAAGTCTTAAAATAGGTAACATTCTGAGTAATATCGCATGAGTAGGTATCTTTTAGATTAATCGTAGCGCTTGGAGTTAGGCTGCCATCAATAAATAGCTCAGTATTGTCATTGACTGCCAAAATAAATACTTTCTCGATATTGAAATTCAAAAATCCCTTCATCACAATATATTCTGTTCCGATCTTATTTACAGGAACAATCTGATCTCCGGCTAAGTCAATGCATCCACCCCACCTTGCACCAGAAATACTATCATCTTTTATTGTAACGGCAATTGGTTTATTCGATGTAATATGCGATCCGCCTAAATGCAAATTAGCCAGTTGACTCCTGGCTGTGGCAGAATAGGTCTGCCCTTTATTCAAATTTATTGTAAATGTTGTGTTTGCGGGATACCCAACAATATTATTTGATGGTGTTATTGTTACTATAGTATTGTCTTCAGTTGCGACAATATCAAATGAAGAATAACCGACCCCATTTTTTGTGAAATTTTGAAACGGGGTATAAAACTCAGTTCCCAATGCATTTTGTCCTTTTAATGCAAAAATTTCGGGATTATATAAAATTACAACTTCTTAATATACAGTTATTTCGGTTGTTGCCTTTATCAATAGACCGTAATTTAGTATCTTATTTGCAGTTTTATTTTCAATCCTTTCAATATCAAATTAACCGATTAAGTGCTGTAGGGTTGTATCTGCACAGAAATGGGAATAAAATTTGGGTTAGCTGGTTGGGAAATAGTAACATTGCATAGCTGATCACCCGATGACAAGCGTAAATTGATAGGTCTATCTTCGTGAGACGTAGAAACTTCAGGTGCCGCAAACCAAAAAACAGTATCCGTTTGGGCAAAAATAGAATTTGTAAACATCATCAAAAATATAAGACTGGAAAGCAGAATTACATTTCTGTTTCTAAATTTGATTAACATAGATTGATCACTCCCAAGAGTAGTGTTTTAAAATGTTGAAAATCAAAACTAAATGGACCAAAAAAGGTTTTACTTAGTCATAAATTTTTTATAATCACTTGTAATTCAATCTATATGTCTTTTTTACCTATTCAAATGACTCCCAAAAGTGAAAAATTACATTTACTCTCTATATCAAAAATAGGTAGTCAAAGCCATTTAAAATTATTGTATATTGCTGGTATACGTTAAAACGTGTAATAGGTTAGGTTAAATCATAAATAATCATTGATTCGAAAAAGAATAAGTTGTTGAAATTCTTCGAAAATAAATGGGGAAGTCGGAAACAATCTAATTTTCGTGAATCATTGACATTTCAAAGAAGATTATTCTGGTTAAACCGTAAAACAATCAGGCACTTCTGAGTATCTTCTGTTAGAAACAATATTGATTTTTGAAAAAAAAATTCAATATTCAATAAGGCTCTTTTTTAAATAACGAAAAAGGCAATTCATTAACGGTTTTATTGAACTTATTCTATTGCTTATTTGTAATATTTGAAACTAAATTTTAAACATGGACAGGTTCTCTCTGGTCGGAAATCATGAAATTGGTGCGATAGAAGACTTATACAAAAATTATCTTCATAACCCTCAGGAGATTGATGAGAGTTGGCGTAATTTTTTCGAAGGGTTCGAACTGGCGCGCAAGTCTTACGATACCAAATCAATGGAATTGGTCGATAAAATTCATTTGCAAAAGGAATTTAACATCCTTAATTTGATAAATGGATATCGTCAACGTGGGCATCTTTTTACCCGAACCAATCCTGTGAGGCGTCGCCGACAGTACTCCCCGACACTTGAATACCGCAACTTTGGACTTGAAGAGAGTGATCTTAATATCGTTTTTGAAGCTGGAAAAGAGATTGGAATCGGGCCAGCAACTTTGAATCTGATTATTGCACATCTAGAACAAACTTATTGTGAATCAATTGGTGTAGAGTATCTTTACATGCGTAACCCTGAACTCATTGATTGGCTTAAGGTGCGTATGGAGCGTTCACAAAATACGGAAGACCTTCAACATGAATACCAAAAGGAAATATTCAGTCATCTTAAAGAAGCTGCTGGCTTTGAAAGTTTTATTCATAAAAAATTTGTAGGCGCCAAAAGGTTTTCACTCGAAGGAACAGAAGGACTGATACCTGCTTTAAATGCGATCATTGAACATGGCGTTGAGCTCGGACTCGAAGAGTACGTAATTGGGATCTCACACCGTGGAAGATTAAATGTTCTGGCGAATATCTTAAAAAAACCATACGAGAATATTTTTAAAGAATTTTATGCTACTGAATATGAGGAAGGTATCGTTTTAGGTGATGTAAAATATCATTTAGGATTCGATCAGGAAATCATTGCAAAAAATGGTTCAAAAATTAAATTGAGTCTTCTTCCGAATCCATCACACCTCGAAACTGTTGCACCACTTGTTGAAGGTATGGTACGTGCAAAAATCGATTATTCCCACGATGGAGACTTTAATAAAATAGCCCCTATAGTGATTCATGGAGATGCAGCAATTGCAGGACAGGGCGTTGTTTATGAGGTTGTTCAAATGTCGCAACTTCCAGGTTATAAAACAGGAGGAACTATTCATATCGTCGTTAATAATCAGATAGGATTTACCACCGATTACCTCGAAGCACGATCAAGTACCTATTGCACTGATGTTGCAAAAATCACACGCTCACCTGTATTCCATGTTAATGGGGATGATGTAGAAGCTATTATCTTTACAGTTAAGTTAGCGCTTGAATTCAGGCAGCATTTCCATGCCGATATTTTTATTGATATCTTATCGTATCGTAAATATGGGCATAACGAAGGAGATGAACCTCGTTTCACTCAACCTATACTCTATAAAGCAATTGCTGCTCATCCTAATCCTCGGGATGTCTATGCAGCTAAATTGATTGAAGCTGGAGTAGTGACTCCTGAGGAGGTTCAATTCGAAATCGCTGCTTTTGATCAGCATCTTGAAGAAAAATTTGAAATCAGCAAAAGCATTCAAAAGGTAAAAATTAAAAGTTTTTTGGTAGAAGAATACAAATCATATCGCTTTCCTGAACCGACTGAGATAAATACTACACCGACAGCTGTTTCCGAAATAAAACTAAAGGAGCTGGCAGTAAAAATAAATACATTACCAACTGATAAAAAATTCTTTGGTAAGATTGTTAAAGTATTGGACGATCGCCGGCAATTAATTGCAGATGACAAGGTTGATTGGGCGCTGGCCGAACAGCTTGCCTTTGGGACTCTTCTCTCAGAAGGAATTCCGGTTCGGTTAAGTGGACAAGATAGTCAGCGCGGTACTTTCTCGCACAGACATGCAGCTATCATCACGGAAGAGGGGGATGAAAAGTACTTCCCGTTAAAAAATATCGCTGAAGATCAGGCAACATTCACAGTGCTTAATTCTCCACTCAACGAATATGGTGTGATGGGATTCGAATATGGATATTCCTTATCTTATCCTAAGGGATTAACTATTTGGGAAGCTCAGTTCGGAGATTTTAGTAATGTTGCACAAGTTATTATAGATCAATACTTAAGTTCAGCCGGCGAAAAATGGGGTTTAATGAACGGTCTTGTATTGTTCCTGCCGCACGGTTATGAAGGACAAGGTCCGGAACACTCAAGCGGACGTGTGGAACGAATGTTATCGCTTTGTGCAAATTACAATATGCAGGTAATGATGCCAACTACACCAGCAAATCTTTTTCATCTGTTACGGCGACAAGTTTTATGGGATATCAGGATTCCTACGGTAGTTTTTACTCCCAAAAGTCTTCTAAGACATCCAATGGTAATATCGCCAATTAAGCATCTTACCTCACATAAATTCATGGAAGTAATCAGTGATGAAAAAGTTCCTACAGGAAAAGCTGAAGTACTCATTTTCACATCAGGCAAAATCTATTATGAGCTTTTTGAACGACGAGAGAAATTAGACCGATCAAATTTTGCAATTATCCGAATTGAACAATTATTCCCTTTTCCGTCCGAAGAGGTTAGAATGATAAAATATGAAAATCCTCATGCTAAGCGGATACTCTGGGTTCAGGATGAACCTTCTAATATGGGAGCATGGCCCTATATTTCGCGAAAATATCCTGAACTTCAAATGGAGCTTATAAGCCGGGCTGAAAGTGCAAGTCCTGCAACTGGACTTTTAGAAAAACATAAAAAAAGTCTTGAGCGAATTCTGAATGCTGTTTTTAACTAGTTTTATGCAATTAAATTATCTGACATGATTTTTGAAATCAAAATACCATCTCCCGGAGAGTCGATTACTGAAGTTGAAATTGGGAAATGGCTTGTTGAAAATGGCTCAATTGTAAAAAAAGATCAGGAAATTGCTGAAATTGAATCCGATAAGGCAACGTTGTCTTTGACTGCTTCAGCCGCCGGAAAACTCAATATCTTATTGAAGGAGGGAGAACGTGTTGCTGTTGGAACAGTTGTCTGTACATTGGATTCAGATGAAACGGTTAAGCCCACAGAGAGCGATTCTATACTGTTAAGCAAACTTTCGGTTCAAAAACCTGAAGTTGTAAAAGTATCCTCTCCTCCTGTTCCCGATTCTAATCCATCTGAAATTAAATTAAGTTTGCCCGAGGAAGAAAATCATCAGATTAAATTGACACCAGCTGCAAAAGCGGTTATGGAGGAAGAAGGGTTAAGCATTGACGATCTTCTGAATGGTCTTCGAAGAATTAGTCGTAAAGACGTGGAGTTGGTTTTAACTTTGCAAAAGAATGAATCCTCAAAACCGGCTGTTGAAAAAACCCGCGATGAAGACCGTGTGGCCATGTCGCCTTTACGACGAAAACTAAGTCAAAGGCTTGTTGCAGTCAAGAATGAGACTGCAATGCTCACAACATTCAATGAGATCGACATGAGCCAGGTGATGGAACTAAGAAAAGCCTATCAACAGCCGTTTGTCGATAAATATAAAATCAAGCTCGGCTTTATGTCGTTTTTCACTAAAGCTGTTAGTGTCGCACTGTCTAAACATCCCTCTATCAATTCGATGATCGATGGTGACAGCATTGTTACGCCACGTTATCATGACATAGGAATTGCTGTTCAAACGCCCAAGGGTTTGATGGTTCCGATTATTCGTAATGCTGAGACCAAAAACATAGAGGGTATAGAGCGGGAAATTAAAGAATTGGCAGAGAAAGCAAGAGATAAAAAACTTACCATTCAGGAGATGACCGGCGGCACATTTACAATCACCAATGGCGGTGTATTCGGTTCGCTGATGTCGACCCCTATTCTTAATCCACCCCAAAGTGCAATTCTGGGAATGCATTCTATTAAAGATCGTCCCATAGCCGTAAATGGCAAAGTTGAAATCAGGCCGATGATGTATGTTGCACTCTCCTATGATCACAGGATTATTGATGGCAAAGATTCAGTTGGATTTCTGGTAAATCTAAAGGAATTAATTGAAGATCCGGCAAAACTTCTTTTCGATGGTAAAAGCCCCGAAGAACAGTTACTTGGTTTATAAAAGGAATTAAAACAACTACAAAGGCATCCCTTTTGAGGATGCCTATAGTTAACCTAACCAAAATCTATGAAAAAAAGTGCTTTACTCTTACCTTACAAATATGCATATGAATTTAGTTAAGCCGACAAAACAGACCTTAAATTTTGTTAAAAATCTCAACATTTGAAAACAGAAAAACCCGGTTTTATGGATTTTTCCGTTATCAACAATTCTAATTTACTGAATAGCAGAGTTGATTAGGAATACAGCCGCCAAAGAGATAATTGCATACAATTCCGGGAAAGCTGCTAGAATCAATGTATTTCCAAAAACTTCATAACCGGCACCAATTGCTGCAATACCTGATGCTCCGATTTGCCCCTGGCGAATAGCAGAGAAAAGACAAACAAGACCACAAGCCAGACTTCCCCCAAAAACAGCAGAGGCTTGTGTCCATGTGATGCTCGCTGTAAGCACTGTACCCGAAGCAAAAATAAAATATCCCGCAAATCCATACAATCCCTGAGTTCCTGGTAATCCTGACAAGACCATATAACTACCAAAAGCGTCTGGATTTTTTTTCATCGCGCCAATTGTGGCATTTCCCCCGATTGTGGTCCCAAACGAACTCCCGATGCCTGCAAGTCCGATCATTAATCCAATTCCAATGTAAGCCAATGTAATAGGTTCCATCTGTTAATTTATTTACTAGTTTATAATCTGATTTCTATTCAATTCTTCGTTTAAACGGAGCATATTTTTTACCTCCGCCTGCAAATCCGGCATTTTTATAAAATTCGACAAATGTGAGTCGCATGGGATGCACAAATGACCCCAAAATTCCCATCAATATATTAATAGTATGACCAACAGCCAAAATAAGCACGATTACGATATATTTCACAACAGGAATATCGGGAGCCATCGAAATGGCAAGGCTATTAAATACATAACCTAAAACCCCGGTTGAAATGGCCAGAGCGAAAAGACGGATATATGAAAGTAAATCGCCCATCAACCCGGTAGCCATATTGTAAGTATCCCAAAGTCCGAAGACCATATTGGCAAAAATATTCCGGTTCGGATTATTGAATACAAATGCACCAAGAAAACCGATCACCATGATTGTGGAAAAAACAATGCTGATCGTCAAAGGATCAACACCATATTTTTTCATTCCGTAGTTAATCGCAAATCCAAAAATGATAACGATCCAGCCAATTGTGCTTAGCGCACTCCGCCAACCGTTTTGATAGATTTCATTGGCCATTTTCACAAACATGCCATAGATTATCTGAATGGCTCCAAGTACAAGGGAAAGGTTGAACAGTAATTTATTCACTGATGTCTCTTTTGATTTCAACAGATCATCCAGATTGGCATAAAAGCCAAGACGCATCTCATAAAGATTCATTCCAAAACAAGTACCCGACAAAATTCCAAATAAAATAGTTGATAATCCTAAAAAGCTTATCAATTTCATCGCACCCTTCATTGAAGGTTTAACCCTTCCTGACATTATGAATCCACCGATCGAAAGGATTAATCCATACCCCAAATCGCCAAGACAAAATCCAAAAAACAGCCAATAAAACGGAGCATATAAAGCTGTTAAATCCAATTCGTGATAATTGGGTAAGGTGTATAATGCACCGATGGGCTCGAAAAGTTTGGCAAACCAGTTATTTTTCAATAAAACCGGTACTTTGTCAGTCAATTCAGGTTTACTTGCCTCGTAAAAGACACCTTCGCCATTCAGAAATTCCTGAAACGCAGTCTCCTTATCAACAGGCAAAAAACCCTCCAGAAGCGAAATCTTTCCTTCAGCAGCTTTACTTGTGTTTAAGACTACTTTAGCAAAATCAAATTCCTGTTGTACCTGATTTTTATAAAGGATCAAGGAAAATAGGTTTGATGCTGCGAAACTTCGCAATTCATTAATAATCTGATTTTTCTCCTGTTGTAACCCTTCTATTTCTTCACTAACCTCGGTAAATACTTTACGGGGTAACTTAATTTTGTCAGCTTCAATTTCGAAATTGTCACCTTTTTCCATAATCGTCACAAACAAAACATTGGCACCCTTTTGGGCCACGTGAAAAGCATTAAATTTTGTCTCCCATTCTGAATTCCAATTTCTGGCTGATGTTGAATAGAAAGAAATAATCCAGCCATTTTCACTCAAATGCTCTATTTTAGTCCAGTCAATACTTCCCCACGGTTCCAAAATGGCAGATTCTTTCTCGACGATTGAAATGGATTGAGTCAGCTGTTCATCGTCATGTCTCAAGCCGTCATATTCTTTCAAAAGTTCTGATCCCGAATAAACCGGAGCAAATTCTGCATTGATCCTCTTGTCAATTTTTTTCTCAAGATATTTTATCGCCTCTTGAATGTGATTCAATAACAACAGCTTATCACGCTGCGGATCACTTTCAACATCTATGGGGCCTCTGTCTTTCACATGCAATACGCCCCTTTCCTGCAAAGATTCAAGAAAACGTTCGTAATCTTTGTGATAAACGAGAAAAGCGTATTTCTTCATCTTTACGATCATTCTTCAGCCTCCTTCCCTATTTGTTGTCGTGATTTTACAATTTTCTGAGCTGATTTAGAAAGGTTTTCCTCATCTTCCAAAAACCGCTTTATCTTACGAATGGCATCATCATAGCCCGGAATCTGCACCTTTTCGAAAAGGTTGACCTTTTGAGTCGTCTTTTTGCGGGCATAATCCAACAGTATCACTTTTTGGAAAAAAAACTCACGTTCAATACCTACTGAAGCCAATTCCTTCACAAGTGTCATTCCATCGAGGAACCATTTTGGCTTACTAAAGATACTGAAATTTGAAATTTCAAATTCAACGCCTTCAAATACAGGTGTTTTAACTCCCGCAATTTTCTTCATAGCCAACTTTACATCTTTAACTTTAATCAGCGATGTGTCGAATTCGCCCCATAAAGATGCCATCGAATTGTAATCTTCCAATTTTCTCTGAAGAATTAAATCCAATCTGGTAACCTCGTCTTTGGCCTTTTTTACTTCTATACGAAGCGCAGATTCTTTGTTTTTGATGGTCGGCAAAGCCCGAACCCTCATTTTAAACTGCTTTTCAAGGCCCTGAAGAGAGGTTTTATTGTATTGAAATTTTATCGTCATAATGGCTAAATATAACCAGATTTCTAATTACCAACCAATTAACTTAATTTGAAATCGGCCAGTATTTATCAACCAATACCTGCCGGATGCCCACTTCCTCTTTCTTGAAATTTTTGGCTAACAGCTCCCAACCAAGGTCGAGCATTTCGTCAATACTGATATTCACATCGATAGCCAGAAGATTTCGGGAATAATCTTTCGCAAAGGTCAATGTTCGTTGATCGTATTCCGAAAGATCGAAACCATTTTCCATCTTGGTTTTTGCATTGGCAGCATCTGCAAACAGGCGGATAAGGGCATTCATTACCTGCGGATGATCTTCGCGGGTTTTCACACCAATTACCAACTGTTTAAGGCGCGATAAGGACCGGAACGGATCGACAATAACTTTACTAATGTCGGTATCGCGACGTAAAAACAACTGTCCTTCTGTAATATAACCCGTATTATCAGGAATTGAGTGGGTTATATCACCACCTGAAAGTGTAGTTACCGCAATAATCGTTATTGATCCGCCTGAAGGAAATTGAACTGCCTTTTCATAAATCTTTGCCAAATCGGAATAGAGCGACCCGGGCATTGAATCTTTTGAAGGTATCTGATCCATACGGTTCGAAACAATCGACAATGCATCAGCAAAAAGAGTCATATCGGTTAGCAGCACCAATACACTCTGGTTTTTATCGACTGCAAAATATTCAGCAGCGGTAAGCGCCATATCCGGAACTAAAAGCCTTTCAACCGGCGGATTTTCAGTCGTATTGACGAATGAAATGATGCGGTCTAACGCCCCTGCATTATCAAATACATTGCGATAGAAAAGATAGTCATCATTGGTAAGTCCCATACCACCAAGAATAATCTTGTCTGCTTTTGCCCGAAGTGCCACCATGGCCATTACCTGATTGAAAGGCTGATCGGGATCGGCGAAAAAAGGAATTTTTTGTCCGGAGACAAGTGTATTATTCAGGTCAATCCCTGCAATTCCGGTTGCTATCAATTCCGAAGGTTGCTTCCGGCGAACGGGATTCACCGAAGGTCCGCCAATTTCACGTTCTTCACCTTCGATTGGCGGGCCGCCATCAATCGGATCGCCATATGCATTAAAAAAACGGCCGGCCAATTGCTCACTTACCTTTAATGTTGGTGATTTTCCAAGAAAAGTCACTTCGGCATTGGTTGGGATTCCTTCGGTTCCGCCAAAGATCTGAAGGGTTACTTCATCGCCAATAATCTTAACAACCTGGGCCAATCGTCCATTTACCTCGGCAAGTTCCTCGTTACCAATTCCTGTTGCTTTTAGTGAACAGGTTGCCTTGGTGATCTGGGTAATCTGGGTGTATATCTTCTGAAAAGCTTTTGTTGCCATTATGCCACTTCCCTCTCTTTTATAATATCCTTTAACTCATTTTCATATCCAATAAATTTCTCTGATTCGTAATCAGAATAATTCATTTGTCGTAAAGTATTGATAATCCGTTTAAAATAACCAGATACCTCTGCAAAGTTATCAAATGTGAAATCACGATTACAAATTTCCATCACCTTCCCAAGCATGTATTGTTGTCTTTCGAGCGGTGTAAGCATATCAATCTTATCGAAAGCATCCTGCTGAAGGATTACAAAATCAATAATCTCCGATTTCCATAATTTGAGGTGATAATCGATAGGAACGCCATCATCTCCAAGAATATCAATTTGTTCACTCACTTCCATCCCTCGTTGAAGAATCGTTTTGGCTTCATTGACCATCGGAATCCATTTGGATCCAATGCGCTTTTCGATATATTCCTCAAATTCAGGATATTCCAGGTATTTGGAATAGGAATCAATAGGGTTTATAGCCGGATAGCGTTTGCTGTCGGCACGACTCTGTTGAAGCGCATAGAAGCAACGAGCCGCTTTCTTCGTCGATTCGGTTACAGGCTCTTTCAGGTTACCACCTGCCGGCGAAACAGTACCAATAAAAGTGACAGAACCGGTTTTACCATTGTTCAGAAAAACAAATCCAGCCCTTGAATAGAAGTTCGCAATAATTGCGGAAAGGTCCATTGGGAATGCATCCTGACCGGGAAGTTCTTCAAGACGATTCGACATTTCGCGCAAAGCCTGTGCCCAACGCGATGTAGAATCGGCCATCATCAGAACCTTCAATCCCATAGAACGATAGTATTCAGAAATTGTCATTGCCGTGTAAACCGAAGCCTCCCGCGATGCAACCGGCATATTGGAGGTGTTAGCTATTATCACAGTACGTTCCATCAGTTTACGGCCTGTATGTGGATCCTCGAGTTCCGGAAATTCGGTAAATATCTCTACAACTTCGTTTGCACGCTCGCCGCAGGCGGCAATTACCACAATATCGGCCTCTGCCTGTTTTGAGATCGCGTGCTGCAAAACAGTCTTTCCAGTTCCAAAAGGTCCCGGGATAAAACCTGTGCCTCCTTCGACAATGGGATTGATGGTATCGATCGTACGAACACCTGTTTCAAGCAATTTAAATGGACGTGGCTTTTCACGATATGCTTTAATGGCCTTTTTTACTGGCCATTTCTGAATCATCGTTAACGAATGCTCTGATCCATCCTCGTCAATCAAAACGGCGATTTGTTCATTGATATTATATTGGCCGGCAGTCTTTATTGATTTTAGAATAAATTTCCCTTCAAAAATAAACGGAACCATAATTTTATGAGGCTGACCATTTTCCGGAACTTCGGCAAGCCAGGAACCTGCAATAACTTCATCTCCTGGAACCGCTAATGGGGTAAAAGCCCAAAGCCGATCGACGTCAAGCGGATACGTATAATCACCTCTTTTCAGGAAAACGCCCTCCATTTTATCCAAATCGTTTTGTAATCCATCGTAGTTTCGCGACAAAATACCGGGACCTAAAATGACCTCAAGCATGTGACCTGAAAAACTAACCTCATCTCCGATTCTAAGCCCTCGTGTACTTTCAAAAACCTGGACGTATGCGTTCGCACCAATCACCTTTATAATTTCGGCCATCAATTTGGTACCCTTTGTCTCCAGATAGCAGATCTCATTCTGGGAAACCGGACCATCGGCTTCGACTATTACCAGGTTAGCTATTATTCCTTTAACTTTGCCATTCGTTGACATATGCTTGGATTACTTATTTAGTTTATACTCTTCGGGAAATTGGAAAGATCCCTGTAACTGATCGATAAAATCTTTAAATACCTTACTTCCTACTTCATGATTAAGGTTAATCCATCGTTCAAGAATCTCGGTTTGCAGCAAATAGGCAAATATATTTTCAATACTAAAGTAATGATGAAAAGAATTTTCCGCTATCCATGACCATTTTAAGAGATCGGTTTTTTTCTCCCGTTCCAAAAGGTTGGCCTCATCTGCTATTCGCATTACTTCGTCGAGGTAGGAAAATATAGGTGCAATTCCAAAATCTTTTGCATTACTTGTTCGGATAGTCTCGGTCAATTCGCCAGTTCCTACAATGGTATCAGATAAATCGATGGAGAAATTTCGACTATTTATTGCAGTGAAAATATTGGTAATGGCAAGGTTAAACTCAAACCATTGGGCGATAAACCGATTCGGGTATTTTATGGAAGCATTGAAATAGAGCGTTGTCAGTTGGTCCTCCCAACTAAGACCAGGAAAAATGGGTTTATCGTTCAGAAAAGCAGGGATAAATTCTCTGAAATAATCAGGGAATCGTTCATCTTTAAAAATTTCCTGCTCCTTCAACTGTTTTGTAAGTTCCGCAAACATATCAGGGGTAATACTTCCCCGGGGATCGAACTGTACATCAGAATTAATAAGAAATTTAAGCAGGTTAATATTGTCAAACTTCCTGTAAAAAAGCATTACAAGGGCCAAATCCTTCTGGTCCAGGTCACCTTTCAGAATCTCTTTAAACTCCTCAAGATTATAAAGTAGTTTATATTCTTCCGCCCGAATTTCGGGTAAGCCTGCGATAAGACAATAATACTTACTCACGCGAAAATGTTTAAATTATTTCTTGTCAAATATAAGCTCAACCACCTTAGGTCGAAGATATTCCTGAAAAAAGGCAATAAAATCCTGATCCGTGAAACTGATTTTATATCCTCCTTTATTTGGCGTTACCTGAAAGCCCGTCTTAAGCCCATTAACCGAATCAATAGAAAAACCTTTGTCTAAAAGTCCTTTAGCTACAGAATTAAAGTAATCATTAAGAATTCTTTCATCTTTTTCAGGCACGAGGATTTTCATATCAAGCTCAGCTCCGAAATTTGTGGCCCAATTTATAACCATCATTTCGATTGCCTTTTGAATAAATTTGATATCACAAATTCCGGCTTTAATATCTTCTGATGTAATGGATCCGTTTATCAAATTAACAACTTCCTGTTTTAACGCTTCAATAGCTTGCCTGGCGGCAAGCTTAATCTCTGAATTTGTATTCTCCTTAAGATCAGTTGCTTTCTTGTTTGCGACCATCAAAATCCGATCAACTTCGAGTTCGGCATCAGCCAATATTTTAGTAGCTTCAGCATTTGCTTTGGATATTATCAAATCAGCCTCCTCCTGCCCTTTTGATATTCCTTCCTGATAAATTTTATCAGTGAGTTCCTGAAGTCTGTTATTCATAATCGTTTGGTATAAAATAAGTTTTATTTCTGAACACTAAGTTGGCACACATAGAATCTCAGTATAGAAATTTTTCACTACTGAATATTCAGTCGGCTAAATTATAAAACTTTTTTTACAAAAACCGACGATGAAAAATATGGTATTTAAGTAATATGTATAAGACGTATCTACTTGTATATGTGAATGCAATACAGCAATTTGTTCAATTATACTGCCTTGGTCTGCTAAACTAAAGGCAAACATGTCTAAAAATGAATTCTATTTTGCACCAAGTCTCTACTCAGACCTGCTTCCAATCCATTTTAGTCAATACGTCCAGCTTAATTGGGATATCGTTCTGCAGAATAAAAAATACAACATCTCTAAATTCGTATTTCTGGGATGATTTGAAATTAGAAGGGTATTTTGATATTCTTAAGGATACTTCTATTTTAAAATTTACAATTAAATTATATTCGAATAAATTATCCCGGTTAGCACACTACAACCACTACAAAGCACTATTTTAGTATCCTTCAAATTAGATGGAATTTTCGCAATTCAAAATTGGAGTTTATATATTTAAATTAATACAAATCAGATATTTATGCCAGAAGTAAAAATGGTTGTCACCGATCTTGACGGCACCCTTTTACAGTCAGATCAGTCGATAAGCATCACAGATAAGGAGACGCTTGAAAGATTGGGAAATTTAGGTGTCTGCAGAGTTGCAGCAACAGGACGGAATCTGTATAAAGTCAGACAGGTTTTAAACGAAAATTCCCCGTTTGATTTTGTGATTGTTTCTTCCGGCGCCGGAATAATGGATTGGAAATCTCAACAGTTAATCCGCGCTGTTTCTATTCCCGCTTCGACAACCGGTGAGATCATTGATTTTTTGATCCGTGAAAATCAAAATTTCAAAGTTTCGCGTGAATTGCCCGACAACCATAATTTCGCATGGTGGGAAAGCTACGAATGTCCTGAACTGACACGGTATGTCGGGCATCACAAGAAATTTGGCACCGCTGATAAAATAGAAGCGGGAAAGCCTTTTATATCATCACAGCTCCTGATGTTTTTTCAGCGCGAAAGCAATCAATTTGAGCTTTTTAAAGAGAAGATACTACGAACTTTTCCAACGTTAAGTGTTATCCGAACCACCTCTCCTCTTAATCCGGATTACACCTGGATGGAGATATTTCCCAATGGCGTTTCAAAAGCACATGGAATTGAGGAGATTTGCCGGATTACCGGTATTGCCCGGGAAAATACAATGGGCATTGGAAATGATTTCAATGATCTTGAGATGCTCGATTTTACTCATCATTCGTATGTTGTAGAAAATGCTCCGGAAGAACTAAAAATCAAATACCCGATAAGCCTGGCCCACGACGAAGATGGATTTAGCCATGCTGTGAACAAGCATTTATAGCCGAAGAATATGAGAAAGATATTGCTAACCCAGCTCTTAATTTTGACGGTCGTTCATCTTTTTGCACAGCCTTTCCGGCTGTCCGATCCAATCCCGTTTGATCCGACAACCAGCAAAGGTGTTCTTAAAAATGGGTTGACCTATTACGTTAAAGCAAATTCGACACCTAAAAACAGGGCAGAAATGATGCTTGTTGTATCAGCCGGTTCTGTTCTCGAAGACGCTGATCAACGCGGAATTGCTCACTTTTGCGAGCACATGAGCTTTAACGGAACCAAAAATTTCCCTAAAAATGAACTCGTACAGTATTTTGAGTCCATCGGGATGGAATTTGGCCCTGAGATTAATGCATACACGAGTTTCGATGAAACCGTTTACATGGTAAAAGTTCCGCTCGATAAAGAAGAGTACGTTCAGAAAGGTCTTCAGGTTCTTTACGATTGGGCTTCACAAGTTACTGATTCTGATGATGAAATTAATAAAGAACGTGGTGTTATTCATGAGGAATGGCGCGGAGGTCAGGGTGCACAACAACGAATGATGAATCAGTGGTTACCGGTATTCCTTAAAAATTCGAAATATGCAACACGTTTACCTATTGGAGAAATGGAGATCATCGATAAATGTAAGCCTGAAGTTTTAAAACGCTTCAGAAACGACTGGTATCGTCCTGATTTGCAGGCTCTAATTGTTGTAGGCGATTTTGATCAGCCTAAAATGGTTAAAATGATCGAAGAGAAGTTTTCAGCCATTCCTGCGAAATTAAACGCAAGGAAGAAAAATAGGTTTCCGGTCCCAGGTAATGCAGAAACACTCGTGAAAATCGTAACCGATAAAGAAGCCACCTATTCAGCTGCTTCTCTTTATATCAAACATCCAATGGAGATCGACCCGACCGTGAAAGGTTACCGAACCTCGATTGTATACAACCTTTATAATCAAATGATTAATTTACGGCTTGCGGAATTGACTCAAAAAGAAAACCCACCGTTTGTGATGGGACAATCAGGTTATGGTGGTTTAATAGGTCCTTCAGATGTTTATACTTCTACGGCCATCGCTCATCCCGGAAAAATTTCTGCAGGTTTAAATGCTGTATTAATTGAGAATGAACGGATCCGAAAGTTTGGTTTCACACAAACTGAACTTGACCGAAATAAAGAGGCAATGCTTAAGTCGATGGAATCAGCTTATAACGAGCGTGATAAAAGAGAATCAATGAGCATCGCCGAGGAATATAGCCGCAATTTTTTGTTGCGAAAAGAACCAGTTCCCGGAATAGAATTGGAATTCGCCTATTATAAAGCCTTCCTACCCGCCATTACATTAGAGGAAGTTAACGAGCTTGCCAGGAAGTGGATTACAGATGAGAATCGCGTTGTTGTAGTTACAGCTCCTGAAGTAACGGGTGTATCTGCTCCTTCAGAAGCAGAAATCAAGAATGTGTTGGCCGAAGTTAAGCAAGGAAATATTTTGGCCTATTCCGATGAAACATCAAATGAGCCATTGATGAAAACGATACCGGTTGCTGGAAAAGTGACCAGTGAAAAGAAAATTCCGGAAGTTGATTCTTTTGAATGGACACTCTCCAATGGATCGAAAGTAGTTTTAAAACTGACTGATTTTAAAGATGATGAAATACTTTTCACCGGCTTCTCATGGGGCGGAGAATCACTTTATCCGCAAACTGACAATATTTCGGCATCGGTTGCCGCAACAATAATGGATATGAGTGGGATTGCTGATTTTAAGCTGACTACGCTCCAAAAAATGCTTGCGGCAAAAGAAGTCTCTGTAACGCCGACTATTAAAATGCTTACTCAAGGTTTAGACGGATCTTCAAATGTTTCGGACGTGGAGACACTATTTCAGCTGATCAATCTATATTTTACGCAGCCCCGTTTCGACGAAACTGCTTTCTCATCATTCATTACACGTACTAGAAGCGAATTGGACAATAAGGATGTCTCACCCGAGAGTGCATTTGCCGACACATTCAGTGTTGTTACTTCAAATTATCACCCACGCATGAAACCCATTTCAAAGGAAATGCTTGACGAAGCAAATTTCGCAAGAATTGAACAAATTGGTAAAGAACGCTTTGCCAATCCTGGTGCATTTACTTATTTCTTTGTTGGGAAAATTGATACTGTTACAATCAAACCATTGATCGAAAAATACCTGGCTTCGCTACCTCAAGCCAAAAAAACGGAGCATTGGGTCGATCTTGGTATTCGTAAACCAACTGGAGTAATTGAGAAGATTGTACATAAAGGAAAAGAATCCAAATCCATCCAATATATACTGTTTCATGGAAAGCTTGAGTATTCCACCAAAGATATCATCGAACTTGATGCGCTAAGTAAAATACTTACTACAAGACTATTAGAAAGTATTCGTGAAGATAAATCAAGTGTTTATTATATTGGAGCGCAGCCAGGATACAATAAATGGCCTGTTACCGATTATGAAATGACTATTTATTATGGAACCTCTCCCGAAAAGCTTAATGAATTGAAAGAATCGGTCTTTTCTGCAATTCGCGATCTTATCGAGAAAGGACCTACTCAAGATGAGGTCGATAAAGCCCGCGAAAAAATTAAACGTGAGCATGAAACAAATTTACGTGAAAATAGCTACTGGGAAGGTGTACTCAAAACCTATTACCTGAATAAAGAGGGTGATTTTAAAACCTTTAATGAATTTGATGTTGCAGTGGAAGCATTAACCACAAAGTCTTTAAAATCTGCAGCTTTACGCACATTTGACTTTAAAAATTATATTAGTGTAGCCTTGATGCCGGAATTGACTACAAATTAGGAATTAAATCATTTACTTTAATTACCGGATTAATACCATACCTGAAAAAATCATGAAAATTCAAACTACCCTAACATTGTTTATCATTTTACTATTTGTAAGCATCAGTGCATCAGCAAGAAAATCTAAAATTCTGATTATTACTGGTGGTCATGATTTTGATCGGGAGTCATTTTTTCAAATGTTCGATTCTTTCAATAATATGACTTATACAGAACTCATTCATCCGGAAGCGAGAACTCAGCTTGGGACCATTGATTTGGCTTCGTTTGATGCCGTTGTGTTTTATGATATGCCAAAAACAATCACCGACGACGAGAAAAAATCATATTACCGACTATTAAATGCAGGAAAAGGGCTGTTATTTCTGCACCATTCAATATGTGCCTACCAGGATTGGCCCGAATATGAAAGTATTGTCGGCGGAAAATATTACGAAAAGAAAAAGGACGCAAAATTCGGCGCCTCATCCTACCAGCACGACGTCGATTTCTATGTTCAGGTGGTGCAAAAGTCGCATCCGGTAACCAGGGGGTTGAAGCAATTCGTTCTCAGAGACGAAGTATATGGCAATCTGGAAGTTCTTTCTGAAATCGATCCCCTCCTTTCAACCGATCATCCCAAAAGCAATATCCTGATTGGATGGACCTTGAAAAAAGAGAACTCAAAAATTGTTTATATCCAGCCTGGACATGATAAGTATAGTTATAACGATCCCAATTACCGTCAATTAATTATGCAGGCTGTCAGATATATCACATCAAAATAACCATCAATGCTTTGCAGGCAGGAGAATTTCGATAAGTGCACCTTTCGGGTTACGATTACCGGCTGAGATAAATCCTGCATGCGCATCAACGACTAATTTTGCAAGATGCAGTCCCATCCCTGTATTCTGATCAAAATGCGCTTCAAGATTACTGAGCGGTTTATAGATATTGTCCATCGCAATTTTCGAAAAACCCCTTCCATTATCAGCAATGCTAACTTTTATAAATCCGTTGGCATCGTTACTAATTTTGATCTCCACCTTCCCCTCCTTGGGAGTGAATTTAAAGGAGTTATCCAAAACAGCCGAAAAACTTTTCAATAGTAGTTTTGGATCACCTTTGAGGGATGAATTGGTCGTATCGTTTTGAACCACAAGATCAATATTTTTCTCTAAAAATTTTTTGGAGCTCTCATCGATTGCAACCTGAATTACCTCAACAAGATCGACGTCAAGCTTTTTCAATGCTTTTTCTCCTTTTAACCGCAAAGTTGAAGCTTCCAAAATTGTGTTTGAGAATTTTTCGAGACGCTTAACTGATGTATCTAACAGAGAGAAGTAGCGGTTCACCTCTTCGGTGTATTGGTAACGACCTATTAATGCCAAACTTCCCATAATACCATTAAGTGGAGTTCTGATCTCGTGACTGATAAGATTCAAAAATTCAGATTTGGCAATGTTTAGTAATTCAAGTTCCTTCTTAGCTTCACCAAGCTTTGTTATCGAATCCTCAAGTTCAACCGTCCGCTGGGAGACTTTGGCCTCAAGTATTTGATTCATATTCCTCGACATCTCCCGACTATACTTTAACTCGAGGTGAATTCTTGCTTTCATCAATAATTCGCTCCACACAAATGGTTTTGTAATATAATCATCACCCCCTGATTCATAAATTTCTTTAACAAAGATTAAATCATCGTTGCCAACAATAAATATAACAGGAGTTCTCTTCAAATCAGGATTTAATTTAATCGTCTTACAAGTCTGATAATCTGACTTTTCTGCCATATTAACACCGATATAAACAAGATCGGTTAGTCCTTCTGTCAATATCTTCAATCCCGCATTACCACTTGTGGCAGTTTTTACAACAAAATCATTTGCAACCAGAATCTCCTGAAGAGATACCATATCCCTGACATTATCATTAATTACTAAAATGTTGAATTTCTTCATGTTGGTAGGAACTTTGGTCGACTAAAGGTATGTTTCTCAAATATACTAAAATTTTCTTAAAGATATAACCAATTGAATAATTTATGCGCATTTATTTGATTTGAAATCCTGTTGATAAAAAAGCGGAAGCTTTTGAATTCGTTGTATATCTTTGGCCTGTCAAATTATACAATACTTTTTACAACAGACTGATTATGCAAATTCTTATTGCTGAAGAATTTCTGACCTTGAAAAAATCGCTTCCCATAGTGGATGTGAGGTCACCTGGAGAGTTTGCCGAAGGTCATATATCGGGTGCAATCAATATACCGATTTTTGAAGATGATGAACGCGCAATCGTCGGAACAATATATAAAAAGAAAGGACGACAGCCGGCAATTGAAAAAGGGCTGGAAATTGTCGGACCCAAAATGGCACTATTTGCGCGTAAAGCTATCGAAATTGCTTCGTCGGGTAAATTGCTTGTACATTGCTGGCGTGGAGGTATGCGTTCAGAGAGCATGGCCTGGCTATTCGAACGAGTTGGAATTGAATGTTTTATTTTGCAAGGCGGATATAAATCGTATCGGAATTATTTTCTTGAAAAAATAGGAAATATTCCACATTTAATAGTAATCGAAGGACATACAGGAAGTGGAAAAACAGAAATACTTTACCATTTGAAAGCTTGCGGGGAGCAGGTAATTGATCTTGAAGGACTTGCAAACCATAGAGGTTCTGCCTTTGGCGGAATTGGACAGGAACAACAGCCCACGACCCAACAATTTCAGAATAATATTTTCGATGAATTTTTTGAATTTGACCTTGCAAAAAGGGTTTGGATTGAAGGCGAAAGTCAGACAGTTGGAAAGGTTTTTCTGCCGGATCTGTTGTGGACAGAAATGAATGAAGCCCAATGCATTGAGATCCAAGTTCCGCAGTGTGAACGGATTAACCGACTGGTTACTGAATATGGTGCGCTTCCGGAAGAATTAATGGAAAATGCAATTATCAATCTTGTAAAACGATTGGGAATTGAACTAATGAATGAAATTCTTCAAAGCTATCGCGAAAAAAAACTGGCTAATGTTGCAGAAAATCTGCTTGGGTATTACGATCAAACTTATCAGTACAGTCGCGATAAATTCAAAAGGAAGCTTACTGAAATTATTCTTCCCAATGGCAATGCAGCCACTAATGCAGCTATAATTCTTGAAAAAACGGAACATCTATTTTAAGGATCATACATTAACAATTCATTACACAAGTAATAAAAAATATAAAATGAACAATATCAACAATTTGCCAGAAAGCAATCCTGTTAAACTCACCCAATACTCGCATGGTGCCGGTTGCGGATGTAAAATATCTCCCAAAGTTTTAAACGCTATTTTGGCACAATGCAAAACTGAATTTCCTGATCCATTTTTGCTGGTTGGTAACAGCACCCTCGACGATGCCGCAGTTTACGACATTGGCAATAATCAGGTAATCATTTCGACAACAGACTTCTTTATGCCAATTGTTGACGATCCTTACGATTTCGGAGGCATTGCTTCTGTAAATGCAATAAGCGATATTTTCGCCATGGGTGGAACACCATTGATGGCGGTGGCTATCCTTTGCTGGCCCGTCAATAAACTCTCTGCAGAAATCGCAGGCCAGGTTATCGAGGGAGCCAGGCAAGCTTGTGCAAGAGCAGGTATTGCAATTGCCGGAGGTCACAGTATTGATGGTCCGGAACCTATTTTTGGATTGGCTGTTACAGGAATTGCACAAAAAGATCAAATCAGGCTTAATTGCTCGGCGACTGAAGAATGTGAACTTTTTCTAACGAAACCGTTAGGCATAGGCATTTTATCGACGGCACAAAAGCAAGGTATTCTGAAAGAAGAAGACCGGCAGACTGCACGCAAATTAATGCTAACTTTCAATTCAATAGGTAAAGATCTTGGAAAATTGACTGGTGTAAAGGCGATGACCGATGTTACAGGGTTTGGCTTATTGGGTCACCTGATTGAAATGTGCGAAGGTAGCGGCCTGAGCGCCAAAATTGATGCAAATAAAGTTCCCAGAATCGAAAATATCGGCTTTTATATGGATCATAAAACCTTTCCGGGTGGTACATTTCGGAATTTCGACTCCTACGGCCACAAAGTTTCACCTATGAGCGATGAGCAAAAGCACTTGTTTTGTGATCCTCAGACAAGCGGAGGCCTGTTAGTGGCAGTTACTCCAGAAGGAAAAGCATCGTTTCTGGAAATCGCTTCCCAGTATGGATTGCAACCCGAATCATTTGGAGTAATGAAGAGTAAGGGAGAATTTGTAGTGGTGGTTAAAGACTAATATTTCAATAATTATCTGAGACTTGGAACCCCTGACGCAAAGTTACCAACATGTTTCAAATCCGATGAAAGCATGAATTTCAGCTAATTTCTTTTATTTAAGTCGGACACAACTATGCAAATATCAATGGCAATTTCTAATTCCAAGCAAATAACTCAGTTAAAGATATACGGACGCCTCTTTATCTAACAGTAAAAATGCATTCTTATGCGATTTCAATACCGTAGCAGGAAAATCGGTTGATATTTCACTTTCAATTAACTGCTTGACGACCCCAGCTTTTTTGCCACCGTTCAATTGTAAAATCACAGTTTTAGCTTCCATGATATATTTAATTCCCAAAGAGATTCCGCCAGTCAGACTTACTTCGTTGGTAAAGTATTTTTTTCCAACCAATTTCGTAACATCATCCAATTCAACAATATGAGAATAAATGTCCAATGATGTTCCAGGCTCATTTAATCCCAGATGGCCATTCATTCCAGCCCCTAGCAGCATCACATCAATAGGCCCGTTTTCTTTAATAAATTCATCAGTTTTACGACATTCCCGTTCTAAATCAGCGGATTCACCATCGAAAAAGCAAAGATTTTCAGGAGAAAAATCAATGTGGTCAAACAGGTGGTTTTTCAAAAATGAGAAGCAATTTTCACTTCTCATCTTCCCTAGATTGGTCCATTCGTCCAGTCCTACAATTTTACAATGCTTAAAACTAATTTTTCCGGCTTTATTCGATTCAATCAAGTGATTAAAAGTCCCTACCGAAGTATCTCCAGCCGGAAAGCAGAGCAATGCATCGGGTTTTTCCAAAATAATTGCTGCAATCTGCTCAGCAGTTTTCAACGACAATTCGGAATAATTCTCATAAACTATTTTTTCCATCCTGAAAATTTCAAATTTCCATCTTATGACTAACAAATTCTTAGCTGATAATTTATTTTCAGGTAGTAATAATTAACGCAATTACTACCTGAAAATTTAAAAATCAGTAAATCAACTATCTATTATAGTTTCAATTCTCCCCATCCTTTTCTATATTCTCTTTTTACAAATTGGTTGGCTTGTTCGAAATTAGTTATTCGCATATTGGGTCCGTCCCATTTATACTTGATGTATCGGCCAGGGAAAACGAATGCTTCCATATCTCCATAAACAGGATCTTTTCTTTTTACTTTTTCACGGATATTAAAACTGCGTAATAATAAATTACCCATAAGTACAGTTTCTGTAAGTGGTCCTGCATATCCTTCAAAAGGAGAGCTTACTTCAGCGTTTCCATATCCAGCAATACAGGCATCAATCCACTGCCAGTAATGGCCGTCCATATCTCCTTCTACTCTTGGGTATTTTTTGGGAACATTGATGTCCTTATTCAGCGATAGTGGCAACAATATTGGATTTCGGCCTCCCCAACCACATGCAGCTTTTCCTTTGGTACCTACAAACAAGGTACTACCTTCATAATCATTTAATCCCGGCCAGTCGCCGAGAATCTCATTCATATTCGCATCAGGATCTAATTCATTAGGACGTTCGGGTGTAATCCCGCCATCCATCCAGTAGAGGTCAAGGTTTTTGCCATTTTTCAGATTGTACTTAAACTGAATAGAGCTTGAAACTGGTCCGCTTTCAGGGTATTGTGCTTCTGAGAATATTCCATTATACACAGTACTTGCGCTTCCTGACACTTCGATGGGATATCCAAGTTTGAGTAATTTGAACGGTGGCCCCATGATATGGCAGCCCATATCACCTAAGGCTCCAGTCCCAAACTGCCACCAACCACGCCAGTTAAAAGGGATCAGATTTTCAACATATCCTGTTTCTTTAGCGGTTCCAAGCCATAGATCCCAATTCAGTTCTTTCGGAACCGGAGGGTGTATAGTTGGCCATGCGATTCCCTGTGGCCATACAGGACGGTCAGTCCAGCAATATACTTTTTCAATTTCGCCTAACAACCCGGCTTCCAGCCATTCGCGTAATGTTTGCATCCCTTCGCATGATGCACCCTGGTCGCCCATTTGGGTTACAACTTTATACTTTGTTGCTGCCTGTGTTAAAATACGTGTCTCATATATATCGTGAGACAACGGTTTTTGAAGGTATAAGTGTTTGTTTAACTGCATAGCGCTCAACCCAACAATAGCATGATTGTGATCGGGAATTGCAACCGTTACAGCATCGAAATTCTTACTTTCCTTATCGAACATCTCTCGCCAATCGTGGTAAAATGGTGCCTTCGGATATTCCTTCCTTCTTGGGGCAGCCATACGGTCATCGACATCACAAAGGCATGATATCACAACGTTCTTTTTAGGCGCCTTCATAAAGGTTTGGATATCAGCAGCACCTTCTCCTCCACATCCGATGGCTGCAATATGCAACTTGTCGCTTGGAGCAACATGTCCCAAGCCTCCTATTGTAAAACATGGAACGATGGTAAACGCAGCCGCACTGGAAGTGGCTATTTTTACAAAATTCCGGCGGGTAACATTGTCTGAATTGGTTGTATCCTGAGTAATTTTTTTCATCTGAAAACTAATTTAAGTTCCAATTAAAAATTATCCTTCTATAATTGATCCTACTTTTTCATAGGTTTAACTGAAACCTCTTTGAAGAATACAACATCCTTATCCCCATGATTTTGCACGCCAATATATCCGAATTCAGGCCGGGGTCCGTGATAAGGTTCAAAGTCAAATTTGCGAGGTGGTACCGGATCTCCTTCCTTGAAATCGGTCACTTTTACACCATTCAGGACAACAATAGTTCTTAGTCCGTCTAACGTTATTTCCATCGTATTCCATTCCGGACCTGGTTTGCCTGGTTTGGCTAAAGGTTTTGTCAATGAATACAGCATACCTGTGTAATGGTAATCATCTTCATCAGAGAGTTCAGGTTTGTTGTCAATCTGAACCTCGTAGCCATAAAATACTGGCATCCATTCTTCATATGGCTCAATAGGAATTCTGATAAAAATGCCGGAGTTACTGTTCGTGTCGCGCATTCTAAAAACGACACGAATCGTGCAATTTCCAAATTTTTCACTTGTCCAATAGAGTAAGCCCATTCCACCTTTCGACTTAATCAGGCCATCTTCAACATATTGAGACCCAGGGCCGACATGTTTCCATCCAGTCAGGTCTTTTCCATTGAACAACTGTCTCCATTGACTATTATCGGCTTGCTGTAAAGATGTTCCACTTGACTTCTTCATCTGATCACCACTCGTTGAAACTCGGGTAATAGCCTGACTTTGAGAAAAGAATAAAATTAAAACTAAACCAAAAATAAAGAATGACCTTGATACTTTTTCCATTTTAATGAAATTTTGAGATTCATACTTAACTGACTATTATACGACGCTACTATTTTGTTAATGTGTTACGATTGCTGGATACTGCTTACAACTATGACTTCAATGCCCAGTTGTTTAATCTTATTGACCATTTCATCTGATACGCCACTATCCGTAATTAATATATCAATATCCGAAAGTGGCGAAATTGTCATAATTCCTTTTTGTTGGAATTTTGAGGAATCAATAAGAACAATCACTTTTTTCGAATTCTTTATATTTAGTTTTGCAAGCGAAGCCTCTTCAATATTCATCGTCATAATTCCACCTTGAATATCAATTCCATCTGCACTAAGAAAATATTTATCACAATAATAGTTCCTTAATGATTCTGCCGCCTGCTCCCCCACCAGCGCCAAAGAATTCCGTCTCAAAATGCCTCCAGGCATAATAACCCGGATGTTGGGATATTCAGCTAATCGGAATGTTATATCCACGGAATTAGTGATCACCGTTATATCGATCTTTTTGGGTAAATGTTTGGCCAATTCCATGATGGTAGTCCCAGTATCCAACAAAATTGTTTCGCCATCCCTTATTAAAACAGCCGCAGCCTTACCAATAGCTTCTTTAAGTTTAATATTTTGCTTACGGCGGTCGTAAATTGACAGATCGGTATTGATCAAACTTTGCTTCATTGCACCACCACGAGATCTGATCAGGATATTTTTCTTTTCTAAATGCCTTAAGTCCTTTCGTATTGTGACTTCACTGACCAAAAACCGCTGGCTAAGTTCTGAAACATTTACCTGTTCCTCCATCTCAATTTTTTTCAGGATAAACATTCGACGGTCGACGCATGAACTCATTTACAGAAAAATTAGTTTCATTTTATTTCGTATCAAATATATAAATATATAATCTGAAACAATACGGAACCTTTAATTTTTTAAATAAAAACGTCTCAAAGGTCATGATAACCTTTGAGACGAACTGATAAAGAAATATTTAGGTAAAACCTACAAATCAATTCTCTTTCCTGCCCATTCAATAGCGTAAAAAAGGTGTTGCTGAACTTTCTCATTTTCGAATGAAGTATCGCCATGACCAAAAACAGTATAGAATGAACGTGCTCCTTCAAATTCGTGATACCAGATTATCGGGTGATCTCCCATTTTCCAGGTGTCGTCTTTGGGTAGTTTTTTAATTGTCGATTCGTCAAGTGTAGCTAATACAGTTACTTTGCCGCGTGGGTTTTCTTTATATGAGTACCATTCGTCCTCTATGGTAAAGGTTTTCATTCCAACAAATGGTTTCATTGCAGGATGGTTGGTATTTTCGATAATAATTGTGGCTAACTGATAGGGAGGATGCGTCTTGAAGAATGCACCATTCAGTTCACCATACCATTTCCAGTCGTATTCGCAATCAGCAGAAGCATGAATTCCGACAAACCCTTTACCGCTTTTGATGAATCTTTCGAATGCTTTCTCCTGTGCTTCTTCAAACACCTTCATGGTTGGATTCAAAAATACGCAAACATCAAACCGGGCCAGAAATTCATCAGTAAATAAGGTTGCATCCTCGGTGGCTGTTACTACCCACCCTTTTTGCTGAGCTAATGTTGTGATTGCTTTAATTCCGGATGGAATTGAAGTGTGGCGGTAACCAGCTGTTTTCGAAAATACAAGAACATTAAGTTTCTTCTGTTCCGCCGCTTTTTGATCCGATTGGGCCATAACGCCCAATGAAACAGCCAATGCCAGGAATAGCATTATTACATTTTTCATTTCATTTAATTTTAAGTGATTTAATGGTGTCGAAAGTATAAAAAAAAGGCGACCCTTTTTCAAGGATCGCCTTTTTTAAAGTTCTTATTTTAACTAATACAGGAAGCTTAACAATACACCTGCAGCAACCGCACTACCGATTACGCCGGCAACATTAGGTCCCATGGCATGCATTAGCAAATGGTTAGTCTTATCGTACGACAAACCAACAACCTGCGAAACACGTGCACTGGCAGGAACGGCAGAGACTCCTGCATTACCAATCAGCGGATTAATCTTATTTCCTTCTTTAAGGAATAGATTAAGAATTTTCACAAAACCAACTCCCCCGATTGTTGCAATAGAAAAAGCCAAAGCTCCCAGGAAAAATATTCCTACAGATTTTACGGTAAGAAAATTTGAAGCCTGTGTAGAAGCGCCAACAGTAAGACCAATTAGAATGGTC
>JBBRZE010000009.1:0-92279 GCA_038236995.1 Bacteroidales bacterium | reverse complement strand
TACCTGGGTCGCATCAATTCAAGCTGGACTCCTTCGAAGAGCCTTTCCTTTCAGCTTATTGCAAATTATGCGGGTCCGATAGTGGGTGTTTATTCCAGAATGGAACCCCAGTATTCAATGGATTTTGCTGTAAAGAAAGATCTTCTGAAGAATAAGTTGTCGCTGACGCTTCGGGCCTCAGATGTATTTAACACACTTAAAAACAGCTACACCTCGTGGGGATCAAATTTTACAGCCTACAACTGGCGCAAAACAGAGACACAGGTTCTTTATTTCAGCATTTCTTATTCTTTTGGATCTAATGGTAATACAAAAAGTTCCAAATCAATTATCACGAACGAAAGTAAACCAAGCTCTGAAATGTAATTATCCTTTTAGCTGTCATTTAACAGGAAGACGTAATCCAGCTTATGGAGTTACGTCTTTTTTGTTTAATTGCAATTGCGTATATTTGAGCTAAAATTAGCCTTATGAGACGTTTGATCTTCTTTGCCGTTATTATTCTATCGATTGGCATTCTTTCGTGCGACAAAAAAGATTTAATCACGGGGCCCGAAGAGTTCCCGGTATGGCTTCAGTTAAAAATCACAGAGCTCGTTACACCATTTAGTATTTGCAATATAACTGATGTGACCATTATTGAATACAACGGGAAGAAATATTATCATATTTATGCCGGCTTGTGGTCGTGTGCATATTGTCAGCTTTTCGACGAGCAGGGTAACCGTCCGGATTGGGATAACAAAGGCTTGGAGGACTTTTTTGCCAAAAAGAAAGATATTCAGACCGTTCCTGCCTGTAAATAAATTTCCGAAAAAAGAAAACTGTTGCAGAAAGATAGGTTAGCTTTGCCACCTGACTAATTTTTAAGTGTTCCCTGCGAATGGATATTTCCGGCATTTTCTCAGATTACAGTCTGTTCACTTTGTTAATCTTATCTGTCCTTGCCTTTATTGCCGGTTTTGTCGATGCGGTTGTTGGCGGAGGCGGGCTGATTCAACTTCCCGCATTACTCGTTACGCTGCCGAATGCCTCGCTTCCGACCATCTTTGGAACGAATAAGATTGCAGCGCTTTCAGGAACTTCGATGGCTGCATTTCAATACGCCAAACGCATCCGGTTTAATGTGAAACTGTTGATCACGATCTCAGTTGCATCGTTTATAGCATCCTACTTTGGCGCAAAAATCGTAAGTATTATCAATCCGGCCACATTAAAGCCAATCATCCTGGTCATCTTAATCGCTATCGCCATCTATTCCTTTCTGAAAAAGGATTTGGGCAAAATTGAGACAAAGCAATTACCATTGTCTCGCCAGATGCTGTTCGGGGCTGCAATCGGGTTAGTTATTGGATTCTATGACGGATTTTTTGGTCCCGGAACAGGCAGTTTTTTTGTGCTTGCATTTGTGGTTATACTTGGTTTTGAATTTGTTCAGGCATCCGCCTATGCAAAAATTGTCAATTGCATGACAAATATCTCGGCGCTGATCGTTTTTATCCGCCAGGGAAACTACATCCTTGGAATCGCACTATTACTGGCAATTTTCAATATCGCAGGAAGTATCATCGGAAGTAAGATGGCACTCAAAAAAGGAAACGGGTTCATCCGGATCTTTTTCCTGATCATCGTTACGATCATGATTATCAGGTATGGGTACGATGTTTTTAAAATCACATAAATGATGGGTGCATTAATTATCTTCGGATATAGAAGCGGAAAAACGGGTGGGAATTTATAACTTTACAAAAAAAAAGATGGACTTAGAGCGTCGAAAAATAACATTTGTCCAGGAATTTCTTCGGTTACAAAACGAAGAAATTAAATACGGACTTGAGAATTTACTCAGAAAGAAAAAAACAGAATTGATGGAGAAAAAATTAACTCCAATGAGCATTGAGCAATTTAACCATGAAATTGACCAGTCAATGTCAGATTCTGAAAATGGTAGAGTTACTTCTGCAATTGATTTAAAAGAAAAAGTAAAAAAATGGAGCTGACCGTTTACTGGACTCAATTTGCGGAGGATAAACTTGAGGATGTTTTTGTGTATTACAGCGAAAAAGCAAGTTTAAGAGTTGAGTCTGTTATGCATAAAATTTTCACCCATCACAATCCCTCCAGATTATTATTTGAATGTTTTCAAATCGTTTTTAATATCTTTTTCTTGCCATATACTGGGTGTGTAATAGATGATGCGATTTTTCTCCCAGAGGTTTCCCCAGAAAATCTTTGTAAATCTTTATAATTTCAGGATTCTGATGCGATTTCCGAAGCGGCATCCCTTCATCTTCGGCATAAATGGCTTCAGTCCGTTTACGCCGAATTTCGGGACTGGTTGGTATCGGTTGACCGCCGCCACCCAAACATCCTCCGGGACAAGCCATAAACTCAATAAAATGGTAATTGGCCTGACCAGATATAATTGAATCCATCACTTTTTTGGCATTGACAAGACCATGCGCAATGGCGCATTTTAATTCAACACCATCCAGAAATGCCCATTCTTTCAATGGGTTCTCAATTTTAATCGAAGCTTCCCTGATGCCATCAATTCCGCGAACAGGTGTGATATTCAGGTTGTCGAAGGGAACATCCCGCCCTGTAACTAACTCGTAAGCTGTCCGCAATGCCGCTTCCATTACGCCTCCCGTAGCGCCAAAGATAACTGCGGCTCCGGTCGACTCGCCCATCAGCCGGTCGTAATGCAGATCATCCAATTTCATAAAATCGATACCTGCCTGTTTAATCATGATGGCCAGTTCACGGGTTGTCAGTACATAATCAACATCACGATACCCGCTGTCGTGCATTTCTGGCCGGTTGGCTTCAAACTTCTTGGCAGTACAGGGCATAATCGAAACGGATACGATTGTTTCAGGATTAAGATTCCGCGCTTTGGCATAATAGGTTTTAGCAAGCGCACCAAACATTTGCTGCGGTGATTTGCAGGTCGAAAGATGACCGAGATAATCGGGATACATGTGTTCGATGTATTTGATCCACCCTGGAGAACAAGAGGTGGCCATCGGGAGTTTCACTTCCGGATCGTGATCAACCAGAACTTGTTTCAGCCGTGTAAGCAATTCGGTTCCTTCTTCCATGATCGTAAGGTCGGCCGAAAAATCGGTATCCATCACCGCATCGAAACCCAAACGTTTTAAGGCTGCTACCATTTTGCCCGTCACACGCGATCCTGTTTCAAAACCCAGTTCTTCCCCAAGTCCAACGCGAACTGCAGGAGCTGTCTGCACTATCACATGCTTCGTTTTATCGGCAATAGCATCCCATACTTCCTCGATGTAATTCTTTTCAACCAATGCACCTGTTGGACAGTGATTGATACACTGGCCACAATTGGTGCAAACCACATCGTTCATCGCTTTCTCGAAGAACGTGGATATCTTCATCCGATCCCCTTTGTATGCGACTGTTAAAGCGTTTACTCCCTGTAATTCGGCACAGGTCCGCACACACCGTTGGCAACGGACACACTTACTGTCGTCTTTAATAATGGATGGTGAAAACTGATCGATCGTATAGTTCTTGAACGGAACCAACCGGATAAAATCCTGCGTCATAATTTTATATTCGGAGGCGAGCTTCTGTAATTCGCAATTCCCGTTTTTGTAACAGCGCGTGCAATCGGCATTGTGCTCCGACAGCAAGAGTTCAATAATATGCTTCCTTGAATTTCGTACCTTGAAGGAATTGGTAAAGATTTCCATCCCTTCTTCGCATGGGGTAGCGCAGGCAGCTGCCAACCGTTTTTGTCCGGCAATTTCAACTACACAAACGCGGCAATTTCCAGCAACACAAAGGTCTTTGTGATAACACAGAGTGGGAATAATAACCCCTGTCTGACGAGCTGCTTCCAAAATTGAAGTTCCCTGCTCAATTTCTACTGTTACCCCGTTGATGGTTATTTTTATATTTTTTACCATAACAGATAAATATTGAAGCATTAGTAAATCATCTCTTCCCTAAAATTTTCAACAATCGATGAGAATGAATTGGCGACCGACTGTCCCAAACCGCATTTGGCAGTATATTGCATTGTTTCAGTTAGTCGTAACAATTTATCGAGGTATTGTGCATTCTTTTCGCCACGTTTCACCGCTTTGATTCCATTCAGCAGTTGCTGACATCCCACGCGACATGGCGTGCATTGTCCGCACGATTCTTCACGGAAAAATTCCAGGTAGTTGTCGAGTACGTTGAACATGGAGCGCGAACTATTGAAAAGCATCATAGAGCCTCCGGTTGGTAATGATATTCCTGTAAGCTTTCCCTGGAAACCGATTGCTGTTTCGTTAAATCTTTTTCGCGGAACCAAAAAACCCGAAGCTCCTCCAACCTGAACCGCTTTGGTATCACCATCTCCAAATTCATCTACAAAATCGACGAGGCTCATTCCTAACTCAAGCTCATAGATCCCGGGTTTGGGTGTATCACCCGAAACTGAAAACAATTTCGATCCGCGTGAGTACTGAACACCCAGGTCGTAAAATCGCTTGGCTCCGTATTTAAAAATGGTATAGGTATGAGCCAGTGTTTCAACATTGTTGATTACTGTTGGTTTGCCCATATAACCGTATGATGAAGGAAACGGCGGTTTATTCCGGGGTTCGCCACGTTTCCCTTCCATTGATTCAAACAAGGCAGTTTCTTCGCCGCAGATATAGGCGCCACTGCCCATAAATATCCGGATCGTAAAATCGAAGTTCATCTCTTTGCAATAGTATTCAAACTCACTGATTGCCTTATTCAATTCAGGGCGCAGAAAGAAATATTCACCCCGAAGGTAAATATAACCCTCCTTTGCACCAATCACATGACCACAAATAGCCATGGCTGTCAGTACTTTAAATGGGACTTTAGATAGAATTTCACGGTCTTTGAAGGTTCCCGGTTCGCCTTCGTCGGCATTGCAAATGACGTACTTGATCTCATCAACCGCCTCTGCTGAAAGCTTCCATTTCAAACCTGTTGGAAATCCGGCGCCGCCTCTGCCTTTTAATTCGGAGCTAATTAATTCATTAATTAATTCCTGAGGAGGGCGACTGAGGCTCTTACTCAGAACATCTTCCCAGTCATTTTCATTTTTAAAAATGAAATCGGCACGTTTAAGCTGATAATTAGTTGTCATAAAGCCCTCCTTCCTTTTTCCTGTTCATGTACATACTCAAGATTTCACGTACCTTCTCAGGAGTGAGTTCATTGTACACTTCGTTATTGATCAGCATTGCGGGTGCTTTGTGACAGAATCCCAGGCAATTAGTTTGGAGTAGTGAGAAATTGCCATCAGGGGTTGTTTCTCCGACATTAATTTTCAGCATGTCTTCGATTGCCATTAATACCTGATTTTTCCCTTTCATGGAACAGGTAATGGTTTTGCAGATACGAATGATGTATTTGCCCATTTTTTTGTATTCCAGAAACGAGTAAAAAGTGGCAGTTCCGAAAACTTCAGCAGCGGGCAGATCAAGCTCCCGGGCGATCTGAATCATTGAATATTCCGACAGGTATTTTTCCTGTTCAACCACACCCTGCAATATTGGCAGCAGGTTGTGACGGCTTCGGCCGTGTTGGTCTGCAAGGTTTTTGATCAATTCAGAAATTGGGTCCATTTGAAATAATTTAAGGTATTACAGTCAAATGATTTTTGAACCAAACATTCAATCAACTTCAGTTTTTGCTCCTGGGGGTATAAATCGTATGAAGTAATTCATGCGATTTATGGCCGAGCGGCGCACCAAGAAAATCATGATACAGCATCATGATATCCTGATTTTCATGCGATTTACGCAATGTTTTTCCTTCGTCTTCACGATAAATAGCTTCAAGTCGCTTTGTCCTGATGGCATCATTCACGGGGCGTGGTTGTCCTCCTCCGCTGATGCATCCTCCCGGACACCCCATTATTTCAATAAAATGGTAAGGACTTGTGCCTTGTTTGATTTCGTTGAGCAACTCTGCGGCTCCTATTAAACCGCTCGTTACTGCTACTTTAACAGTCACTCCGGCCAGAAAACCATATTCAGGTAAAGGATTTTCGATTTTTAATTCAGCGGTTTTAATTCTGTCCAATCCTTCGAGCGGTATAATGTGAAGATTGCCTGTTGGGAGTTCACGCCCCGTCACCAATTCATACACCGTGCGCAAGGCTGCTTCCATTACTCCGCCGGTTGTTCCGAAAATATCGGCAGCGCCTGACGAGAGTCCTAAAGGACTGTCAAATTCACCATCGGGCAGGTTTCGGAAGTCAATTCCTCCATCCTTAATCATCCGTCCGAGTTCGCGTGTTGTAATAACAGCGTCAACATTGGCTAGTCCGTTATTATACATTTCAGGACGTAAAATCTCAAATTTTTTAGCGGTACATGGCATTACAGAAACAACAAAAATATTTGCAGGATCAATATTCAGCTTCTCGGCAAAGTACGATTTAGAAAGCGCGCCAAGCATCATGTGTGGTGATTTGCAACTCGAAAGATGGGCTAACTGATCGGGATACTGGTGTTCCATAAATTTTATCCAACCCGGACTACAACTTGTAATCATTGGAAGAACTGCATTTTCATCGGGTGCTGTAAAGGCATTTTTTACCCTTTCAAGAAATTCAGAACCCTCTTCCATGATTGTGAGATCGGCTGCAAAATTGGTGTCGAAAACGTAATTAAAACCCAGTTCGTGCAATGCTGAAGCCATTTTACCAGTCACTAAAGTACCTGGTTCATAATCAAAAACTTCTCCGAGCGCGGCTCTTACGGCAGGAGCCGTTTGGACTACAACCGTTTTCGACTTGTCGTAAAGTGCTTCCCATACGTTTACTGTCGAATCTTTCTCTTTTAACGCTCCAACCGGGCAAACCAACACGCACTGGCCGCAATTGGTACAAACGGATTCTCCTAAAAGTTCGTCTTCCGATGGACCGATGAAGGTGGAGAAACCGCGATGGTGCGGATTCATCAATGCTACTCCCTGTATATCGTTGCAGACGGTAACACAACGGCGGCAAAGAATGCATTTTGAACTGTCGCGTACAATTGATGGACTAGAGCTGTCGATAATATCTTTTGATTTTGCACCTTCGTACCTGAAATCCTTTATTTGAATCAGATTCCCCAGATCCTGCAATTCGCAGTTTTGATTTCTCCAGCAACGAAGGCACTCTTTGGGATGATCCGATAGCATCAACTCATAAATTACCTTCCGTACATTGCGTACCCGTTCGGAGTTGGTATGGACAACCATCCCTTCTTTAGCCTCTGTTACACAGGATGCCATCAGGGTCTTCCCCCCTTCTACTTCAACCACGCAAATACGGCATGAACCTATCTGGTGAACGTTTTCCATGTAACAGAAGTGAGGGATTAAAATATTGTGATGTTTGGCAGCTTCAAAAATAGTCGTCCCTTCTTCGACCTGAATCTCTTTATTATTGATGGTAAGATTTATCATGGCAAATTGGATTTAGGCAGTTTAACGTTTTGAACATTGCAAACATCTCATTGCTTCTGCAATGGCATTGAGCTTGTGAAAACCTAACGGAACTTCATTAAAGTTTCCTTTCCGATCTTCGAGGTCGAGGTAACGCATTTGAAGTCGCTCATGTTCAACCGAGTTTCCCTCTTCAGGGCCTCTGGCTGGAAGCTCGATTGGTTCGCCAGTATTTAATTTGCCTTTCCCACCGAGGAATTTATCAATCGATTTAGCAGCATTCTTCCCATCTGCTATTGCTGTGATTACAACATCCGAGCCTCGGGCGACATCACCACCAGCAAAAATTCCGGGCTGCGTCGTCATCTGTGTATCAGGATCAACAATAAATGTTCCCCAATCGGTAATCCCCACATCTGCTTTAGTAATAAACGGGAAATCTGAATACTGGCTTACAGCAGGAATTGCCAGATCGATCTCCATCATAAAGTTGGAATCAGGAACAACCATCGGTATGCGACGGCCATCTTTTCCAAAACTACCGGGTTTCATTTTAATGCACTCAATATGGGTGATGGCACCATTTCCGATAAAACGAACAGGAGCAACTAGCTCATGGAGGATTACACCCTCTTCAATGGCATCATCAACCTCCCGTTTATCGGCTGGCATCTCTTCCTTGGTTCTGCGATAAAGTAGATGCACCTTTTGAGCGCCAAGGCGAAGAGCCGATCTTGCTGCATCTATAGCAGTGCTTCCGCCGCCAATTACTGCAACAATTCCCTTTACTTCCACATCCTTTTTAAGATTTATATCCCGCAGGAAATCAAGCCCGTGATAAACACCTGCTTTTTCTTCCCCTTTGATTCCTATTTTCCGCGAAAGCTGTGTTCCCGTGGCAATATAAATGGCATTGTATTTTGCTTTTAACTCATTAAATGTGATGTCTGATCCGATCTTTGAGTTATAGATGATATTAATTCCCGCCCTTGTAATCGAGTCGATCTCCTTGCTCAATTCCTCCTTGGGAAGCCGGTATTCGGGTATTCCGTAAGCCAGAATTCCACCTGCAACACTTTTCTCCTCATAAATATCAACCGTATAGCCAAGCCGAGCCAAATAATAGCCGCATGTCAATCCCGAAGGACCGGCTCCGATAATTCCGACAGACTTTCCGTTTTTCTGGAAGATCAGGCTCATAAACGGTTCGCCGGAATTCAGCACATAATCAGCTGCATAGCGTTTCAGATCAGCAATCGCTATTGGTTCGTCGATCTGTGCACGGCGACATTTGCTTTCGCACGGATGGGTACAAACCCGTCCGCAAATGGATGGGAACGGATTCTCCTGACGGATCAGGTTATACGCATCACGCACCCGTCCGGCAGCAATAAGGGCAATATATCCGGGAACATTCACGCCTGCCGGACAGGCGTTCTGACACGGAGAGATAAACAGGTTGCTGCAAACCCCGGCACGACAGTATTTATGGCGGATGTGTTCATCATATTCGTGCCTGAAATATTTGATTGTGCTTAGAACAGGGTTCGGGGCCGTCTGCCCTAATCCACAAATAGCCGATTCTTTGATTGAATTACCTAATTCCACGAGTAAGTCAACATCACCTTCTTTTCCTTCTCCTTCAGTTATTCGTTCGAGAATTTCGAGCATTCGTTTTGTCCCGATGCGACATGGAATACATTTTCCACACGACTCATCCTGGACAAAGTCCATAAAAAACCGGGCCATATCCACCATGCAGGTGTCTTCGTCGGCGCAGATTAATCCACCCGACCCCATAATGGCACCATGCTGAATCAATGAATCATAGTCAATCGCCACGTTGAGGTGCCCCGGAGTGAGGCAGCCGCCTGACGGACCGCCTGTCTGCGCAACTTTAAAGGTCTTCCCTTTTGGAATTCCGCCACCGACATCGTAAATGATTTCACCAAGGGTGATTCCCATTGGCACTTCAATCAATCCTTTGTGGACGATATCACCCGCGAGGGCAAATACTTTGGTCCCTTTGCTTTTCTCTGTTCCGATAGAAGAAAACCATGCGCCACCTTTTAAGATGATGGGGGCGATATTGCCAAAGGTTTCCACATTATTGATCACGGTTGGTTTTCCAAATAAGCCACTTTGTGTTGGGAACGGAGGCTTTTGCCGGGGTTCGCCTCTTCTTCCTTCAACAGAATTCATCAATGCAGTTTCTTCGCCACAGACAAAGGCTCCTGCACCAATCCTGATGTCAATATCAAAACTAAAATTACTACCCAGGATATTTTCGCCTAAAAGGCCTTGTTCCCGGGCTGCCTTGATCGCCATTGTAAGTCTTTCAACTGCAATAGGATATTCAGCCCTAATATAAACGATCCCTTTCGAAGCGCCGATCGCATAACCACCAATCATCATACCTTCAATCACCGTATGTGCGTCACCTTCGAGCAAACTCCGATCCATAAAGGCGCCGGGGTCACCCTCGTCAGCATTACAGATAATATATTTCTGATTCTCTTTTGCCGCATTCGCCATTGCCCATTTAAAACCTGTAGGGAAGCCGCCGCCGCCACGGCCGCGCAATCCCGATTTCTTTATTTCGTCGATCACCTCAAGAGCCGTCATCGAACTTAGAACTTTCCCTAACGCAAAATATCCGTCATGCGCAATATATTCACTGATGGAGGCGTAGTCTATGACGCCACAATTCTGAAGTACGATCTTTTTCTGATGTTTGAAGAATGGAATATTGTGCAGATTTGGAATAATCTCGCCCGTGTCAGGATCTTTGTAACAAAATTTTTCGGCGATTTTCCCTTTTCTAATATGCTGATTCACTATCGTGACAGCACTTGCCGGATTAACATTACAATATAGAATGCTGCCGGGGTTCATTATCAAAGTGGGCCCAAGGGTACAGGCACCCATACACCCCGTCAATTTTATTTTGACTTTTGACTGAAGGTTTTCATGCTCCAAAGCCTGGATGAAGGCTTCTTTAAAATCTTTACAGTCAGATGAAATACAACCGGCAGCATAGCAAATATGAGCGGTGTACTGAAATTCTTTCTCCTGAGCCAGATAATCACTTCTGATCGCTTCAAGATCGTTAAGACTATTGATTTTCATATGAATGAGATTGATTATGTGATATCAGCCGATGATAGAACGGGACGAATTAAGATAAAAAGGGGATTATCGCTATTTCAGCATTCCAAGAATGCGCGGAATTTTATTGGGATTCACCTGCTTGTAGACTTTGCCGTTAATGGTCATGGCCGGTGCCAGACCACACGCACCGATGCAGCGCATCACTGACAGCGAGAAAACTTTATCTTCGGTAGTTGCACCAACATCGATACCCAGCACCGATTTTAGTTTGTTCAGCACCTCCTTGCCACCACGCACGTAGCAGGCGGTTCCAAGACAAATTGATACGGTGTATTTGCCTTTTGGCTGAGTTGAGAAAAAGGAGTAAAAGGTCAAAACACTGTTAACCCTCGACACGGTTAAATCCATCTGATCAGCAATAAAATGTTGCACTTCTGCCGGGACATAGCCAAATATGGCTTGCGACATGTGCAAAATCTGAATCAGGTTGCTTTCTTTTCGGTCGTAATCGGTGATTACTTCCTTTAGAAGGTTGTATTTCGCCTCCTCTGTCATCGCATGAACATTGCAAACTTCCTCTTTGGTAATCATTTTCCGTCCTCCTTAAAATTAGGTTATCAGAATATATTGATGAGATCGTTGGTCTGCCGTAATGCTTGTGTTTATATGCTAGTTTGTTAATCTTTTCAAAAATAAATAATATTTCTCAATAAATAACTGATATTTGTTCGTTAAATTCTTGTTCTTCAACATGAAATATTCAGTGAAAAATCAACTTTGTCAGGGTTTCAGCGTGACTTAATTCAATAATCAATGCCCCTTCCCATGTAGTCAAACCAATCAAATACTGCTGGTGTGACAGATTTAACACCGTTACCTGAAGCAAACAAACCCAGGTAGATTCCGGTAAATCCACCTGCTGTTTCGGTGCTGATCAGGTTTGTATCGGCTTTGCCAAGGATCACGAATTTAACACCATCAGTGCTATACGAAAAAGTGTAAAAGGTTTCCGATCCTTCAATCCGCAACTGAACTTTATCGGTGTTAACGGTCAACTCTTTGGCTACATGGATAATGCTTCCCAGTTGGTACCTTAAAATCACTTTCCCTTTGGTCTTTAAAAGATCAAAATGGTAACGGTCGTTCATCAGTGCGGTAATTCCTGCCTCTTCATTGATCTTTGAAGGTTGAAAGTTGAGTGAAGTGGTTGCCGAGAAGTTGATGTGTTCCTGGCGTCTTCCAAGGAATGTTGGCGAATCGACATCTTTCAATGTTAAACCCGTTCCCTTAAGTACCAATTTACTGTTCTTCGAATCAAACTTGTAATTCTCCATCGACGGATTACGCAAATAGTTCCATTCAAGTCCGGGAACAGATGAGCTAAATTCATCTCTTACAGGTTTTGCGGGGAATGGCTGAAGTGGAAGGGTCGGGCAAGTCATATCAAGAGCAACGGTGCCATCACCATTTACAATAGGCCAGCCATTCTTCGGCCACGACACAGGTCCAAGATAGGTTTCGCGGCCTGTGAGGTGATGATTGCCGTTCTGTAATCGGAATGCCAAAAATACTGCCCACCAGCTGCCATCGTGTGCCTCAATCAAATCGGCATGACCTGTTCCCTGGATCTGGTTCGTTTGAGTGATTCTGTTGATATGCGTAAGAATCGGATTTCCGGGAGCCGATTCGTAAAGACCATATATAAATTTACTGCGTGCAATGGTCACTTTATGACCATATTCCGTTCCACCTTCTGCAATCAGAAGGAAGTAAAACCCATCTTTCTTGTAGATATGTGGCGCCTCCGGGTAACGCCCCCCAGTTCCGTTCCATACAGAGACCGGCTCGGTGGTTCTTTTACCTGTTTTAAGATCGATTTCCGAAATCACGATCCCTTCGCGTTGTATTCCATCATTGAACTGATGACCGACGCTCATGAAATAGGTTTTCCCGTCTTCGTCCCAGAAGATGGTCGGATCAATTCCACCCTGGTTCACCCATATCGGTTCGCTCCATTCGCCGGCAGGGTCTTTGGCTGTTACGAAAAAATTTCCCCCACCCGAGACATTGGTGACTACCATATAGAAGAGTCCGTCGTGATAACGGATCGTTGGGGCATAGATTCCACCTGAAGCACGGCATTTTTTCAATGGAAGTTGCGATTCGCGAGTCAGGCAATGCCCGATCTGTTCCCAGTTTACCAGGTCCTTGCTATGGAAGACGGGCACTCCCGGAAAGTATTCAAATGTGGAGGTCACAAGGTAATAGTCATTACCGACGCGGCAAACACTTGGGTCGGGATGGAAACCAGGGATTACCGGATTCCGATAGGTAATTTGAGCCGATACAATTGATGAACTGCCTGTTAAAACCAAAACGAGGCACAGTAAAAGATATGTTCTATACATTTTCTGATCGTTGAATGATTAAATCATAAATCTCAATAGCGGTAGATTCCGGTTCTTCCGCAGGTCAAAATTAGTAAAATATTATACCAATAATATTTCAACAATTCAATTTTTTCGGTTCAGTCGGGACTCGAGTTCGATTACAGTGAGACATGGACCATTAACTTTTCGGTTTCCGCACCGCTTTGGAATATGTAAATTTTAATTGGGGCAATTTAAAAGGTGTTTGAAATCCGAAAGGTGTCAATTTGATTAATATTCCGGTTGTTGCACCAATGATAATAGGGTCAATGTGCAATTAGAGACGTTGCATGCAACGTCTCTACAGCCTACCTATCTATTCCATCCAGCAGCCGTTTTCAACGAAAATGATCAGGATTTATGCAGAATGACAGTGACGATAACTAAAATGGTTGTGCATTTATGAAGAATGACAGTGACGATAGCCAAAATGGTCGTGCATTTATGAAAAATGACAGTGACGATAACCAAAATGGTCAGGATTTATGAAATATGACAGTGACGATGACCAAAATGGTCGTTCATTTATGAAGAATGATAGTGTCGATGACCAAAATGGTCGGGATTTATGAAGAATGACAGTGTCGATGACCAAAATGGTCGGGATTTATGCTTTAAAGCAGAGACAATGATCCAAAAGATTGAGATTTGCAATAAGGTAATATCATCGTCTAAAATGGTTGTGCAAAGGGGTTGATACTGAAATTTTAAGTGGAATCAAAGGTGGTCTGTTACGTTTTAGTGAAGACTTAACATTTTTTAATTAAATCATACCTCTTGAAACAATACAAAACACTATTTTCGTATCCGTTATTAAAGCACAATAATTAATTATCTATTGGATTATGAATCAGACATTGGACATTAGAGAACTTAACGAACGAATTCAACGTGAAAGTTCATTTGTGGATCTTATTTCCATGGAAATGAACAAAGTGATTGTTGGACAAAAACATCTGGTTGAGAGCTTGTTGATCGGATTGCTGTCCGATGGGCATATTCTTTTGGAAGGTGTGCCCGGTTTGGCAAAGACCTTGGCGATCAATACACTTGCGAATACAATCGATGCCAAATTTGCCCGTATTCAGTTTACACCTGACCTTCTTCCGGCCGACTTAATCGGTACAATGATTTATAGTCAAAAGAATGAGGAGTTTATAGTACGCAAAGGACCTATCTTTACCAATTTTGTATTGGCGGATGAAATTAACCGAGCACCTGCGAAAGTGCAATCAGCGTTATTGGAGGCGATGCAGGAACGACAGGTAACGATTGGAGCCAATACTTATAAGCTTGAGAATCCGTTCCTTGTAATGGCAACTCAAAATCCGATCGAACAGGAGGGAACTTATCGTTTACCTGAAGCCCAGGTTGACCGTTTTATGTTGAAGGTCGTATTAAATTATCCTAAAAAGGACGAAGAGAAATTAATCATCCAGATGAACCTTTTGAAAGAATTCCCGAAAGCCAAAACGGTGTTAAAACCCGAAGATATTGTAAGGGCGAGGGACATTGTGAAAGAAGTTTATATGGACGAGAAGATCCAGAAATATATTGTGGATATTGTATTTGCCACACGCGAACCAAAAGAGGCCGGACTGGCTAAATTCGAGGAAATGATCACTTATGGTGCTTCACCTCGTGCTTCTATCAGTCTTGCACAGGCCGCTAAAGCATATGCATTTATCAAGCGTCGTGGTTATGTGATTCCAGAAGATATTCGTGCCGTATGTCACGATGTATTGCGCCACCGTATCGGTTTAAGTTACGAAGCTGAAGCGAACAATCTTTCCACCGAAGAGATCATTAGCGAAATATTGAATACAATCGAAGTCCCTTAGTGGAAGGAAGGATAGAACGGATCATATTACCGGTCAATACTGTCAGAATTGTTAATAATCAATAATTCAAGAATAAAGAAAAGTGGAAGCATCGGAACTGTTAAAAAAAGTTCGGAAAATTGAGATAAAAACGAAAGGGCTTTCCCGGAATATCTTTGCAGGAGAATACCACAGCGCGTTTAAGGGCCGTGGTATGGCTTTTAGCGAAGTACGTGAATACCAGTTTGGCGACGATATCCGCAACATCGACTGGAACGTAACTGCCCGGTATGGCCACCCATTTATCAAGATATTCGAAGAAGAGCGGGAACTGACGGTCATGTTGCTTGTTGACGTGAGCGGCTCGCGCGATTTCGGTACCGTCGAACGGATGAAAAAAAATGTAATCGTTGAGATTGCTGCAATTCTTTCATTCTCGGCAATATCTAACAACGATAAGATTGGCGTACTCTTTTTCTCCGACCGCATCGAGAAATTTATTCCCCCGCAAAAAGGACGTACTCATACCTTGCGCATCATCCGCGAACTGATCGAATTTGAACCGGTTTCGCGCAAAACCGATCTGGCAATGGCCTTGCGTTACCTAACCAATGCAATGAAGCGTAGAGTTACGGCATTTGTAATCTCCGACTTTATGGATAAACTCCCTCAATTGGAGCAAGCCCTGTCTATCGCGAATAACAAACACGACATGGTGGGTCTTCGGATTTACGATGAGCGTGAGTCGTGGCTTCCATCTGTTGGGATGATCAAACTAAAGGATGCAGAAACAGGTGAATACCTTTGGGTTGATTCGTCAAGCAGCCGCGTGAGAGAATCCTACACCCGAGATTGGCACGAAAAGAATAAGCAATTAGATAGTTTGCTGAAAAAGACAGGTTTAGATTATGTCAATGTCAGTACACGCGAAGATTACGTGAAGTCACTCGTTGCGCTTTTCAAGAAAAGGGAACACAAATTATGAGAAGATTATCCGGATTAAAATATATACTATCGTTTTCTGTCTTCTTCCTGTCCCTGTTCCTTGTGAACGGACAGGAGATAAACGTGAAAACAGCCCTCGAACACGATTCGATTTGGTTGGGTGATCAGATTAAACTATTGATTGTTGTCGAACAAACGGCTGGAACGAAAGTTGAATTTCCGCAATTGCCCGATTCGATCTTAAAGGTTGAAATTCTTAACAAATCGAAGATCGATACCACAAAATTGGAGGGGACCCGCTTACAATTGAAGCAAACTTACCTTGTAACCTGTTTCGACAGCGGAGCACACTACATTCCTCCATTCGTTTTTAAAGTAAGAAAAGAGGGAAGCATCGATTCGCTCAGAAGCAACAACCTGACACTTTTCGTAAAGATGCCTCCTGTCGATTTGAAGAAAGGTCCCGTCGACATTAAAAAACCATTTGCTGCACCCGTCACATTTAAAGAGATCGCCCCATGGTTACTTGGGATTATCCTGATTGGCGCAATTGTGTTTTTGACCATTTACGCGATCAGCCGCAGGAATAAAAACAAACCTTTGTTCCAGCGACCACCGAAACCCAAGATTCCGGCTCATTTGATTGCTTTGCAAGAGCTTGATAAACTGAAGGGCGAAGAGCTGTGGCAGCACGAGAAGGTGAAAGATTATTATACGCGCCTTACTGATATCGTGAGGGTTTACATCGAAGAGCGGTTTACAATTGCTGCAATGGAACAGACTTCATTTGAGATACTCACGTGCTTTAAAGCTAAAGAATCACAGGTTGATCCCAGTTCCGTAGGAGAATTAAAAGAGATTCTGGAAGTGGCGGACCTTGTAAAGTTTGCAAAATTTACACCGCTTCCCGATGAAAATCACCGTATGCTTTCGAATGCTTATCTATTTGTGAAAGAAACAACCGTTGAAGTGGTTACCGAAGTACCTAAACCCGCAGAAGTAGAGGCAAAGGAAGTGGTAAAAGTCGATATAACTGATATAAAAGGGGAGGGTAAGTTATGAGTACAATCACATTTGCCAGACCTGAACTATTTTATCTGTTGTTGGGGTTAATCCCAATGATTGTTTGGTACGTTCTTCGTCAGAAAAAGTCGAAAGCAAGTATTCAGATCAGTACGATAGAATCGCTGAAGAAAGCCCCCTTGACATGGAAACACTCATTGCGACACGCTGCATTTGTGTTACAGATCGGAGTTCTGGCTTTATTAATTGTTTGTCTTGCCAGACCTCAATCCTCGGACAGTTGGCAGAACCAAACCGTTGAAGGGATTGATATCATGATTGCACTCGATATGTCGAGTTCGATGCTTGCACGCGATTTTCAGCCAGACAGACTTGGTGCTGCGAAATCGGTGGCTATCGAATTTGTATCGGGGCGCAGGTTCGACCGGATCGGATTGGTCGTCTTCTCTGCAGAAAGCTTTACGCAATGTCCGCTTACGACTGACAGGGCTGTGTTAATTAATCTGTTCCAGAACTTACAACCAGGGTTGCTCGAAGACGGAACAGCCATCGGACTTGGATTGGCGAACGCAGTATCGCGGTTAAAGGACAGTAAAGCAAAAAGTAAAGTGGTCATTTTGCTTACCGACGGTGAAAATAACCGCGGGGAGATTGCTCCTATCACAGCAGCGGAAATTGCCAAAACCTTTGGAATCAGGGTTTACACGATTGGTGTTGGAACGATAGGAACTGCTCCTTATCCGATCCAGACTCCATTTGGGGTTCAGATTCGTGATGTAGAGGTGAAAATTGATGAAAAAACGTTGCAGGAGATTGCCACGATCACCGATGGAAGGTATTTCCGTGCCACAGATAATAAAACACTGATCGCTATTTATAAAGAGATCGATCGGCTCGAAAGAACCAAAATTGAAAACAAAGAATTCAGCAAAAAGAATGAAGAGTACCGCAAGTATGCGATTGGAGCTCTTTTTCTTGCGCTATTTGCTATGATTCTGCAATTTGTAGTATTCAGGCATATTCCGTAAAGGAATCAGAAAAAAATTGAGTTATGGAATCGTTTAGATTTGCACATCCCGAATATTTCTATTTTCTGCTGGTCATCCCGGTATTCATGGTGTTTTTTATTCTGTCGCGAATAAACAGACGCCGTTCATTACGGCTGTTTGGTGATCATGCGTTGATTGAACAATTAATGCCAAGTGTATCGACTGCCCGCCCCATTATCAAATTCATTTTATGGATGTTGGCTCTGGGTTTTATTATTACTGCACTTGCGCAGCCTCAGTTTGGTTCAAAGCTTTTGACATCGAAAAGAAAAGGTGTTGAGTTGATTATCGCGCTGGATGTCTCTAACAGTATGTTGGCTGAAGATATTAAACCAAACCGTCTCGAACGCGCAAAAAGGGCGATCGCCAAACTGACGGAACGTCTGCGCGATGATAAGCTGGGTCTGATAGTATTCGCAGGGCAGGCTTATGTCCAGCTTCCGATTACCACCGACTACGTTTCAGCCAAACTTTTTCTCGATGCCATCAATACAAGTATTGTTCCGGTTCAGGGAACTGCGATTGGTGCTGCGATTAATATGGCAACGAAATCTTTCTCTCCCGATTTTGTCGGGAGTAAAGCGATTATCGTAATTACCGATGGTGAGAATCACGAAGATGATGCAGTCGGAGCAGCCAAAGAGGCGTTGGATAAAAAAATTATCGTTCATACAATTGGTATGGGACTTCCTCAGGGAGCCCCAATTCCAATTGGTACAGGCAGCAGTGATTTTTTAAAGGATAATGAAGGTAAAGTCGTTGTGACAAAGTTGGATGAAAACATGTTGACCCAGATTGCAACAGCAGGCGGTGGAACATACATCAGGGCCAATAATGCTGAAGTGGGATTGAATAACCTTTTCAACGAAATTGAAAAAATGCAGAAGACCGAGATGGATTCGCGCCAATATTCTGAATACAACGATCAGTTTGCCCTCTTTCTGGTGCTTGCCCTTATAATGATTCTGATCGATTTTATGATCCTCGACCGGAAAAACAAATGGCTTCGTAACTTCAGGTTATTTGGCAATCAAAAATGAGTATCGTTATGAAGAAATTATTATTGATATTACTCGCTTTTGTCATCACAACTACCGTGTTTGCCCAGAAAGAACGGAAATTTGTCCGCGAAGGGAATGCGTTTTATGCTGACGGACTCAAGGATACTGCAAAGTTGGATACGGTAACTTTTGGTAAGGCCGAGGTGGCTTACCGCCGGGCTTTGCAAATTAAGCCCGATGATTTTCATTGGCAATTTAATCTGGCAAATTCTATTTATAAACAGAATAAACCAGATCAGGCCGCTTCGGAGTTTGAGAAACTCGCTGAGACTGCAACAGACCCGGCTGAGAAATCGATGGTCTATCACAATCTTGGTAACTCGTTACTTGCACAAAAAAAGTTTGATCCAAGTATTGATGCGTATAAAAAGGCGCTCCGAATTACTCCTAATGATCCGGAGACGAAGTATAATCTTGCTTATGCGATGAAGATGAAGAAAAAAGACGAGGATCAGAAGAAGAAGGATAAGGACAAAGATAAGGACAAGGATAAAGACAAGGATAAGAAGGACCAGAATAAAGATCAGGACAAAAAGGATCAGAACAAAGACCAGAACAAAGATAAGAAGGACCAGAATAAGGATCAGCAGCAACAGCAGCAGCCACAACCGAATAAGATCTCGAAGCAAAGTGCCGAGCAGATGTTACAAGCGTTGGAGAATGATGAAAAACAGACGCAGGAAAAGGTTAAGAAAGCGCAGGCATTGAAGTCGGAGCGAACTAAAGTGGAGAAAAACTGGTAATAATGATTAGTTTTGAGTGATATTGATTAATTAATAAAATATTTAAGAACACTATGAGGATAAAGCAACTCTACCTTTTAGTTTGTGTTTTGCTATTAAGTTTATCCGGGTTTGCCCAACCGGTTAGCTTTACAATGGAAGCACCTAAAATAGTGGAACTTGGTGAACAGTTTAGACTTGCTTTCACGTTGAATGCCAAAGGCCAAAACATAAAGTTACCTGAACTCAACGATTTTGATATTTTGATGGGGCCATCAATCTCTCAGAGCAGTTCTTATCAGATTATTAACGGTGTCAGTTCGCAATCTGTATCTTTTTCCTATCTGTTTGTTTTGACTGCAAAAAAAGAGGGGCGATTCACGATTGGTGAAGCATCTATCAATGTTAACGGAACAATTCTTACTTCGAATACCCTCTTAATTGAAGTGGTAAAAGGGTCAGCAAAACCATCGGGCGGAGGGGTTGATCAACCGACAGCAACTCCCGGATCGGTACCTAAATCTGATCTTTTTGTAAAACTGATTCTCGATCGTAAAAGTATTTACAAAGGCGATCATGCAATGGCAACAATAAAAATCTATTCGAAAGTTAATCTGAATGGATTTGAAGATATATCACTCCCGAACTTTGAAGGTTTCTGGTCGCAGGATGTTGGGTTACCGCAACAGATTTCTCTTCAGCGTGAAACTTATAACGGTGAAATTTACAATGTTGGTACATTAAAGAAAACATTGTTATTCCCTCAGCAAACGGGTGTAATTACAATCGGAAAGGTGAAGATTGACTGTGTTGTGCAACAACGTGTGAGCAAACCGAAAGGCTTCTTCGACGACTTCTTCGATAATTTTGCCAATGTGCGTGCCACTGTTACGAGCGACCCTGTCAGTATGACTGTCAATCCTCTTCCGATTGGACCGACCGATTTTTCAGGTGCTGTTGGACGATTCGATCTGCGTTCGTCGATTACTTCAACAAGCGTTAAAGAAAACGATGCTATCACGTTGCGGATTGATGTTACCGGAAGCGGGAATATTAAACTGATCAATGCTCCAAAATTAAAGTTGCCGGCCGACTTTGAAGTATATGACCCAAAAACACAAAGCAATTATACCGCTACCGCCGACGGTCTCAATGGAAATATTTCATTCGAATACCTTTTTCTTCCCCGGTTTGCCGGTGATTATGTCATACCTCCTGTTAATTTTATTTATTTTGATCCTTCAATAGGAAAATATTCAACCAAATCATCTCAGGAATTTAAAATTCATGTTGACAAAGGTGACGGAAGCCAGCCTGCCAATGTGAGGAGTGTTTTTGCAAAGGAAGATCTAAAATACCTTGGAAAAGATATCCGGTTTATTAAGAGCAATATTGAATTGAATCCCAAAGGGAAAATCTTCTTCGGAAGCTTCCTGTTTTACATGATCTACCTTGTTGGGGCATTAGGGTTATTTACGCTTTACCTGTTCTATCAAAAGCGAATTCGCGAAAATGCGAATGTCGCGCGGATGAAAAACAAGAAAGCAAGCAAAGTAGCGCTTCGCCGGTTAAAAGAGGCAAAAGGCCATTTAGCCAGTGGTGCTACCGAGAAGTTCTACGAATCTGTTGAACGCGCTTTCTGGGGTTATCTGAGCGATAAAATGACCATTCCTGCTGCCGAGTTGAATAAAGACAGGGCTGCCGCTGAACTTGAAAATCATAAAGCATCGGAAGGTGTTGTCACCCGTTTTATTCAGATTTTGGATACATGCGAATATGAAAGGTTTGCTCCTGGTGGAGGCGACAAGAAAATGCATGAGATCTACGATGAAGCCTGCGATGTGATGAGTCAGATGGAAAAGGAGATCAATTAGCCAATTACAAATTATGAATTACGAATTATGAAAAACGCAATTAAAAGATATAGTTTACTCCTGCTGATTGTCGTTTCTTGTTTGGTTTCACAGGGACAAACGGGGGCAGTGAAAGATTCGGTTTCGGCTGCGAATCAGCTTTACAATACCGCTAAATACCAGGATGCTATCCGGAAGTATCAATATGTAATCAGCCAGGGATTCGAATCTTCGGAATTGTATTTCAACCTTGGGAATGCCTTCTATAAATTAGGAAATGCGACCTATGCAATACTTAACTACGAACGGGCAAAGAAACTGGCACCAAACGATGACGATGTCCGATACAATCTTGAATTGGCCCGTACGCTGATTGTTGACAATGTTGTTTCATTACCCGACGGAGGATTCCTGCGCTGGATGAAACAAATGATCAGCTCGAAGTCAATTAATTTCTGGGGACTATTTAGCATCGTCACTTTTTTCTCCTTTCTATTCCTGTTTGGATTATTTCTGTTATCCAGAACCTTCAGTGTTAAAAGGCTTGCCTTTTGGTTCTCGATAGCCGCAATATCTGTTTCTGCTATTACTTTTACTTTCGGTTCAACGATGAAATCGAAGCTGGTTAACCACAAGTCAGCTGTCATTACCGATCGCAGTGTAAAGGTTAAAGCTTCGCCCAGCGAAACCGGTACCGAATTATTCATTGTCCACGAAGGTGTTACCGTTCAGCTAACCGACAAACTTGGTGATTGGGTCAATATTAGTCTGCCCGATGGCAATAAAGGTTGGGTGAAGGAAGAGTCAATGATAAGGATCTAATTAATTACGAATCACGAATTATCAATTATGATTAAGTTCTTTGTAATTTGATAATTCTAATACCTTCAAACTTTCTTTAATTCGTAATTATTAATTTCATAATTCGTAATTCCAAATGAAACTAATCGATCTGACCCATACTATCCATCGTAATATCGCCGTTTTCCCAGGTGACGATCCCATTCAGCTTGATCAGATCAGAACGCTTGAAAGCGATGGGTTTAATAACTTCAGGCTTTCAACGGGAATGCATGTGGGAACCCATATCGACGGGCCAAAACACATGACTTCTGATATGCGTTTGATGGCCGATCTTCCGCTTGAAATGTTTACGGGCAAAGGTGTACTGATTGATGTCAGAGGAGAGGTGAAGATCGATTTCAGGGAATCTTTCAGAACAATCATTCAGCCCGAAAGTATTGTGTTGTTCTACTACGGACTGGATCACCATTTTGGGAAACCTGATTATTTTACTGATTATCCTGACATTACCGAAGAACTCGCCCGGTTTTTAGCTGATCAACATGTCAAAATCGTCGGACTCGACTGGGTTTCGCCCGATCATGAACCATATCTGATTCATGATATCCTTTTCAAAAGCAATATATTGATTCTCGAAAACCTTACAAATCTTGATCAGTTGATTTATGAGCCTAATTTCGAGGTATTTGCCTTCCCGTTAAAGATTGAAGCAGACAGTTCGATTGTAAGGGTGGTGGCAAGGGTGATGTAAGGATTCTGGCGATGTCCGAAGTGACCGGGTGAGTATACAGGAGATGGATATTCACCCGGTCACTTATGTACCAAACGATTTTAAAAAATTCACCCCTCATTTTAGGTTATCGAAATGAGGGGTGAAAATTACTACTTGGTTTTAATTGGCTTAGGTGCCTGTACAGAGTCGGCAACCTTGAAACCCCATTCTCCTAACCGCTTGGGATTTTTCTGGTTGTGGGCTTTAAGCAAGTTACGGCTTACCTTTACTGCCTCTTCGATCGCGGGTATATAAAGGTCGCGTTCGCGGTAAGCCTCCTCCATCTGGCTTTTCAATTTCTCTGCCTGTTTGTGAAGACCTAATGCCTTAGGAATGGTTGGCCCAATTACTGCCCAATCGACACCGTCGAGTTTTAAGAGTGGCGATGAAATGCCATCATTTGTGTGCTTTGTAAACACATCTGTTGCCAGATCCAGCACATCTTCTACATTGCGGGGAATCGCAATTCTTCCATCAGTTCTACCCATAAATTAAAATTTAAATTGTAAGTAAGATAAAATGATTGCTTAATATTCACATATTTCCCGTTATACGAGGACTGATATATTAAGTTTCATTAATTTCTATGGGGATTTATATAATGGATATTCCTTTCTTATTAATTACAATGGGGATGTAATGATTGGATTTGCCGTTTCCATTAATTACAATGGGGATGTAATTATTGGATTTGCCGTTTCCATTAATTACAATGGGGATGCAATTATTGGATTTGCCGTTTCCATTAAATACAATGGGGATGTATATTTTGGATTTGGTGATTTTAAAGTCGATTGTAAGGTTGGAATAAGGGATTCTGATGGCAGAAAAAGGTCCGGCATGAGATTATTCAGCTTATAGTTTTTTTGAAAATTTGTAAAAAGCAAAATCCGGTAAATAGATATGCAAAATAAAGAATCAATAATGAATTATTGTCCGCACCAATAAAAATTGTTTTTATCTCTATTTTGAATAAACTTTTTCAACTGAATTACGGTTATAAATCCAATAGATCTTCACACTAAATTTTCTTCAATAATTAATATCAATTTTCTTAAAGATTTTTTTTAATCCTTAAAACTAATAACTATGAGCATGATGAAAGAATTCAAGGAGTTTGCGATGAAAGGCAACTTAATTGACATGGCAGTTGCCTTCGTAATGGGTGCTGCTTTTGGTAGAGTTGTAAGTGCATTTATTGACGGAATGGTGATGCCTGTGGTAGGCAAAATAGTATCCGGCGTAGATTTTAACTCGCTTAAATATGTATTAAGCGAGGCTCAAACGGACGCTGCCGGGAAAGTAGTTGCTGCTGAAGCATCCATTAAGTATGGTGAGTTTATTACTATTCTAATTGACTTTACTTTAGTTGCTTTTTTTATGTTCATGCTTATTAAAGCTATCAATAAATCGAAGAAAAAACAAGCAGAGGCACCAGTGGCTCCACCTGCTCCAACAGAGGACCAAACACTTTTGAGAGAGATTCGTGACCTGCTGAAAAAATAAAAAGTACCGGGAAATGTGGCTATTGAAATTGACTCATTTAATGTTTTAGCGGACAACTTTCCGGATCTTTACAAAGTCGTTCTTCAACTGAAAACGGATGCTGAAAATAGACACTTTCACTAAAATCAAAATCCTTCGACTATTAAAAATGAAAAAATGAAAAGCCCTGTCATCGGACAGGGCTTTTCATTTGTAATTCAATATTATATCACTTAGATAATTGCTTTCATCGCGTCCATTGCTTCGCGCAATTCTTCGCCGATAACCTCGACTTCGTGGTAACGGATCGCGGCATTGACCTGGATCAATTTCCTGTTATCTACATGCGCATCGATTCCTGCATTGAAGTTTTTACCGATTACGTTCGTATCGATTTTTGACATGAATCCGGCCAGTAAAGGTTTGCAGGCGTGATCAAACAAGTAACAGCCATACTCTGCAGTATCGGAAATCACACGGTTCATCTCGAACAATTTCTTGCGCGCAATTGTATTGGCAATCAGCGGTGTTTCATGCAACGATTCATAGTAAGCTGACTCGGCTTTGATCCCAGCCTGGGTCATTGTTTCGAAAGCAAGTTCAACACCCGATTTGATGAAGGCAACGAGTAGGGTACCATTGTCGAAGTATTCCTGTTCGGTAATTTTCATGTCGCCGGCAGGTGTCTTTTCAAAGGCTGTTTCGCCGGTTTCGGCTCTCCATTTCAACAGATTTTTATCATTGTTGGCCCAGTCTTCCATCATTGTTTTCGAAAACTCGCCCGACATGATGTTGTCCATATGTTTCCAGAACAAAGGACGCATGATCTCTTTTAATTCTTCCGAAAGTTCGAAAGCCTTGATTTTTGCAGGATTCGATAAACGGTCCATCATATTTGTGATACCGCCATGTTTCAACGCTTCGGTAACAACTTCGATACCATATTGTACCAATTTGGAAGCATATCCTTTGTCGATTCCTTTTTCGACCATTTTGCTGAACGAAAGGATTGCCCCTGTTTGTAATAAACCGCAAAGGATGGTCTGCTCGCCCATCAGGTCCGATTTTACTTCGGCAACAAACGACGATTTAAGAACACCAGCCTTGTGACCGCCGGTACCCACACAATATGCTTTGGCGATTTCGAAACCATCACCATTCGGATCGTTTTCGGGATGAACTGCAATCAGTGTTGGAACGCCAAAACCACGAAGGTATTCGGCACGAACTTCAGAACCCGGTGATTTGGGGGCTACCATGATAACGGTAATGTCCTTGCGGATTTGCATCCCTTCTTCAACGATGTTGAAACCATGTGAATAGGAGAGGGTTGCCCCTTTTTTGATCAAAGGCATTATGGTTTTGATAACATCCGAATGTTGTTTATCGGGGGTAAGGTTGATAACAAGGTCGGCAGTTGGAATCATCTCATCGTAAGTCCCAACTTTGAAACCGTTTCCGGTAGCATTCTTATACGATGGTCGTTGTTCTTTAATTGCTTCGGCACGAAGGGTGTACGAAACATCAAGTCCTGAATCACGCAGGTTGAGTCCCTGGTTTAATCCCTGGGCACCGCAACCAACGATTACGATTTTCTGGTCTTCGAGCTTATCGACGCCGTCAGCAAATTCTGAACGATCCATGAATTCGCAGGTTCCCAATTGTTCCAATTGTAACCGAAGTGGCAGTGTGTTGAAATAATTTCCCATTTGATTGATTTTTATAGTGTTTATTAATTCTGTCGGTAACTAATTTTTGATAATACAAAGCAACTGAATAATAGGCAAAGAAAACTGTAGAAAACCATTTATTTTAGGTGCTTTTCATGGTTTATTGTTTTCCCAAAACTTTTGAACCAAAGATATTTACTAAACAACAGTGAGTTAAGGCAAATGTTCAGTTGGTATTTTTACAGGTTACATCAGCGCTTCGCCGCGATACTGAAGGGGTGTTAAACCGGTTTCGCGTTTGAAGAATTTTGAAAAATAGGATTGATCTTCGAAGTTTAACTGATTGGCAATTTCGGAAATATTCAGATTTGTATGAACCAGTAACCGTTTTATTTCGAGCAATTGTTTGGCTTTGATGATTTGCAGGGATGTTTTACCTGTCAGTACTTTAACGTTCTGGGTCAGATGATTGGCTGTAACTCCAATCAGATTCGCATAATCGCTCAGCGAAAGATTTTTCTGATTGTTTTCTTCAATCAGGTGAAAGAAGCGTTTTACAAGAAATTGTCCCTTCCCTTTATTCAGAAGGTTTTCATTCACCGGATAGCGTGCGGCACAAGTTGTAAGTATAAGATCAAGTATCGACCGGAGCATTTCAGGAATATGATCGTCCGACTGTTCAATTTCAGCAATACCTTGTCTGAACAAAGTTTCCAGGAAGCAAACATCGCTTTCGTTATTCAGCAACAGTGGCGGGTTATCCTGGTGTATTGTGTAAAAGAAAGGGAATTCAATCAGACTATCCTGATTGCTGCGGTTCAGCAGGTAAAAATCGGATGTGAAGATAAAGATATAGCCTTCAATATCGTGCGAAAGTTCGAGTTTGTGTGCCTGTCCGGGAGACATGAAAAATACGCAGGGCGGCTTAATCTCGTACTTATTGTCGTCAATCACATGGTATCCGGAGCCTTTCTGCAAGTATAACACTTCGAAAAAATCGTGACGATGCGGATATTTCACACTGAAATGTCGTTTGGCATCGAAAACTTCAACCTGAAATTGCTGGCTTTTCCGTTCGGGCGAGCTGAAATTATGCAGACTATAAACGGGTAATTGTTCGGATGATGGCTTCATACTGAAGAATGAATTTCGGGTTGCGTACGAATATAGTGGCTCGTGATTCTACCCGCTGATGATGTAGAGACAAGGCATTGCCTTGCCTCTACGCCTCAAATCACAGGTCAATATGACCAATGTATTTATTTGCTGAGATAATCCACAATCCAATCTCCAACGGCAGATGTACTCAGCGCTTTTGATTTATCTTCGCAAAGGTCTTCTGTAACAGCGCCTGCTACAATGGCAGCTTCGACAGCTTTGCGGATCAAGGCTCCTTCTTCCATCAACGAGAAAGCATATTCAAACATCATTGCTGCAGAAAGAATAGTTGCACATGGATTGGCTATATTTTTACCGGCAGCTTGCGGATATGATCCGTGAATTGGTTCAAATACCGAAGTGTGTGTTCCGATAGAAGCCGATGGCAGTAGTCCCATTGAACCTGTAATCACACTTGCTTCATCAGTTAGAATATCGCCGAACATGTTTTCGGTGACCATCACATCAAACTTCTTTGGCCATTGAATTAGCTGCATTGCAGCATTGTCGACAAACATATAATCGACAACCACTTCAGGGAAATTTGGTTCCATCTCTTTGGCAACCTGGCGCCATAATCTTGAGGTAGCAAGCACATTGGCTTTATCGACAACGGTGAGCCTTTTACTGCGTTTCATCGCAAACTGGAAAGCGAGTTCAAGGATACGCTCAACTTCTAAACGGGTATACACAGATGAATCGAAAGCCGTATTTCCATCCTCGGAGCGACCCTGTGGTTGACCGAAGTAGATTCCACCTGTCAGTTCACGGATTGCCACAAAATCAACACCTTCAACACGATCTCTTTTTAAAGGAGATTTGTCGAGTAATGATTCAAAGATGGTTACGGGACGGATATTGGCATACAACCCAAGCTTCTTACGCATGGCCAGCAAACCTTGTTCCGGACGAACTTTGGCTGACGGATCGTTATCGTAACGCGGGTGACCGATTGCGCCAAAAAGAACAGCATCGGAGTTCATACAAAGGTTGTGAGTTTCGTCGGGATAGGGATTGCCAACCTGATCGATGGCTACAGCACCAACCAGTGCGGTTCTGGTAATCAGGTCGTGACCGAATTTTTGACAAACTATTTTGGTGACGCGGAGCGCCTGTTCCATAATTTCAGGCCCGATTCCGTCTCCGGCCAATACTGCAATGTTAAGCTTCATTATTTGATGTGATTTTTATAAGAATTGTGAATAAACAGCTTTATAATCTGTTTGAGATTTCAATATACGGCGCATACACAAGTGATGTTTATTTTGATTTTTCCAGATGCGCCTTTATCTGTTTTGTGTTTTTTACCCCGGGTTTCCCTTCGGTCATTTACCCGGGGTTATTCATATTAAACCCTTTCAGGGTTTAGAACATCTGATTATCGTTTTCAACAATGTTAAGCATTTTCATGGTTGCTTTGATAGCAGCGGTCGTCTGGTCAGGATCAAGACCACGGGTTTTAAATTCGCGGCCCATTTTCCATGTAATCAAGGTCTCGACCAGTGCGTCTGTCTTTCCTCCCGGAGGTATTGTTACAATATAATCGATGAGTAAAGGGAATGACTTGTTTTGTTTATGATAGATTTTTCGAAGGGCATTCATAAATGCGTCATACTGGCCATCACCTGAAGAGGCTTCTTCAAAAAGTTCACCATCTACTTCAATTGCTACAGTCGCCATTGGCCTAAGTCCCAGTGCATGAGAGATTGCATAATTCCGTAACCTGATTTTCTCAATAACGGTTTCACTCTTTAAAACATCGGAAAGGATATAAGGAAGATCATCTGAAGTAACCGATTCTTTCTTATCGGCCAATTCAATTACCTTGTCTGTAACCCTTTTCAAATCTTCAGGATCGAGACGTATGCCAATATCCTCCAGGTTTTTGGCGATGTTCGCTTTTCCTGATGTTTTGCCAAGCGCATATTTTCGTATTCTGCCAAATCGTTCGGGAAGCAAATCGTTGAAATAGAGTTGGTCTTTATTATCACCATCGGCATGAATTCCGCTACATTGTGTGAAGACGTTTTCGCCAATAATAGGTTTATTACCCGCAACGCGAATCCCGGAAAAATTTTCGACAAGCCGGCTGGCCAAACTTAATTTCCGTTCATTCACTGAATTTGGAATTTTAAGCTGATCGTTGAGCAATGCAATCACACTCGAAAGTGGCGCATTTCCTGCACGTTCACCCAACCCGTTCACTGTTGTATGAACAGTAGTTATTCCTGCCCGGATAGCAGCATCAACATTTGCGATCGCAAGGTCGTAATCGTTATGAGCATGGAAATCGAAACGAAGATCGGGGAATTTGTGAATGATCGATGAACAGAAATTGAATGTTTCGGACGGATTTAATATTCCCAGCGTATCGGGAAGCATCACGCGTCCTAATTTTTCTGATTTGAGACCTTCCAGCATAAAATCAACATATTCTGGAGAATTCCGCATTCCATTCGACCAGTCCTCAAGATAAATGTTTACTCTGATTCCCATCGACTCGGCCAGTTGCAGCGAACTTTTTATGTTGGAAAGGTGTTCCTCCGGGGTCTTCTTTAACTGCTGGGTAACATGCCGAAGCGATCCCTTCGCTAATAGATTCATTACTTTTCCACCAGCTCGCGAAATCCATTCGAGCGATATTTTTCCATCCACAAATCCAAGAATCTCAATCCGTTCGAGATAACCTGCCTGTTTCGCCCAATCGAGCACTTTTTTGGCTCCCCTTAATTCTCCGTCTGAAACACGTGCTGAGGCCACTTCAATAAAATCGACCCGAAGTTCGTCGAGAAGAATCTTTGCAATGTTCAGCTTTTCCACTTCGGAAAATGAGACCCCTGAGGTCTGTTCACCATCTCTCAGGGTTGTATCCATTATATAAACCATATGCTCTTTAATTATGTTCACGATTGAACCTGTGTATAATTATGCCTGTTCAAACGCCAGGATCTCCTCTTTCAGACTTAACAGAAAGTCAATATCATCGTAGCCATTCAAAAGGCACTCCTTTTTATAAGGATTAATATCGAAGTTAACACTTATACCTGTCTTCAGAATTGTAATTTTTTGATGATCAAGATCAACTTCAAATTGTGCAGTCGGGTCCGTTTCGACGGTTTGATAAATCTCAGCCAGGAATGAGTCGGGAACCTGAACAGGCAATAGCCCGTTGTTTAATACATTGCTTTTGAAAATATCGGCAAAGAAACTTGAAACGACAACCCTGAATCCAGCATCATAAACTGCCCAGGCGGCATGTTCGCGACTGGAGCCACTTCCGAAATTCTTTCCGGCAACTAATATCTGACCCGAATAGCGTGGGTTATTCAATACAAAATCGGGGTTTGGCGTGCCATCCTTTTTGTAACGCCAGTCCCTGAAGAGATTATCTCCAAATCCTTTTCGTTCCACGGCTTTGAGGAATCGTGCAGGGATGATTTGATCAGTATCCACATTCTCAATCGGAAGCGGAACAACTGTACTGACCAGTTTCTGGAATTTTTCTATAGACATTTCTTATAATTTATGAATTACGAATTATGAATTACGAATTATAGATAACGAATGATGAACTGTAATTGGCTAATGCCGGGATTCAATTCACAATTCGTAATTTTAAATTCATAATTGATTACATCTCTCTTGGATCGGAAACTACTCCTGTAATTGCAGCAGCAGCAGCCATTAACGGACTTGCAAGCATCGTACGGGCGCCAGGTCCCTGACGACCTTCGAAGTTGCGGTTCGATGTAGAAACGGCATATTTCCCCTCAGGAATTTTATCGTCATTCATCGCAAGACACGCTGAACAACCTGGTTGGCGCAATGCAAAACCAGCAGCCTCGAATATTTCGACCAAACCCTCTTCCCTGATTTGTTGCTCCACCTTTTTTGAACCGGGAACAATCCATGCGATCACTGAATCGGCTTTCTTTTTGCCTTTTACAAAGTTGGCAAAGAGCCTGAAATCTTCGATACGTCCATTTGTACAACTTCCGATAAAGACATAGTCGACTTTTTTTCCCTTGATTTTCTCTCCGGGTTTGAAGCCCATATATTCCAGCGACTTATCAAAGGTGATCAGGTCAGAACCGGTCAGATTTTTACCCGTCGGGATATTCCCACTGACGCCTATTCCCATTCCGGGATTCGTGCCATAGGTGATCATTGGTTCGATATCAGAAGCATCATAACGATATTCAGTATCAAAAACAGCGTTATCGTCAGATTTCAATTGTTTCCAAATGGCCAGTTTTTTATTCCAATCTTCACCTTTGGGGGCAAATTCACGTCCTTTTATGTATTCGAAAGTAGCTTCATCCGGAGCAATCATTCCACCCCTTGCGCCACATTCGATGCTCATGTTGCACAATGTCATCCGACCTTCCATTGTCAGACTACGAATTGAAGAACCTGCAAATTCGATAAAGTGACCTGTACCACCCGAAGTTGATATTTTCGAAATTACGTAAAGCGCAATATCTTTTGCGGTAACATCCTTTTGCAATTTACCTTCAACGCTGATCCTCATTTTTTTAGGTTTTGGCTGAAGGATACACTGACTCGCAAAAACCATTTCAACCTCGCTGGTTCCAATACCGAAAGCGATGCTGCCGAAAGCGCCATGAGTGGAGGTGTGGCTGTCGCCGCAAACGATCGTCATCCCAGGCTGGGTAATTCCCAACTCGGGCCCGATGATATGGACAATTCCATGATACTGATGATCGAGGCCATACAATTCAATGCCGTTCTTTGCACAATTGTCTTTAAGTGCCTGTACCTGAATGCGCGAAAGTTCTTCCTTTATGGGGAGATGCTGATTAATCGTGGGGACGTTATGGTCGGGAGTGGCAATCGTATTCTTCGGACTAAATACTTTCATTCCCCGCTTTTCCAAACCTAAGAATGCAACAGGACTTGTGACTTCATGAATAAAGTGCCTGTCGATGTACAATACATCGGGGCCGTCTTTTACCTGTTTGACCACATGGGCATCCCAGATTTTATCAAAAAGTGTTTTTGGTTCCAAAATCATATTTTTTTAATTACTGAATTATTACAAATCAAAATTGGCAATTGTTCATTTCGCCGCGGCTAATTCTGCGTTTCCGATCTTATTAATCGCATCGATAAAAGCCTCGACTGAAGCGGTGATAATATCGGTGTTTGCGCCAAAACCATTGTAGATATTCTCATCGTACTCAACCTGCATGTGTACCTTTCCAATGTCGTCGCTTCCTTTATTGATTGCCTGTATCAGAAACTCTTGCAGTGTTACTTTCCGGTGAATAATGCATTTAACCGCTTTGATTGCTGCATCTACAGGACCATTCCCAGACTCTGTAGCTGAGAATTTCTCACCTGCAATATCCAACCTGATAGTTGCCATCGGAATAAGATTCTTTCCTGTGACCACTTGCAGGAAGTCGAGTTTGATGCGGTGTTCGCTTTTAACTTTCTCGCCCACAAGCATCAATAAGTCATCTTCTTTGATGTCTTTTTTCTTATCGGCTAACAGCAAAAACTCCTCGTAAACTTCGTCAAGCTTTTCTTTATCCAACGTGATACCTAACAAGTCAAGTCTGTGCTTCAATGCTGCTCGTCCGCTACGGGCGGTCAGAACAATTGATGATTCGCTGATTCCAACTTCTACCGGATCAATGATCTCGTAGTTTTCGCGGTTTTTCAAAACGCCATCCTGATGGATACCGCTTGAATGAGAGAATGCATTTCTACCCACAATAGCTTTATTGGGTTGAACCGGCATGTTCATTAGGCTGGAAATCAGACGACTTGTCTTGTAAATATTTTTTGAATTGACATTCGTATAAAAATTCAATTCTTTGTGCGAACGCAATATCATCACGACTTCTTCAAGTGCGGTATTTCCTGCACGTTCACCAATGCCGTTAATTGTCACTTCAACCTGACGGGCACCATTCATCACACCTGCAATAGAGTTGGCTGTCGCCATTCCCAGATCGTTGTGGCAATGCGTCGATATAATTGCCTTGTGGATGTTCGGAACATTGTCTATCAAAAATTTGATCTTCTCTCCGAATTCGCTGGGCAAACAATATCCAGTTGTGTCCGGTATATTTACGACCGTTGCACCTGCTTTGATGACTGCTTCAATGACCCTTGCCAAGTAAACATTGTCGGAGCGACCAGCATCTTCGGCATAGAACTCAACATCCTCGACATATTTTTTTGCATACTTTACGGCAGCAACTGCTCTGGCAAGTATTTCCTCAGGATTGGAATTCAGTTTATACTGAATATGATAGGGTGAAGTACCAATACCAGTATGAATACGACCACGTTTCGCAAATTTCAGTGATTCTGCTGCCACATCAATATCTTTTTCGACTGCACGGGTAAGCGCGCAGATTGTCGGCCAGGTTACCGCTTTCGAGATTTCTACAACCGACTTAAAATCTCCGGGACTTGAGATGGGAAATCCGGCTTCGATAACATCAACACCCAATTGCTCAAGAACTTTGGCAACTTCCACCTTCTCGATTGTATTCAGCTGGCAACCAGGAACCTGCTCTCCATCCCTCAGTGTTGTGTCGAAAATATATATGCGATTATTATCCATAACAGGTATTTTTATTTAAATATTTTATGCGATTATTTTTTTTTCTTTGCTTCCAGTTTTTCGAAAAGAGAATCACGCTCTTTCAGAAATACAGATAATTTTTCGACTGGTGAGCGGGTGATTGCGACTCTTCCCGATCGTATAAACTGTAAAACGCCGAAAGAGTTCAATCCTTCGAAAAGTTCCTGCGTTTCCTCTTTATGCCCCGTCTTTTCAATCACCGTATATTCGTGCGTGATTTCAAGTATCCGGGCATTGTGCTTCCTGATCAGTTTTTCGATCTGATCGCTCTCCATCAATGCGGTAGTAGGAACTTTGTAAAGGGCGATTTCCTGAAAAATCATCTCATCATTGGTGTAATAGAAAGCTTTCAATACCTCTATCTGCTTGTCAATCTGTTTGACAATATTAACCACCTTCTCTTTCTCTTCGTTGACAACGATTGTAAATTTACTAATCCCTTGCAGTGCAGATTCGGAGACTGTGAGACTTTCGATATTTACTTTTCGCCTTGTGAAAATGATGGTAATCCGGTTCAACAAACCTATGTGGTTTTCGCTGTAGGCTGTTATAATGTATTCTTGTTTCATCTTATTAATTTTAATTCAGTTCGTCTGCACTAAGAATAATTTGCGAAACCGATTTTCCGGCCGGGACCATCGGAAAGATATTGTCTTCTTTTTCGATCATCACTTCGAGCAAATAAGGTCCATCGTGATCGATCATCTTCTTCATTGCACCTTCAAGTTCATTCCGGCTATGTACAGCATTGCCTGGAATGCCATAAGCATCAGCTACTTTTACGAAATCCGGACTTAGTATTTCGGTGAATGAGTAACGTTTTTCGAAGAAGAGTTCCTGCCATTGCCTCACCATTCCGAGGAAATGGTTATTCAGTATCACAATTTTAACGGCAAGTTTTTCCTGGGCAATTGTTCCCAACTCCTGGATTGTCATTTGCATTCCACCATCGCCTGTAAAGAGAACAACTTCGCGATCAGGTGAACCGAATTTGGCGCCCATGGCCGCGGGTAACCCAAACCCCATCGTTCCTAATCCTCCTGAAGTAACCCAGCTGCGGGAATCAACAAATTTCGAATAACGGGCAGCTGCCATCTGGTTCTGTCCAACATCCGTAATTACAATGGCTTTATTATCTGTGAGATCCGAAACCATCCGAACCACTTCGGCCATTGTTAGTCCTGGCTTCTGTGGAGAAAGGTCATTGTTTATTACCTTTTGTTTTTCTATATCTTCGGCTGCCTCGAACTCTGCAATCCATTCTGGATGTTGCTTTTCGATAGCTAACTTCGAAAGCAATCTTAAAGTATGTTTCGCATCTCCAATCAGCGCCACTTCGGTTTTGACATTTTTATCAATTTCTGCCGGATCGATCTCAATGTGAATTACTTTAGCTTGTTTTGCATAGGTTGATGTACTGCCAGTTACTCGGTCATCAAAACGCATCCCTACAGCAATTAACACATCGCATTCGTTTGTTTTGATATTTGGTGCGTAGTTTCCATGCATTCCCAGCATTCCCATATTTAATGGATGGTCGGTAGGAATTGCGGATAAACCCAGCAATGTTCCTGCCGCCGGGATTCCGGTTTTTTCAATAAAGTGAATTAGTTCCTTTTCTCCGCCAGACAACATAACACCCTGTCCGTAAAGCAGGAAAGGTTTCTTAGCACTATTAATTAAATCAGCTGCTTTCTTTAATGACGATTTATCAGCCGGATATTCAGGGACATACGATCGGATTTTAATGCATTTGGAATAGGAATACTTAACTTTTGCAAACTGGGCATCCTTCGTAATGTCTAAAACTACAGGACCTGGCCGGCCACTTGCTGCAATATAAAATGCCCGCGATATTGCTTCAGGAATTTCCTCGGCACTGGTAATCTGGTAATTCCATTTAGTGACAGGCATCGTAATGCCAATTACATCCGATTCCTGAAATGCGTCGGTACCCAATAAACCAGAAGTGACTTGCCCGGTAATACAAACGAGTGGCGTGGAATCAATAAGTGCATCCGCAATTCCGGTAATCAGATTGGTTGCACCCGGACCTGAGGTTGCCAGGCAAACTCCTACTTTACCTGAAACGCGGGCATAACCCTGAGCCGCGTGAACAGCACCTTGTTCGTGACGCGTGAGTACATGCTTAAGGTGATGATGGTGATCGTGCAACGCATCATAGACAGGCATAATGGCACCACCCGGATATCCAAAGATTGTATCAACACCTTCGGCAATCAGCGAGCGGCATACCGCTTCGGAACCTGTTATTTCGATGGGTTCCTGATCAATTATATTGTCGTTTGTTAGAGATGTCATAACTATTTAATTTTTAATTAGTCAATAATTCTTACTGCTCCCTTGTCTGCCGAGGCGACAAGGCTTGCATATGCTTTTAGTGCTTTGCTGATAATTCTGGTTCTTTCTGCGGGTTGATATGCCATCTTACCGCGTGCCTCCTGCGCTTTTTTCCGGTCTTCCATTTCTTCATTCGAGATGATCAATTCAATCCGACGCTGAGGTATATCGATTTCAATTCGATCACCATCTTTCACAAGTGCGATTGCTCCTCCGGCGGCAGCCTCGGGCGAAACGTGTCCGATCGAGAGGCCTGAAGTTCCACCTGAAAAACGACCGTCAGTTAGTAAAGCACAAACTTTGTCAAGTTTGGAAGCTTTAAGATAAGATGTTGGATACAGCATTTCCTGCATTCCCGGACCACCTTTGGGGCCTTCATAACGGATAATCACCACTTCTCCTGCAGCTACTTCGCGTTTCAAAATACCTTCGCAAGCATCATCCTGGGATTCATAAACCCTGGCAACACCATTAAAACGGAATACGGATGGATCAACACCAGCTGTTTTTACAATGCATCCATCAATAGCAATATTCCCATAAAGAATTGCCAAACCACCCTCTTTTGTATAAGCATTTTCGATGTCGCGGATACAACCTTTCTTTCGGTCAACATCCAATTCTGAATAGTACTTTTCCTGAGAACCTAATGTCAGGTTACGGCCTATATTTCCAGGAGCTGAAGAATAAAGTTTTTGTGCTTCAGCATCTGCTGACAATCTCTGAATGTCCCATTTGTTAATGGCTGCATCCAGTGTTCCTTCGGTTACACGTGAAACTGACGTATTTAATAATCCTCCTTTTTCAAGTTCACCCAGAATCCCCATGATGCCACCTGCTCGGTTAACATCCTGGATGTGATAATGTGAATTGGGTGAAACTTTGCAAATACATGGAACTTTTCGGGAAAGCGAATCGATATCCTGCATTGTAAAATTAACACCTGCTTCGTGTGCTACTGCCAGTAAGTGTAATACTGTATTGGTTGAACCACCCATTGCAATATCGAGCGTCATGGCATTCATAAAAGCTTCGCGTGACGCAATGTTGCGTGGTAAGACTTTTTCATTTCCATTCCGGTAATAATCCCAGGTGATCTCAACCAAACGTTTAGCTGCTTTTTCGAACAGTTTCTTACGGTTTAAATGAGTTGCAACAACTGTTCCGTTTCCGGGAAGCGAAAGACCTAAAGCCTCAGTTAAACAGTTCATCGAATTGGCAGTGAACATTCCAGAACAGGAACCGCAGGTGGGACAAGCTTTTTGTTCAACTTCCGAAAGTAAATTTTCGTCAACCGAAGGGTCTGCAGCCATCACCATTGCATCGACCAGATCGTATTTCTTATCGGCAACTACTCCTGCTTCCATCGGACCACCCGAGACAAAAATGCAAGGGATATTTAACCGCATGGCAGCCATCAACATACCAGGGGTAATTTTATCGCAATTCGAGATGCAGATCATTGCATCAGCCTTGTGTGCATTAATCATGTATTCAACACTGTCTGCAATCAGGTCCCTCGAAGGAAGCGAATATAACATCCCATCGTGTCCCATTGCAATTCCGTCGTCAATGGCGATTGTATTGAACTCAGCGGCAAAACATCCCTGATCTTCAATCAATTTCTTCACCATTTGCCCAATCTCATGAAGGTGAGCGTGACCGGGAACAAATTGGGTAAAAGAGTTAACCACTGCGATTAAAGGTTTGCCAAACTGCTCCTCCTTCATACCATTGGCCCTCCATAAGCTGCGTGCACCAGCCATTCGGCGGCCCATTGTTGTTGTATTGCTCCTTAGTTCGTTTTTCATTATGGCAAAGTTTTGTTTAAAAAAAAGCCTTTCTCATTTCGAGAAAGGCTCTTATATGTTTTATCATACAATATACAACCCTCCTCACCCGTTATCGACGAGAATAAGAATGACCACGAGTAGAAGGCTATATAAATTTAAATTCTTCATAATTTCTAAAAATACAAATCTACAAAGTAACAATCGAACTTTTGTTTTTGTTTAACCAAATTTTCCGGTTAATGCTTTTCATTAAAGTTCGGGGCAAAACTACAAATAAAACTTTCATCTCAAAATAAAATCGTAAGCAATTTACAATTAATTAATGCAATTCGATATTTTAAGGGTGATTTTGGTGATGTTTGAGAATTTTAAAAGAAAATGACCAAATGTTTTAATAAAATTCAATGAGCTACCTGCTTTTTAACCGGGGTTGAATCCATCAAATAAATTTCATTCAGAAAATCTTCGATTGTAAGGCCTGCCAATGCTTGCGAGCCTTCGAAATTATTCGTAATAACGGCAAATATCAACTTCTTACCTTTTTGATTTGTGAAAATTCCGGCCATACTTCTGACTCTTGTCATTGAACCGGTTTTCGCTCTTAGGTTATTTTCAAGTTTCGACCCGTTAAATGCCGATTGAAGCGTTCCTCTTTGACCGGCTACCGGGAGCGAGTTGATAAAATTTTCACGATTTGTGCTAAGGTACATATAACGAAGTACTTCAGTCAATGTTCGCGGACAAATCCCATTCGAACGTGAGAGACCACTTCCGTCTGTCGGGTAGAATCCATCCAGAAAGATACCCTTTTCTATCCAAAATTCTTTCAGTGCTTCAATGCTTTTGTCCAATGATGAGGATCCTTTACGCACAATCCCAATTTCGCGTAACAGATGTTCAGCAAAAAGATTGATGCTTTCCTTATTAAGCGGAACAATCAGATCGCGAAGTGGAGGGGATGTTTTTTCTGCGATCAGTGTAAACGGTTCATTTGTTGGTGTATTAACAAATAAGACTTTTCCAGATATATCTATTTTGTTATATTTCAGTGTTTTAATGAATTCATTAACTGCAATACGGGCAGGTTCGGGCATTGCAGCTTTCACAACGAAATCAGTGCGTCCTTTGGGAATAGTTCCTTCAACGAGTTGTGTTAAGGAACCAGGGGCACCATATATAAAAGCGAGGTCACGGTTTATGTCTGATGAAACTACTTTATTAATCAGGTGCAGACTGTCGATCAGTGGATCCGTTCTATTGATGGTTACCGGTTTATCGGATTCGGCCGGAGAGGAAAAATGAATATTGTAGTAATTGTCGGAATAAGTTAGTGCCGATACTCCTGTTCCATAGTAGTTACCGATATCTTCCCACAACCAGCCTCCGGGTATCGATGATCCCTTCATTTGAGACAGATCAACAATGAAATCTCCCTTAATACTTTTTATCCCGGTTTTTGAAAGGGCTTCAGCCCATGCTTCGAAGGTTCCTCTATAGTGTTCTGGAAAATAGTCTGAGTAAAATGCAGGGTCACAGCCACCTTTGAGAACCAAATTCCCTTCCATTGAGCCAGTCTCAATGTTTATTTTACCTGTAATTCCTAATTGAGTTTTGAATACAAAATCAGCACCTAAGATTTCTAATGCTGCAGCTGTGGTTACAACTTTCATCACCGAGGCCGGCACCAAACTCAGCTGAGGTGTTTCAAATAAAACTTTTCCAGCTTCTGCATCAATTACATAGACCGAATAGCCGGCATTTTTCAAAACTTTCTCTTTGAGTGTCTGGGCGGGTTGAGCATCTGTTGCCTGAAAAAATAAACAGCCAAATACAAATAAAACTAAATACCTCATTTTTATCATATAATGTTATTGTGCCAACTCAAATGTGCTCTTATTTTAACTTTCTCAAAGTCTTGTCCTTTCTCCAACGTTCTTTAAAAGCAGTAACCCAGGGAGAAAAATGCAGCTACTTTATTGTTTATGTTTGATGTGCTCAGATTGAATTCAATCGGTCCTACCATACTGTCGTAAGCAATAGAGAAACCCCCACCTACCATAAAATTTCCTTCGACAAACGGAGAGACGCTGTCACCATACATTCCAAAATTGGGATTTGCTGTCAAATAGAACTTCTCCCATAACCGCAATCGAAGGTCAAGGCGAACCAAGGCAACATTGTCAGCGCTGAGTTCCATCCGTCTTAATCCAGCAAAAGGGAGGTAAATTCCAAAATAGTTAGTTCTTTGAAATCCACCAATATATGCTTTATAATACACCGGTGCGGTTTTAGCAAATGTAAATTGGGAATAAAATGATGGGAGAAAGGTAAGCCGATTGGAGATTTTTTTAGCCACTTTAGCCGTGAGCCCCATCAGTACAAGCGGTGAATTACCGGTATAGGTCCATCCATTTTCTGTTACAAGTTTGAAGATGCCGTCCATTGCCCAACCCTTTGTAGGAAAATATGGATGATCCAATTCATCAAGTTTTAGTTTCGCGAAATAATTATAAAAAATACCATTCTTTAACTCTGTAGTATCTGGCACCCCGATGACCGTTCCAAATCGAAAATTCTCCAGAGAAGCACCAATCGATATTCTGAATGCATCGGAGATGACTGCCTGGGTTGCCACCTGAAGATTTATCAGCTGAACATTAATTTCAGACGACTTTCGTTCATTTTCGTATCCCCAGATTTTATCCGAAATAAAGGATCCGAACACCGTGAATCCTGGTTTCCAGCCCCTGTCGAGGGAGTACCGCGCTGAAAACATTGGTAAAGATGATAATTTTGCATCGAGCGAAAGATTCGACCCACTTATCCGATCGCTGTAAATAGTTGTGTTAATAAGTGCTGACGCTTTAAGATCAGTGTCGTAATGGAGCCCAATATTCAAACGTTGAGTTGAACTCTCTTTCACATTTATAAGAATTGTTTTTTTAGCATCACCTGATATCCTGAAATCAACATTCTCGTAATTACCGGCAGCATAAATTCTTGAAACACTTTGTCGTATATGCTGTAGGGTGACATTCTTGTCTTTACCAATCCCCATTTTGCCAAGAAAAGATACAATATTCGTCTTCTCAGTTCCTTCAACCTCAATCTTATTCACAATCATAGATGCACTTTCATTCGGCATTTCGCGTGGTTTTTTGAGGACAGGTGCAATCCCAAGCGAATCGCGCATTCTTATGAGTTTAGGCAGTATTTTACGGGCAGCATCCTCTCCCCGTTTCATCAAAACGATAGCTGATTCGGTATCAAAACTGGAAGCAGAATAGCCTGAAATATCAGGTCTTATTAATATATCGACATTCTTCCGATTCTTTTCACTTCGCTCGATCGACATCAGACTGGTGAGTTGGGAAATAACGTCAGGAATCGATTTTATTTTATCTTTTGTCAGCAAAGCATCTCCAATATCGACCCCGATAATAATATCCGCACCCATTTCACGGCAACGATCGACGGGGAAATTATTCACAATTCCGCCATCAACCAGCATACGGCCATCAATCTCGCAAGCAGCTATCGCTGCCGGGAATGCCATACTTGCTCTAATCGCTTTCGGCAGGAATCCCCTCTTAAGAATGACCTCATCTCCTGTGGCAATATCTGCCGCAATGCATTCAAATGGAATGGGTAATTTCGAAAAATCAGTTATATCATGGTATCCGTATGTGAGATATGTAAAGAATTCCATTGCATTCTGTCCGTTTAGCAAGCCAGAAGGGATCGTGATTTTTTTTGTTTCGATTGGCAGCGTTATAAGATAACGCAGTTGCTCTTCTTTTATAATCGTAGGTATATATTCCCTTTTAAAACTGTTGCTTAATAACTCCTGCCAATTCTGGCTTTGGATGATATGTTCAAGCATGGAAGCATCATATCCAATAGCATAAAGTCCTCCTACAATACTACCGACGCTGGTACCGGTAATATAATCAATAGGAATTCCTGCCTCCTCAATTACTTTAAGTGCGCCAACATGTGCAAAACCTTTTGCTCCTCCGCCCGAAAGAACCAACCCGATTTTAGGCCTTTTCGAAGATTCTGTAGCATTGACAAATAGTGAAAACACTGTTAAAAGCGCTATAATTATCTTTCGTTTCACAATATTCTCATTTTAACAAAATTTCATTCAAATTCCACTGCCAAAATTATTAAAATCTCTGAATATTTGACAATTATAGTTCTTAATAAGACTGGTGGTGGTAGTTTTTAAGCGATTCTTAAAAAAAGAAGGTTTCCGTATAAGGGTGTTTTGTAGACTGGCTGTCTCATGAGTATAAAGTCCAAATTTTTAAAATTTAAGCCATGAAAACACAAACTTTCTACTTCGGTCAAAGATCAACAATAATAACAGCTATTATTTTGATTCTTATGGGATTTTCAAGAGCATCAATTGCTCTTCCGGCTATCCCAAAATCAAATCAGCCTGACACTTTGACGTATGTCCAGTATAAAGGTTCTGTATCTGATCAGGAGACAAGGTCTCCGCTTGCTTTTGCTTCTCTAACTTTGAATGGAACAAATATTGCAACGATCACAAATTCTGAAGGTGAATTCTCGTTAAAAGTTCCAAAAAGTATGACCGAAGGAAAAGTAACTGTATCCTTTCTTGGATACAAAAACAAAAGTGTGAATCTTTCGGAATTTAAATCTGAAAGAACTAGAATTGAACTTGATTTATTGGTTATTGCATTGAATGAGGTTCGGGTTTTTCCAAAAGATCCCGAGTTGCTGATCCGTGCTGTTATGAATAAGCGGGCAGATAACTATTTCAATGATCAAACATTAATGTCAGCATTCTACCGCGAAACAATCAAGAAAAGAAGGACTTATGTATCTCTTTCCGAGGCTGTTGTCGAAATACATAAACAGCCTTATATGTCATCACGGATCGATGTGGCTCAACTCTACAAAGCCAGGAAAAGTACTGATTACACCAAGATGGATACTTTAACTTTTAAACTTCAGGGAGGGCCATATACCACTTTGTACCTGGATATTATGAAGAATCCTGAAATGGTTTTCACCGAAGATATGATTGGCAATTATGAATTCAGCCTTGAAAACATTACGAAAGTTAACGACCGTTTGATATATGTGTTGTCATTCAAACAACGTTCTCACATTACAGAACCGCTCTATTATGGAAAACTGTTTATCGATACTGAGAGTCTTGCCATTACAAGTGCCACGTTTAACCTTAACGTTGAAAATAAAATGATGGCCAGCGATATGTTTATTAAGAAGAAACCAGCTGGTGCAAAAGTCTATCCGACGCTTGCAGCTTACCATATTGACTATCGCGAGAAAGATGGTAAATGGTACTACAGTTATTCAAGAGGGCAGATTACTTTCAAAGTTGACTGGAAAAAGAAGTTATTCAATACCGTTTATGAATCGACCATCGAAATGGCTATCACAGACTGGGAAAAGACAACTGATAAACCGGTAAAAATGGCCGATCGAATGAAATCAACTGTCGTATTAACCGATGAGATTTCAGGATTTGCGGATCGTGAGTTCTGGGGAGAATACAATGTTATTGAACCGGAAAAACCGATTGAGAACGCCATAAAGAAAATTCAAAAGAGACTCGAAAAAACGAAAATGTAAAACACGTTCAATAACGAATTAGAATTTAAAGTTCTATGTTCGTTCCAAATAATCAGCATGAAAAGCCCTGGAAATTTTTCCGGGGCTTTCATTTTTGACTTTCGACGAACTCACAATCTCTTTTGATTGTCGAATGAACCCATTAAATTTCATCTCTAAATTTAACCTCTTTCTAACAGTCTTTCCAGTGTATAGCAAGTTTATGATTTCCGGAATGTTTATATTTGTAAGGTTTAACGATTTCAAAACTATTTTTTGTATCAAACTGTTAGTATGACAGCAACATTAATTTTTATTACTATTTAATACCAAAAAACGATGTTAATTTACAAAGTAATCGGAAGAGAAATTCTCGATTCTCGCGGGAACCCAACCGTTGAGGTTGAAGTGACACTTGAAAGTGGAATCATGGGACGTGCCGCAGTACCATCAGGTGCATCAACCGGCGAAAACGAAGCGCTTGAACTTCGGGACGGAGATAAAAAACGCTATCTCGGCAAAGGTGTACTTAAAGCAGTTGAAAATATTAATAAAACGATTGCAGAAGAGGTCGTTGGAATGAGTGCACTTAATCAGGTTGCGCTGGATCGTAAATTGATCGAACTGGATGGCACAAAAACAAAATCGAATCTTGGGGCAAATGCAATTCTTGGTGTATCGCTGGCAGTTGCCAAAGCTGCTGCGGCTTACCTTGATATGCCACTTTATCGCTACATCGGTGGAACAAATGCCAAAACATTGCCTGTTCCGATGATGAATATCATCAATGGCGGATCGCATTCTGACGCTCCGATTGCATTCCAGGAATTTATGATTCGCCCGATCGGCGCAACTTCCTTTCGCGAAGGCCTTCGTATGGGTGCCGAAGTATTCCACAGTCTTAAAAAAGTGCTTCATGACCGTAATTTAAGTACTGCGGTAGGCGACGAAGGTGGCTTTGCACCGGCACTCGCCGGAACCGAAGATGCCTTAAACAGCATCATCGATGCCATTAAAAAAGCAGGTTACAAACCAGGTCGTGCAGAAGATGGCGGTGATGTTTCGATTGGACTTGATTGCGCTGCTTCAGAATTCTATGTAAATGGCATTTATGACTATTCCAAATTCGAAGGACCAAATGGTGCAAAAAGAACCCGTGAACAACAGGTTGATTTCCTGGCCGATCTTGTTGCTAAATATCCGATTGACTCTATTGAGGATGGATTCGACCAGAGCGACTGGGAAGGTTGGGTGTTGCATACCAAAAAAACCGGTGATAAATGTCAGCTTGTTGGCGATGACTTGTTTGTAACCAATGTTGAATACCTAAAGAAGGGGATCGAATTAGGCGCTGCCAATTCTATCCTGATTAAAGTAAATCAGATTGGTACACTTACTGAAACACTTGATGCCATCGAAATGGCTCACCGTGCAGGTTACACAAGTGTTACCTCACATCGCTCAGGAGAAACTGAAGATACAACCATTGCTGATATCGCTGTTGCAACCAATAGCGGTCAGATCAAAACCGGTTCGTTGAGCCGCACTGACCGGATCGCAAAATACAACCAGTTGCTCCGTATTGAAGAGGAATTGGGCGAAAGTGCAGTTTATGGAGTTGTAAAAGTAAAGAAGGGATAATTATTTCCCGCGATAAGAATGAATTGTAGAGACAAGGCACTGCCTTGTCTCTATTTTTTTCTATCGGTTATCCACCTTCTCCGGATATAGGTCATGGTTCATCATCCTAAACTCAGCCATTGCCACAAAGTTGGTCTCAGGTTTTCCGTAATTGCAATACGGATCGATACTAATACCACCGCGTGGTGTGAATTTCCCCCAAACCTCGATATACCTTGGTTCCATCAATTTGATCAGGTCTTTCATGATGATATTAACGCAATCTTCATGGAATCCACCATGGTTCCTGAAACTGAAAAGATACAGCTTAAGACTTTTACTTTCAACCATTTTCACATCAGGAATATAACTAATGTATATGGCCGCAAAATCGGGCTGACCCGTAATCGGGCATAATGAAGTGAACTCGGGGCAATTGAATTTGACCCAGTAATCGTTTCCGGGATGACGGTTTTCAAAGGTTTCCAACACTTGCGGTGAATAACTGAATTCATAACCGGTTGACTTTCCCAAACTTTTTAAATCATCCATTATTCTTTGATTTTAAATATTTTAACAAACCTCTGTTTCGCAATTTGCACGACGGACATGTGCCGCAACCTTCACCTTGAATCCCGTGATAGCAGGTGATCGTCTGATCCCGCACAATCTCAAATACGCCCAGCCCGTCGGCCATTTGCCAAATTTCAGATTTGTCGAGCCACATCAGTGGAGTATGAATATGGTAATCGTAATCCATCGACAGATTAAGTGTCTGATTCAGCGATTTTATAAATTCATTTCTGCAGTCGGGATATCCGCTATAGTCAGCCTGACCGACACCAGTAATGATGTCACTGATTCCATTGGCTTTGGCAAAGACGGCGGCATAAGTAAGAAACAACATATTTCTGCCTTCAACTAACGTATTGGGCGGGCGGTGATCGGGCTGATTTGTTTCAACCTCCATCGCATTATCTGTTAATGAATTATGCGACACTTCGCTTAGTAAGTTGATTTTAAATAGGTTCAGTTTTACTTTTGCTTCCGACGCAATCTTTTTTGCAGCGTCAAGTTCAACAATGTGGCGCTGTCCATAATCAAAAGCAATCGCCAAAACCTCGTCAAAATGCTTTTTAGCCCAGAAAAGACAGGTTGTCGAATCCTGACCACCTGAAAAAACTACCAATGCTTTAGACATATACTTCGTTATCCCCTTTTATTTTTATTTCGTTGTATTTCAGCCAGTTCTTAATGATCCCTACGATGTGCTTCAAGTAGTTTTCACTTAAAAATATATTTGACCAATTATCAAATCTTTGGGATTGAACTCCCAGATAAAATATCCAGATTGCTAATCCTGCTTCAGGAATTAGCGCTTTCTCTTCATCGGAGATAGGAGTCACTGTTTGATATCCATTATAAAAACTTTCCAATTTCGATTTGAATAATTTTGTGTCAGGCTCTGTATTAAATAGTTGCATTGCGAAATAAGCGATATCCAATAGTAACCAGCCGTTTCCGCAAAAATCAAAATCAAAAACTGTTATAACAGATTCATCCTCAATACTCATATTATCATACCAAAGATCAAGATGTATTACTCCGTATCTAAGTTTGACTGAATCAACTTCATCAAACAATGCAGTTAGATGATCACTTGCTCTTTTTACAAATTGCATCTCATCCAGCGACTCGGAAAAATGTTTAGTTGCGTATTGGTAAGGTAGTTGGGTTAAAGTATGAGCATTGTATTCTATTCGCTTGACTTCCTGGCTGATGGTAGTTTTATGAATATTTGCCATCAGTGATCCAATGCTGTAACATGTTTTTTCAGTCAGGTTTCTTACTTTCTTCCCTTCTGCAAACGAAAAAAGCACTGCATAACGCAATCCTTCAGGTGCCTCGATCATCTGAATATAATTTTCACCCTTATCATGGATTGGGTAGGAAACAGCAATATTATTTTCTTTCAGGAGTACTAATAACCGTAATTCCTCCATGATATCAGTTTCTGTCCGCCAGTTGTAGCTGTAAATCCGAAGTACGTATTTGTTTTCATTTTCCGAAACCATATACGTATGGTTGATTCCTGTCCTGAATAGTTTACAACTCGTATTGCCCGTAAAACCATATTTTTCGTGCACAAACAATGCAAGGTGCTTAGCCGAAAGAGTTGAATCGATAACCGGAAAACTTACCATTTCAGATTTGATTGATTGAGAAAGGATTGTATGAAATAGACTCATCAAATGTGTCGACACCTTCAACTTTCTTAACCCATTTGACAACTACGATCGTAAACGGCAGAATCACAATCTCATAAGCCGTTTTGATGCATGCCTGGGTGAAGATCATACCAATCAATACGTTAAACGGCAGGTTGCCAGCGAAAGCAATGGTTATAAAAATAAAGGAGTCGGCTGCTTCGCCCACTAAAGTCGAGAGAATGGCCCTGACTGAAAAGTCTTTTCCCTTCATCAGAATTTTCACCTTGCTCATTACAAAAGCGTTTAGGAATGAACCTGTAAGATAGGCCAATAAGCTGGCAGCAATAATTCGTGGCGTACTTCCCAAAATTGTAGCGAAGGCTTCCTGATTTTGCCAGAATGGGGCAGCCGGCACAACGAGGGCCAATGTAAAGAACAATACTGCCATAATGTTCACTGCGAAGCCTGACCAAATAATCAGCCGTGCTTTTTGATAACCCCATACTTCAACGATTACATCATTAATGATATAAGCAATGGGGAAAATCAGCACACCTGCCGGAGCTGCCCAGGAACCAATCAAAATAATTTTTGTGGCTAGGATATTGGAGATCAATAAACAAATTGCAAACAGGATGCCTGCAAACATAAACAAAACAGAAACCGTCTTTTTCATCTTACTTGTTTTTTACGTGGTGTTCAAGCACACGGAGTTTAACTCGATTTGAGCGGCAAAGTTAATAACAAATAGTGTAAATCAAATATCACTAATTGTAACACTCATCATCCAATTTTCAATTACTTTTGGATTACGGAAATGGGAATAATGTAACGAAATAAAATTAATAGAAACAAAACGCTAATGAATCAGAACCTTGCACAACTAATTGGAGTGTCGAAACTTTACGGGAAAGATAAAACTTTTGTCATTGCAGGTGGCGGGAACACGTCATTTAAGGACGAAAACCATATATGGGTCAAAGCAAGCGGCGTCGCACTCGAAACGATAGATGAAACTGGCTTTGTATGCCTGTCGCGGGAGAAATTAAAAATTGTTTCCACAAAAACATATAGTCAAAATGCAACTGAACGTGAAGCAGAAGTAAAATCTGATCTTGCCAATGCAATTGTTTCTGATGGGAACAACCGACCTTCTGTCGAAACATCAATGCACGAGATTATTGAATTTCAATATGTCGTACATACGCATCCGACACTCGTCAATGCGCTGATGTGTTCAATTAATGCCGAAAAAATTTGTTATGAATTGTTTGGTGATCAGGCGCTCTTTATCCCTTATACTGACCCTGGTTACATCCTCTTCAAAAAGGTTGAAACAGAGATTCGTCAGTTTACAGTAAAATTTGCAAAGGCACCCCAAATTATATTCCTCGAGAACCATGGTGTGTTTGTGGCTGCCGACTCTATTCCGGCCATAAAAGAAATTTATTCCTCAATTATTCAGAAGATTAATGGTAAAATCAGCCAGGTTCTGCCGCAAGATGATGCAAAACTTTATGAATCACCCATCATCGACCAGATTCGGCAATTGCACCCTGAATTCAAAAATTCTGCGGCAAAAGGAGTTGAAAGCAGTTTGATCCACCATTTCACTGCCGACCCAAACAGCTTTCTAAAAGCCGATACCGCATTTACCCCCGATGACATTGTTTATTGCAAGGCACATTACCTGTTTATTCCTGCTTACCAAAATGAGAAAGATCAAATCGAATCAGCCTACGCTAAAATTGCTGGTTATGTGAATTCGTATGGTTATCTTCCGAAAGTTTTGGCAGTTGAAGGACAGGGAATTATCGCTGTTGAGGAGAATCTCAAATCGGTTTTAAATGTACTTGAAGTCTATTCAAATATATTGAAAATAAGCTATCTATCCGAAAATTTTGGTGGTCCGAAATTTATGAACAAGGGGCAGATTGACTTTATTGACAACTGGGAAGTCGAAAATTACCGTCGCAAAATGGCGAAATCTTAAAACATATTCTATGCATTTACTTGACATCAACCTTATGCATCCACGTAATCAAATTGTATTGATTATTAGTCGGATCTATCACAATGGGATGACTACCACCACGGGCGGAAATGTTTCGATCATCGACGAACATGGTGATATTTGGGTTACTCCTTCAGCTGTCGACAAGGGCACACTGGGTCCTGATGATATCAACTGTATCAAAGCTGATGGAACTGTCCTGGGAAAACATAAACCCTCTTCTGAATATCCATTCCACAGGGCCATATATAAGATGCGCCCTGATATCAAAGCCATTATTCATGCGCATCCGCCGGCTTTGGTCTCTTTCAGTATTGCACATGTTATCCCCGATACGAATGTAATTCCACAGGCAAAATATGTGTGCGGGCCAATTGGTTATGCAGGGTATGCACTTCCAGGTAGTGAAGAGTTGGGAGAAAAGATTGCTGCAGAATTTGCAAAAGGCTACAATGCAGTCATCATGGAAAATCATGGTACAGTTGTTGGAGGTACCGATATGAAAGATACCTATCAGCGCTTCGAAACCCTTGAGTTTTGCGCCAAGACAATTATTAATGCCAAAACAATTGGGAAAGTAAATTCACTTACGGATGAGCAAATCGAAGCTTTCGAAGCTCAGATTCCAAGACTGCTGCCCGAAATGACGGAGGAGGTAAAACACCCGTCGGACGAACGTGAACGTCGTGAAGAGATCATGCGGATTGTTCGTCGCGCGTGTGACCAGGGATTGATGATCAGTTCATACGGGACCGTATCGATCCGTTGGCGTGGAAATGATTTTCTGATTACGCCTACTAATGTTCTCCGATGGAATATAGCCCTGGATGACATTGTTCAGATCAAAGACGGGAAACGTGAGCCTGGGAAAATTCCTAGCCGTGCTACCTGGTTACACCAGGAAATCTATCGGCGCAATCCACATGTCAACTCAATAATATTAACACAATCGCCATATTTAATGGCATTTAGTGTTACAGGAAGTAAGTTTGACGTTCGTACCATACCCGAAAGCTGGATTTTCCTGCAGGATGTTTACAATGTTCCGTTTGGAAGTCATTTCCAGGGTGAGGAGACTATTTTGAATCTTATTTCCAAAGATACGCCTGCCGTAATTATTGAGAATGACTCGATTCTGATCACAGGCGACAAGTTGCTTCAGACATTTGACCGACTGGAAGTTGCAGAATTCAGTGCAAAGTCACTCACAATGGGAGTTCCAATCGGAGAGCTCAAACCAATTGGTGAAGAGGAGATCGAAGAACTAAGAAAGAAATTTCTGTTCTAATCACAGGTTGATTCAATTCTAATAAAAGCATTACATTTATGGCTGCACCCACACTGTGCAGCCATTTTTGTTAAAATCTGAATTCATTCCTGTTAATGATTAAACGTCTGGTTGATACGCTTTCAAAAATCGGGTTAGGTCCTTTCTTCTTCCTGATGATCGGGGTCATTTTTCTTGCCTGGTTATACCCTCTGGTTGGAATTGAAGAAAGTCCGCTTCACCTTCCAGCAATTGCCGGCTATGGTGTTTCGGTCATCTTCTTTTTCTATGGAGCAAAGTTAAGTCCTGAAAGTCTTCTGAGCGGATTAAGCAAATGGCGTCTGCACCTGATGGTGCAACTTTCTACATTTGTCCTTTTCCCTTTGATAATTATTACTTTGCGGTTGATTTTCAAAGACTACTTTTCAACCAATATAGGACTTGGCATTTTTTACGTTGCAGCTTTGCCATCAACTGTCTCCTCTTCAATCGTGATGGTGTCAATCGCCCGTGGAAATATTGCTGCTGCAATCTTTAATGCAAGTATATCGAGCATATTAGGAATATTTATCACGCCATTGCTAATGAGTACAGCGTTAGGCAAAACACAGGAAGGTTTTGATATTGGACATACGATTCTTTTGCTCTGTTTGCAGGTTTTGTTGCCGGTAATTATCGGGTTGTTTCTCCACCACAAAATTGGAGATTGGGTATCAAGGTATAAGTCTACGCTTGGGAAATTTGATCAGTTCATTATTCTGCTCATAGTCTATACCTCCTTTTGCGAATCCTTTTCAGGTCATATGTTCGATCACTTTACGATCTCAGAGATTGTGGTATTGGGAGCAATGATGCTTACGCTTTTTTTGGTTGTTTTCATATTGATGAATCAGCTTTCGATATGGATGAAATTTAAGCGCGAAGACCGGATCGCCGTAAACTTTTGTGGCTCAAAAAAATCATTGGTTCAAGGCGCTGTGATGGGAAAGGTTTTATTTCCCGATCAGGCAGTACTCGGGGTAGTCTTACTCCCCTTGATGCTTTACCACGCACTTCAGTTAATGGTCGGAAGTACAATGGCTAAAGCTATGGGCAAGAACGAAAAGGACAGTGTTTAATAGAGGCGAGTATTTAATTATTTCAGATATAGGTTTGAATCTCCGTAACTGAGGAAGCGGTAATTTTCACTGAGCGCATGAGCGTAAATCCGTTTCCAATCATCGCCAAGAAATGCCGCAATAAGAAGTAATAGTGTACTTTGTGGTTGATGAAAGTTCGTTATCATTCCGCTGATTACCCTAAACGTATAGCCCGGGAGGATAATTATTTGAGTTGAACAATTTAATTCAGTGAGATTCCGTTCTCGCAACCAGGCTGATAAAGCTTCAAATGCTTCACGACGCGAATAATTCAGCTTTGGAAAATCGTAAGGATCCCATTGATTTACTGATAGTTGATCTGTGTCTGATTTTGGATTGGAAATTATTTTGCATCCAATGAAATAAATGCTTTCAAGCGTTCGCACGGAAGTAGTTCCTACAGCTATGATTTTTGTTTCAAAAGTTGCTAGACGATCAATCAATTTTCGCGAAACGATAAAATGTTCCGTATGCATGTCGTGTCCGCCGATGGTTTCAGATTTCACAGGTTGAAAAGTCCCTGCTCCCACATGAAGCGTAACTTCTTCGCAACTTATATTTTTATTTTCCAATGCTTTAAAAACCGCCGTGGTGAAGTGTAGTCCGGCAGTTGGGGCCGCGACAGATCCTTTTATCCTGGAATAAACTGTTTGGTAGCTTGTCAGATCGATTGCTTCCGATTCACGGTGGAGGTAAGGAGGGATCGGAATATTACCTGTAAACTCAAGAATTTCAGCAAAAGTAAAAAGCGGATTATCCCAGCTAAACTTTATTTCGTATGCATTACTATCCAATGCTTTTATTTTTTCTGCTTTAAAAAGTAATTGTTTTCCTTCAATCTCCAGGCTCTGTACCAGCACTTCATCCTTCCATTTTTTCAGGTTTCCGATGATGCATTTCCAGTTGCAGCATTCGGTTTTTGAAAAGGACTGAGTATATTCAGCCGGTTCTAAAGGTTCGAGACAGAAAATCTCGATTTTGGCACCGGTATGTTTATAGAAAAATAGTCGTGCCCTGATAACACGGGTGTTGTTAAAAACCAGCATCGATCCTGAAGGGAGTTGATCGGGCAGGTGATCAAAACGCTCATCCGATATTTCACCGTCATTCCAGATCAATAACCGTGAGTGGTCACGCTCGGTGAGAGCATAAGTGGCAATTTGTTCTTCAGGAAGGGTATATGTAAAGTCTTGAATTGAAATATTTTGAACTTGATCCATGTGAATTGTTTAATTAAAACCGATAGCAGATACCAGCATATCCGCCAATTCTTTTCTGAAATCTTTCACCGTAATCTCCGGCAATTCCTGCATTAATCTCAAATGGTAATTTGTTCCCCCGATAGTTGAGCTCGCCTAAAAATGAGAATTCGTCAAGTGGTATCGGATAAGCACTTCCCGATGGGCCAAAATTGGCGGACCAAGGAAACGAACCATTATATACGCCGAAGTTTCGTGACCAGGTAAGCATCGTTTTCCAGTAAATTTCTGACATTAAAGCGCCTTTAATTCCAATGTGGTGCATCCACATTCGTGTACTTTCGAAACCGTCTGCGACACCATCTGCTCCAATGCGCGGTACAAACAGAGGTGTTCCCATCATTCGATTGTAATAAGTAAAGGAGCGATAGATGTAATTGTCGAAATAGCTATCTCTTCCCCTGCCAATTACACGATCCGGATTATCGGGTATTGGTGCAGGGAGACGGTGAATGGATCCACTTTGATTTCGGGTATTCATGTATTCGTAAACGAAATCTGTTATGAAAACGGACCGATCTTTTTTGCTGATGTGTATTCCCCATAAACCATCGGGCAGGTTGGCCATCTCTATTCCTGACTGATCTTCAAATGGATGGTTCCAATATAAACTGATAATAGATTTCGGCCATTCTTTCTTTATTTCCAGAGAGTAGATACCTAATTGATTTCCAGCTTTATTTGTGCGATCACCTATAAATGATCCCAGGCCTCCTTTAAAGCCCAGTATGTAATTAAAATATTGACTCATACCTGGCATTTCGCCTTCTGTAGGTGAAGTTCCTCCCCATAATACGTAATGCTCCAATCCTGCTGATATCGACCAGTATTTTGAAAGTGAGGCCTTACCGTAAAGTGACTTATGGTGCAGGTGAGCATTTTTTACAAATGTATGGTTCGAAAATAGTTTTTCCTCATATTCAACTTTAAATGAAGCCCATTTCTTCCAAAACAGAAAAGGTACAAAATTGTCGGTTGATAATGAGATTCCCGGGAGCGGACGTGCATTGTTCGAACGATCGAGATTCCCGTTTGTTGATGATAATCCTCCATAAAAAATGGAATCGGAATGAGCTCCGGCTTTGATTACAAACCATTTGTGTCGCAGGCCAAACCAATATTGATTTGCCTGGAAATCTGATTTGCTGCCATAACCATAAACAAGATTGGTACCCCAGGAGTAACTCCATTTGCTCACAGAGTCAGGTTCAAATAGTTTTGAAAAGCCTGCCTGAATTAATTGGTAGTTACTGTTGTGCTGAGAGAAAACCCCACTTTTATTAGAGGTAAGCCAAAATGGTAAATCTTCGCCTGATGAGACATAAGTTCCAAGAGAAATATTGAAATCCGTTTTTCCGTGTTTCTCTTGCGCAAGAAGTCCGGAGGAGATTAAGATTAATACAATAAGAAGCCTAAGTTTAAGCATAACCATAGGGTTTTAAAAAATCGCAGGCCTGTAAGCCGGGTTCTGTTTTTCATTCTATCATTTATCTGGGACTGCTGTCACCAACAGCCTCTTGCAGCCTACCCCTTACGACTCCCGGGAACCCGAAGGAAACCAGAACCAGGGCGGGCAGCCCTGTGTTCCGAAGAACTCGTAATATATTTGGCCTTACAATCCATGAGGCGTACGGCTAACCGTGTTACCACAATTACCGGTGGGCTCTTACCCCACCTTTTCACCCTTATCCCGATTTTCATCGGGACGGTTATTTTCTGTTACACTACTGCAAACTTACGTCCGCCTTCCCGTTAGGAAGCATAGTGCCCTGTATTGCCCGGACTTTCCTCCCCAATGAATTGGGGCGATAGAACAGCCTGCGAAGCTGCAAATTTACAAAATATTGGCAAAACTTTCACGACTGAATGACAGGTATGACCGTTGTTTAAGTTACATGGCAGCAACTCCCAAATTTTGGAGGTTGAATATTTTATAGTAAATTAGCCATTTACATAGTACTGACAAGTGTTTTTAATACTCAGGATGATGTTTTTAATCAATTAATATTTGGCGTGGAACAAAAATTTATTATTACGGTTTCGGAACACAGGTTGTTTGGATTTCTGATATTACCATATCTTGCAGAGGATGGTACTGAAGGTAAGTATCTCTCAATATCGCAGCGGCTTCGGGTGCACGACCTGGCAGAAGGGAATTTCAGATTTTCAGCGATACAAACTCAATTGGTTAAATTAACTGAAAAATATGCAGACGAAAATCTGGCAAAAAAATTCAATAAAAAAGGGACACTTAACGATTTCTACAAAAATGTCAAGGCAGAAGAATTTAATAAAAAAATTGTTCCGTTCGTTGAGGACATTATGACCCGTTGTCTCGATTTACTCAAAACTGCCGGAATCCCGGTTTATTTCAAGCGGGCAAAATATAACAATCTTTATGAGGACGATCTCATCGAATTGTGCTATAAAGATACAGGAGCTGTATTTAATTTTCACAGACTGGAAGACGAAACACGGTATTTTCTGACGATAAGAAATGGGGATGATCAACTTTCATTGCTAAATCGAAGTATTATATTGCTAGTAAATGAGCCATGTAGAATTCTCTATCAAAACAAACTCTACTTCTTTGACGATATTTCAGGGTCAAAGTTACAGCCATTTTTCGACAAGGAATACATCAGTATACCACGATCAGTAGAGGAAAAATATTTTGGAACTTTTATTTTAAATGCAGTTAAGAATCAGGAAATTAACTATTCTGGATTCGAAATCATTGATACGCCTGTGCGAAAGGAGGCAAATTTATCAGTTGCAACCGACATTGCAGGATATCCGGTTTTTATCCCTGTTTTTAGGTATAACGATCAGGTTATCTCCGCAGATGGTGATGTGAAAAAAGTGGTTGCTTTCGAAGTTATAGATGGTAATTACGTCTTTCATCGTTTTGACAAAGATTTGGACTGGGAAGTAAATTTCATTTCGAAATTAAGGGCGCTTGATTTGCAAGGAGCGTCAAATGCTTTGTATCTTGCAGGTTCGAAGGAAGGTAATCAGGCTGATGCATTGTATAAGGCAATCACATGGCTGTCAAAAAATAGTGCAGTTCTAGAAGAGTTGGGAATTCGGGTTAGTCAGGAAGGGCTGGATCAGAATTATTTTACCGGAAACCAGACACTCAATCTTCAGATTAACCAGACCAGCGATTGGTTTGATATTTTTGCAACAGTTACGTTTGGGTCCTTTTCATTTCCATTTATCAGGTTGCGTAAAAATATCATGAACCAAATCAGGGAGTTTAAGTTACCCGATGGCGAGATCGCTATTCTTCCTTTGGAGTGGTTCGCAAAATATCACAATATTTTTAGTTTTGGAAAGATAGGTGAACAATCGATCCGGTTACCGAATTATCATTTCACATTGATTGCTGAAATTGCAGATGAAATGGATGCTTCAGTTAAGGATAAAATAAAATCATTGGAATATACGAGCGTCGAATCCCAGGATATCCCGGTTGAATTGAATGCTGCACTTCGTAATTATCAGTATGATGGGTATAATTGGATGTATCATCTATTTGCAAAGGGGCTAGGAGGATGTCTTGCAGATGATATGGGTTTGGGTAAGACGATTCAGGCACTCACATTATTACTCAGGTTAAAACGGAAGGAGCAACTTTCCCCCGTATTTCCGCACAAAAATTCTGCCCAGTTATCCCTTTTTGTTTCTGACGAAACTGTTGTAACCCAAATGCAGTCTGCAACGCTGATTGTATTACCAGTATCTCTTGTCCACAATTGGGAAAAGGAGATCCGGAAATTTGCACCTTCGTTGAAATCCTACGTTTACAGTGGCGCACGACGTCGCGAAAAAGGATCAATAAGTGATATTATAGCCAATTATGATATCATTCTCACAACCTACGGGACTGTCAGAAACGATGTTGAAGAACTATCGCAATATGAGTTTTTTTTCCTGATTCTTGACGAAAGTCAATACATTAAGAATAGTGAATCCAAAACTTATAAGACAATTACCGGGATCAGATCGCAGCATCGGATTGTGTTAACTGGCACACCAATTGAAAATTCATTATCAGATCTTTGGGCACAGATGAATTTTCTTAACCGGGGGTTGCTGGGAAGTAAGAACTATTTTAAGCAAGAGTTTCTTTTGCCAATTGAAAGGGATAAATCGACCGATGCCAGTGAAAAACTTCAAAAACTTATACATCCTTTTATTTTACGACGAACGAAAGAAGAGGTTGCCAAAGATCTTCCATCGTTAACCGAGGAGACAATTGTGGTTGAGATGACTCCGGAACAATCAGAATTCTACGAGACTGAGAAATCGGCGGTGAGGAATGTGCTACTTCAAAACTTGCAGGAAGACGGATTGCAGAAATCGACATTTTTTGTTTTGCAGGCACTTACGCGACTTCGACAAATTGCGATTCATCCAAAGCTGATTGATCCTGAGTCAGAATTTGAGTCGGGGAAATTTAACGATATTATCGCAATGCTTGGCATCCTCGTAGCTGAAAATCACAAGATACTTGTTTTTTCTTCATTTGTAAAACACCTCAATCTGTTGGCAGATGAGTTCAAAAAGGAGCACTGGAATTATAGTCTTCTTACTGGGAAAACTACAGATCGAAAGGAAGTTATTGAAGAGTTTCAGGATGACCCTGAAAAAAAAATCTTTTTGATTTCTCTGAAGGCAGGTGGCGTTGGATTGAATCTTACTGCAGCAGATTATATTTTTATTACTGACCCATGGTGGAATCCGGCTGCTGAGATGCAGGCAATTAGTCGTGCACATCGGATTGGTCAGGATAAGAAGGTATTTGTTTATAGGTTTATTTCGGAGAATTCGATTGAGGAAAAAATTCAGAAGTTGCAGGATAAGAAATCAAAATTGGCCAATGAATTCGTGAACTCAAACGATCCTTTCAGAGATATTTCGAAAGATGAAGTACTCGATTTGTTCGACTAAAAATTGAAAAGGATGAAACCGGGCGGTTCCATCCTTTTACTAAAACTAACCAAACTAACTAACCTAACTAAACCTAAACTTATGAAAAAAAATGTACCACAAAGATAATGTTGTATGTCGTGGTCTCCAAATATTTAGTGTTAAAAAAATGTAAAATCATTTAACTTTTAAAAACGTAAAATTCAGGTCGTTTAAAAGGAATAAAAAATCCTGATTTTCGTGAGAAAATCAGGATTTAAACATCTTGCGTTTTCATTGTGTGGTGCCACCTGGAATTGAACCAGGGACACACGGATTTTCAGTCCGTTGCTCTACCGACTGAGCTATGGCACCTTGTTTTCTAACGCGGTGCAAAACTAATCAAATTTTATTTGCCTCCAAGTATACACTCAAAAAAAAATGAATAAAGTTGATTTTAGTTGAATTTTAAGAATCCGAAATTAAACCAATGTAAGGTGGCATTTGAGATCGTTATTTTCAATACTTTTGCAACTTGTTCAAAACCAAATAATGGAATATTTTTCTGCACTCTTACCCAATGGAATACGGCTGGTTCATCAGCGTGTCGATTCACCAGTTTCCCATTGCGGAATCATTATCAACACCGGTTCACGTGACGAGGAGCTCATGGAACAAGGTATGGCTCACTTTATCGAGCATACAATTTTCAAAGGCACGATTAAGCGGAAGTCTTTTCATATCCTGAGCCGTCTTGAAGATGTAGGCGGCGAAATGAATGCTTATACGACAAAGGAGGAAACAGCAATTCATGCATCTTTTTTGACAGAATATTACCAACGTACTATCGAACTTTTTAGTGATATATTGATTAATAGTACTTTCCCTGATCAGGAACTTAAAAAAGAGCAGGATGTAATCATTGACGAAATCAATTCCTACAATGATTCTCCATCGGAACTGATCTTTGATGAGTTTGAAGAGCTTATTTTTGAAGGTAATCCTATCGGACGAAATATCCTTGGAACTCCCGAAAATGTGAAAGCATTTACGCGCAATGATATTCAACGGTTTATGGCTAAAAATTACAATACCGATCAGATGGTAATCTGTTCGGTTGGAAATATCAGCGGTAAACGATTTTTTCATCTTGCTGAACGGTACTTTAGTATTTTCCCGGATAACCGGCGAACTTTTAATCGTCCTTTGGTCACCGGTTATACTCCCAGATTTAAATCAGTCGAGAAAGAAACTTTTCAGGCGCATTGTCTGATCGGAGGTCTTGCATACGATGTACTCCACCAAAATCGGATTGCACTCGTTTTACTGAACAGTATTCTTGGAGGTCAATCAGGAAATTCGAGGCTTAATTTAGCTTTGCGCGAAAGAAACGGGATTGCTTATAATCTTGAATCTTCCTATACTGCCTATTCTGACACTGGAACTATCACCATTTATTTTGGAACAGATAAGGATAATCTCGATAAGGCGATATCGTTGATTAAACGTGAGATTAAGATTCTACAGAATAAAGTGCTGGGAAATATTCAGATCAGCAAAGCGAAGAAACAAGTGGTTGGTCAGTTGGCCATGTCGCAGGAAAATCATGAAGATCTGATGTTATCGCTTGGTAAAAGTTTTTTGATCTACAATAAAATGGACGATTTGGATGTTCTGTATAAAAAAATCAATGCAGTAACTACCTCTCAAATCATGGATATTGCCAATGAAATTTTGGATTTCGATAAATTATCAGTTTTAATATATAATCAAAGTGATAAAGATTGATAAAGTTATTGATCAATACCTCTTGTCACATATAGAGGATGAGAGTCCATTGCTGGCGCGGCTTTTTCGCCAGACTCAAGTGATGATGGTAAATGGTCGCATGTGCTCAGGCCATCTGCAGGGTTCACTCTTGACACTGTTAAGTAAGCTTGTTAAGCCATCAAGAATATTGGAGATCGGAACCTATACCGGCTATTCCGCTTTGTGTCTTGCAAATGGATTGTCAGATGATGGGATACTTCACACAATCGAAATTAATGATGAACTGGAGCTTTTGGCAGCATCATTTTTTGAAGAATCGGGAATGCGGGACCGAATTATTCAACACATCGGCGATGCTGATGATATTATTCCTCAATTGGAGGGGAAATTTGACCTCGTTTTTATTGATGCCGACAAACGGAAGTATTTATCAAACTACAACCTTCTATTTCCCAAAGTAGCAATTGGTGGGGTGATTATTGCCGATAATACTTTGTGGGCAGGGAAAGTTGTTCAAAAAGTTGCAGCAAATGATGAGCAAACAATTAGTATAATGCAATTTAATGATTTTGTAAAGATCGATCACCGCGTCGAAACATTTATGATACCCATCAGGGATGGCATGACAGTCCTTCGCAAAATATCGGAATAGGTCAATGTTTAATTAGGCGTTACGGTTGAAAACACATAAGTTTTTAGGCAATTTATGATAGTTTTTGCATTCCTTCATTTTTAAGTTATTTTCACCTCTTTATTCTTTTATTTTTTTCGTATCTTTCGGTAAGCTAAATCTATAAGCCGATGAAACCCTTACCTGCAAAAGTTCGCATCAAATGGTATAAATTATAAGGGTTCCATGTGATTATTAAAAATAAATTTATTCTCATATGAAAGAGGATTTTCTCCATTTTATCTGGAATAATAAACTTTATCAGAACGATTCTCTTTTCACCCAGGATGGGGAATCACTACAAATAGTGCATCAGGGAAGGCACAATACGAATGCCGGTCCTGATTTTTTTGATGCGCGAATACGGATTGGTGAAACGCTATGGGCTGGGAATATCGAAATTCATCAGCGAGCTTCAGATTGGAACAAGCATGGGCATCAAAATGATCCTGTATACCGAAATACGATTCTTCATGTTGTGGCAGTCTTAGATATTCAGGTGTTTAATGATCTGGGTTCTTGCGTGCCTGCCTTGGTGATCAATTGGCCCCGGTGGATTGAAGACAATTATGAAATGTTGATTAGAAGTCATGACTGGATCGGCTGCGCTTCATTATTGTATCAGGTAGATCCGTTTAGAATAAAATTTTTCCTGAACGGGATCGTAATTGAACGGCTACAGCAAAAGATTGAATCGATTAACAAAGTGCTTCTGGAGACAAAAGAGGATTGGGGCGAGACTTTTTATCGTATGCTTGCCCGCAGTTTTGGTCTGAAGGAGAATGCACTTCCCTTCGAAATGGTGGCTCGGTCACTTCCGCAATCGGTGTTGGCACGACATCATGATTCGTTGTTTCAGATTGAGGCGCTTCTTTTCGGGCAAGCTGGATTGCTTGGTGAAGAATTGTTTGGAGATGAGTATTATCTTGAATTGCGAAAAGAGTACCGTTTTCTGGCGGTTAAATATGGTCTGAAACCAATTGGAGGTCATTTGTGGAAGTTTATGAGGATGCACCCAGGAAACTTTCCGACAATCAGATTGGCACAATTTTCGATGCTGATTCACAATTCAAAAGGACTATTTGCCTCGGTGATTGATGCTAGCAAACTGGAAGATTTACAGCGGTTGTTTATGGTGAAGGCATCGGAATACTGGGATACTCATTATAGCTTTAATAAACCCTCTGTTGTACGGAAAAAAGTGTTTGGGGATCAGATTTTCAGGCTTATCGTTATAAATGTGGTCGTCCCTTTTTATTTTCTTTATGGCGAATGCCAAAATAAACTATTTTTGAAAGACAGAGCACTCGATATACTTGAGCAAATGCCTGCGGAGATTAATAGTTCGATAAGCCGGTGGGCCGGAGCTGGAATAGTGGCAGCAAATGCACTTGAATCGCAGGCATTACTGCAGCTTCAACACGACTATTGTGAGCCAAGGAAATGCCTGGACTGCACCATCGGACATAAAATAATAGTACATGAACCGTTTTGAAAAACAAACAACTAGGACTTTCAGAATTGCCATTTTATTAGTGATATTTGTGTTTGTATTTGGATTGGTTGGCTTCCATTTTATTGAAGAATACGGATTTATTGACGCTTTGTACATGACCGTTCTTTCCGTTTCGACAGTAGGATTTGAAGTTGTCAGGCCACTTTCGCCAACAGGAAAGTTATTCGTTTCATTCCTGATTATCTTTAGTCTTGGAAGCTTTGCGTTTGTCGGATCAAGCATTGTGCGTTTTTTTCTGGATGGTGAATTTGTAAAAAAATTAAAAACAAACAGGGTGAGCAAAAGGATTGAAAAATTGACCGATCACGTGATTATATGCGGCTATGGTCGGAATGGAGAGCAAGCTGCGCTCGAATTAACCGATCATATTCATCCATTTGTGATCATTGAACGGCGCGAAAACGTAATTGCCCGCATTCAGGAGGATCCAAATCTTCTTTTTATTCAGGGTGATGCCACGAATGAAGAAGTGCTTCGTACTGCAGGTATTGACCGTGCAAGGGCATTGATCGCTACAACTCCTAATGATGCTGACAATATGTTTGTAGTACTAACTGCCCGCAGCATGAATTCTGATCTGACTATCATTAGCCGTGCTTCCGAAATTGGTTCTGACGTAAAACTCAGAAGAGCCGGGGCAACAAATGTGATCATGCCTGAACGAATGGGGGGACAACGAATGGCTCGTTTGGTTACACAACCAGATGTGGTCGAGTTTATGGAGTATATTTTACTCCAACGAGATCGTGATGTAAGTATCCATGAAGTACATTGCCGTAATTTGGCTGCTGTCAACAGTGGAAAGACGATAGGCGAATTAAATTTGGGAAGTGTTACTGGAACAACCATTATCGGATTGAAAAATGGGGAGGGCAAATATGTTTTTAACCCTGGGAGCGATTACCCACTCAGCGTTCAAGATCAGTTGTTCGTTTTGGGATCACCTGAGCAGGTGCGAAATCTCAATAATTTTCTTGAAGATAAAATGTGATTCGATGCAATCAATCATGCAAGTAGAATTGCAACTTCAATTAAATCAACAAAAGCGTTAAAAATATTAGCAGATTATTTTGTAGCTTTGTGCCGGTTTTTTAATTAATGTTGAACCGTTGCTATCGAACACGAATACTGCGGTGCAATAATTGTATCATTTTTTAATTTATAAGTAATGTATTTAACTGCTGAGAAAAAACAGGAGATTTTTGAAAAGTACGGTAAAACAGTGACCAACACAGGTTCTACCGAAGGACAGGTTGCCCTTTTCTCATTTCGTATTAGTCACCTTACGGAGCATCTGAAAGTCAACAAAAAGGATTTCGGAACACAGCGTGCGCTGATCGGATTGGTAGGTAAACGTCGGGCGTTGCTCGATTACCTTAAAAGAAAAGACATTGAACGTTACCGCTCATTGATCAAGGAACTCAATCTTCGTAAATAACGAACTACCTAAAAAGGCAATTTTCGAATTGCCTTTTTTTAAATATTTAAAGCCCCACCCATTTATTTCAATTATTAATAAATTTATTTTTTAAACTATGTACAAAGCTGTTAGTAAGACAATTGATCTGGGCGATGGCCGTACGATTAACATCGAAACCGGCAAGTTGGCAAAACAGGCCGACGGATCGGTTGTAGTAAAAATGGGTGATACCATGTTGCTTGCAACTGTGGTATCTGCAAAAGAAGCTGCTGAAAACGTTGATTTTATGCCGCTTTCGGTTGACTACCGCGAAAAATTCTCGGCAGCCGGAAGGTTTCCGGGTGGATTCATGAAAAGAGAATCACGTCCATCGGATGATGAAATCCTGACTGCCCGTTTGGTTGACCGTGTATTACGTCCGCTATTTCCGGATAATTTCCATGCGGAAACAGTGGTAATGATTGCACTGATCTCTTCTGGTAAAAATGAAATGCCTGATTGCCTGGCCGGATTGGCAGCATCGGCCGCGCTCGCGGTTTCGGATGTTCCTTTCAATGGTCCGATTTCGGAGGTTCGTGTTGCTCGTATCGGAGGAAAGTTTGTAATTAATCCATCAGCCGAACAACTTGCCACCGCCGATATCGATATTATGGTTGGGGCATCGTTTGACAATATAATGATGGTGGAAGGTGAAATGGATGAGGTTTCGGAAGAAGAAATGCTTGATGCCATTAAATTTGCCCACGAAAACATCAAAATTCATTGCCAATTGCAAAATGAACTTGCTGCAGAAGTCGGCGTTGTGAAACGTGAGTATTGTCACGAACAGAATGACGAAGTTCTTCGCGAGACAATCTGGAAAGAAACTTACCAGAAAGCTTACGACACCGCTCGTTCGCTTATCACTGATAAACATTTGCGCTATAGTTCTTTTGCTCAAATTAAAGAAGATTTCGTCGTTGCATACAGCGAAGGAAAAGAGTCTTCAGAAGTAAACAAGAGTTTGATTTCGAGATATTATCACGATGTCGAAAAAGAAGCAATGCGCCGCATGATACTTGATGATGGTATTCGTCTTGATGGTCGTTCTACGACGCAGATCAGGCCTATCTGGGGCGAAATTGGCTACTTGCCAGGATCTCACGGGTCGGCGATCTTCACTCGTGGAGAGACACAATCACTGACAAGTGTAACGTTAGGTACCAAAATGGATGAGAAAATCATTGACAATGTTACCTTTAAAGGACGCGAGCGCTTTTTATTACATTATAATTTCCCATCGTTTAGTACAGGTGAAGCAAAAGTTCCACGTGGACTTTCACGCCGCGAAATCGGACATGGAAATTTGGCACACCGCGCACTGAAAAAGATGATTCCTGAAGGATTCCCTTATATCGTACGTGTTGTCTCTGATATTCTTGAATCGAACGGTTCTTCATCAATGGCAACTGTTTGCGCAGGAACTATGGCGATGTATGATGCCGGTATTCACCTTAAACGACCGGTTTCGGGAATCGCGATGGGTTTGATTACCGATAAAGGCTCTGATAAATTTGCCGTTCTTTCCGACATTCTTGGCGACGAGGATCATTTGGGAGATATGGATTTCAAAGTTACCGGAACAACAAAAGGGATAACTGCTACCCAGATGGACATCAAGGTTGATGGTTTATCATACGAAGTAATGTCAAAAGCATTGCAGCAGGCCAAAGAGGGTAGGGCGCATATTCTTGGTAAAATACTGGAAGTAATCAGCGAAGCCCGCGAAGATTACAAACCTAATGTTCCAAGAATTGTAACGATGATGATTCCTAAGGACATGATCGGGCCGGTTATTGGTCCTGGAGGAAAAATTATCCAGCAGATTCAGGCTGACACCAAAGCAACTATTGCCATCGAAGAAATCGAAGATCAGGGTCGCATTGAGATCAGTGCTCCTGATAAAGATTCGATCGATGCAGCTATTGCTCGAATTCGTGCGATCGTAGCACTTCCCGAAGTTGGAGAAATTTACAAAGGGAAAGTGAAGTCTATCGTTCAGTTTGGCGCTTTCATTGAAATCATGCCGGGTAAAGAAGGACTTTTACATGTTTCGGAAATCGACTGGAAACGCATTGAAAATCCTGAAAGTGTGTTGAAAGTTGGCGATATCGTTGAGGTTAAATTACTCGAAGTTGATCAGCGCTCCGGGAAACTGAAACTTTCGCGTAAAGCATTACTTCCAAAACCTGAAGGATATGCTGAAGGTGGAAACAACGATCGTGGTCCGCGTCCTGAGCGCAACGAGCCACGTGAGCCAAGAGAACCCAGCCACAGTCATTCTCTTAAAAAACCCAATCAGTAAAAGATAGTTTTTAAAATGCCCGGATAATCCGGGCATTTTTTTGTTCCCGTCATTTTGTTGTATATTCGACACTGATAGAAAAGCATTTTATGAGTATTGATTATCTTGTGATTGAGGGTAATATTGGAGCAGGTAAGACAACCCTGGCAACCATGTTGAGTGCTGATTTAGACAGCCGGCTAATTCTTGAAGGATTCTCCGACAATCCGTTTCTTCCAAAGTTTTACAGCGACCCGGCAAAATATTCATTTCCGCTCGAGCTCTCCTTTTTGGCTGAGCGTTATTCACAGTTAAAAAATGATCTAGCAAGTCGTGATCTTTTTCACAAGCTGACAATCATGGATTACTATTTTATGAAATCGTTGATTTTTGCACAAAACACACTTGCTCCGGACGAATATAACCTTTACCGGAAATTTTTTGATATCATTTACGAGCGCTTGCCAAAGCCCGATTTGTATGTTTATCTGCATATTCCGGAAGGTAAGCTCATCGAAAATATTCGTTTGCGGGGACGCGATTACGAACAATCGATAGAATCAGACTATCTAAGGACGATAAAAGAGGGCTATTTTAATTTCTTCTCACAGCAAAACGATTTCCCTGTATTGATCATTGACACAACAAATGTTGATTTTGTTAAGAATGAGACCCATTATCAGCTTATTAAAGAATTAATATTTGAAAAAACGTATTCAAGTGGTGTCAGTCGTGAGATTTTAAACGGTTAAAATAGCTTAAATCGTTTTTCTGTAACGTTAAAAGATAGTAGTTTTGCGTGTTTAGCAATAAAAACTGTCAATTAATTTATCAATAGATTAGAATAATGAGAAGTTTTAAATTCAATTATTTGGTTTTATTCATTTTGGGCATAGCTGTTTTAACTGGCTGCGCTTCCCTAAAAAAAATGAAAAAGGATGCCGGGAAAATGAGTTATTCGGTGGTACCAGAAACGCTTGAAACGAACAATGGTACAGTAGATATTGTATTGCAGGGTCGTATTCCTGAAAAATATTTTCTGAAAAAAGCATCCTTTGTTGCAACGCCAGTTATTGTAACTCCCGAAGGTGAGAAGTTCTATGAGCCGTTCTTCCTTCAAGGTGAAAAGGTGAAAGCCAATAACAAAGTGATTAGCTATAATGATGGCGGTAGTGTTACTTACAAAGGGTCTATTCCTTTTGAATATGCTATGCGTAAATCGGAACTCGTATTAAAAATCCGTGCATCAAAAGGACGCAAATCGCTCGATTTCGATCCGATTAAATTGGCCAATGGTGTTATTGCCACTTCTACACTTGTAGATAACAGTCCGTTCTCGATTATTGGATATCAGAAAAGCAAAAACACAACAGGTGTTTACGATGCTTCAATTGACAAATTCCAAAGAATTGTACCTGAAAAGTATGTTGCAGACCTTATCTATTTAATTAATAGTTCTGAAGTACGCGGGCAGGAAATGTCGAAAGAAGAGATCAAAGAATTAAGTCAATACATTGCTGACGCTTACAAAGCCGACCGCAAAGAGTTGAAAGGTGTTGAAGTTTCTGCTTATGCTTCACCAGATGGTAAATTAGACCTCAATACAAAACTGTCAGAGAAACGTGAAGGTTCAGCTGCCAAAGTAGTTGAAAAGGATTTGAACAAAAATAAAATAAATACAGATCTTACTACAAAATATACTCCCGAAGATTGGGATGGTTTTAAAGAACTGATGGAAAAATCAACAATTCAGGATAAAGAGTTGATTTTACGTGTACTTTCGATGTATAGTGATCCTGAAGTTCGCGAACGTGAGATCAAAAATCTCTCTTCTGCATTTTCAGCTGTTGCCACCGAGATCTTACCAAAACTTCGTCGTTCAAAAATCACGGCGTCTGTTGATTTAGTAGGACGCACAGATGCAGAAATCAGTGCGCTTGCAATCAACGATCCATCGAAACTGAATCAGGCTGAGTTGCTTTATGCCGCTACATTGACAAATGATCCACAGGTTCAAAAAACAATTTATACCAACTTTACAAAGGTATATAGTGACGACTGGAGAGGTTATAACAACCTTGGAAGTGTTCTTCTTGAACTTGCTGATGTTGACAATGCTGCTGTTAATTTTGAAAAAGCAGATAAGCTTGATCCTAAGAACCCAATTGTTCAGAATAACCTTGGATGTGTTGAACTCAAAAAGAACAACCTTGCCAAAGCGGAAGAACTTTTTGGTGGTGCAACCGGAGCTGGAAATGAAGTCAACGATAACCTTGGAATCGTTAAAATTATGCAGGGACAATATGAAACTGCAACAAAATACTTTAACGACGAAACAAAGAGCCCTGCTAACCGTGCTTTGGCGCAGTTGCTGAACAATGACAACAATGGCGCATTGCGCACTTTAGATGCCGCTCCTATCCAATCAGGACGTATTTCTTATTTGAAAGCAATTGTTGGTGCCCGTACGGCCAAGACAAGTATGATGTACGAAAATCTTGCCAATGCGATCAAAAAGGATGGAGCCTATAAGGAATTGGCCCGGACAGACCTTGAATTCGCGAAGTTTTTCGAAGATGAGAACTTTAAATTGATCGTGAAATAACTGATCAATCAAACGGATATATAAAAAGGGAGCTTTAATCGGCTCCCTTTTTTTGATGTTATTTTTTATAATCATTAATGCAATGTCTGCCTTATCTCTCACTTATTCGTGTGATAATTTCAGAATAATACTGCAATTACCTGTTAGTGGGGTAAGGGGGCTTGCGAATTTCAAATAGTCTGATTCCGAATTTAATGAAATGGATTGTACCCTTATAAAAGCAGTAAATGCCTAATGCATGGCATTCAAATTAACTTACATTGTGGAATAAATTATCTATAGGCCTAAACCTCACATGCATCTCCCATGCAATTCGGTCTTACTGCCGGCTCTTTCAATAATTTCATTTTAATAGATAGGAAGTATAATTTACATCCAACACAAATTCCAAATGCTGTTTCCAGGTATAGAAGAATCAAACATAGAAAGCATAGCCTGCATAGAGGTTCAAAATAGGCTGCATCTGCTAAAAGGAAGAAAGACAACACAAAAATTGAAGCCGATAAAGCAATTCCCAAACTCCAGGCGAACCGCTTTTGAACAGCACCAATATATAATGGCGTTTGTTTACGCACAAAAACGGATGCGAGCAGCATTGTTGGTGAATACTTCGGATTAATTAATACAGCAACTAAAAAAGAGAACAATAAAAATCCGCTGATATAGGGAATTACTGAATAGTTTCCCGAAAACCCATTGATCAAGGCGGCGAGTCCAAACAAAAACATGATACCTGAACTTCCTCTAACCTGACGTTCATTCAGTACTTTATAATTGATGCCATCAACATATTTTCCAAAACTAACTATTGACATTTGATTGGTTTTCGTGTTGTTTATTTTTTCTGTTATTAAGCGCAAAAGTAATGTAATATGAATTCATTCTCATTCTGGCTGAAATATTAAAGAACTGGTATGAAATCATTTCAAATTTATCAATCCCGACAGCCAATTGTACGATCAACTAATTAGATTTCAAATTATCTTAAAATATTTCCTCAAATTACTTCAAATGTAAAATATTTTAGGTATTTTTATCTGCTATTCTCATTCATAGACTACTCTTAATAACGGCATTCCGCATTTTCATCTGTTTGCATCGTTCTTTAATATAGGATGGTTATTCAGGCAAATAATCGCACGGTTTTCACCAATCGTAAAAATTCCGGGTTGGAAGTCATTGATATGTCAAACTGATTTCAAAGATTTGAGAAATCGGCTTTTTATATCACGAACAATTGTTTAAAGTTCCGCCGGACGACTTTTTATGTCACAAACAATTGTTTGAGATTCCGGAAGAAGACTTTTTATATCACTAACAATTGTTTAAGGTTCCACTGGTCGATATTTTATATCATGAACAATTGTATTTTGATCCGGCGGATAATTTTTCATGCTGCAAACAATTGTTAAAGATCCGTTCAGTTGAGTTTTGGTCCCGCATACAAAAATTAGAGACCATAACCGGACAATTACAGAAATTTTACCTGTTGCAAATGCCATGTTTGCTTGAAAAGCGTTTAAAGAAATTTTTTGTTTTTAACATGAATATTAATTCTTTAAAGGTGAATTTTATGAAAAAGTTAGCATTTTCCACTTTGTACATCTCCCGTTTATCGGTTGAGAATCTATTTGGATTGGTTAAATCCACACTTTTTTCTGCGGCTGCAGTAAAATCTAATTTAAGCGACTTATGCGTTGCAACCTTAAAGCAACTGATCTCCGATTTTGAAAAGTATCAGCAAGTTGTGAAGAAACAGCGAAAGAGTGAATTAACTGAAAAATTGTTACTTGCGGACAACGATCGTAATGACCGCTTTGGCGAAATCAAACGAAACATTTCTTTGCACATTAAAGGACGCGACACTAAGAAAAAAGCATTTGCCAAATCGCTCGAGTATTTTTTTAAGCCATACTGGGATCTGGAGACCAAACCATTGAATACAGAAACCGCACTTTTAGATGAAATGTTTGAAAAGTATAGTGGCAAGAGTGATATACAAACAGCCGCATTAAATATTGGTATCGATATGATGCTTTCTGAGCTTGAAATCTCTAACAAAGCTTATGATGAGATGTATATACTTCGTATGGGTGAGAGTGCTGATCTTCCGGATGAATCGGCCACAGCGCAAAAAAGTACTCTTTGTGATTCCTACACAGAATTTTGCAGGGCTATTGAACAGGCCGCTAATTTTACCCCATCAGAATCGGTTCTTTCGCTCTTTAAAAGTATGGACGAACTTCGAAGTAAATACCATGCATTGACCCCGAATGGAAAAGATATTGCTGAAGAGGAGTCAGTGAAAGAAAGTGAATCGGCATAAGATTGCAGGCAGAAGTATAATGACAGAAATATAAAAACAGGAGTGATCTTTTAAATATAGAAGATCACTTCTGCTTGTTTATGGAAAGAATATAAATCGTCCCTGAAAAATTGATTTTCAGTTCCAAAACAATTTAAATATAACAGGAAGATATTTCTAAATATCTCACTTCTCAATCGTAATCCGCGCATCCACTGCAACTATTTTATTCCCGCTACCCAATAACGGGTTAATGTCCATCTCCTTAATTTCAGTCGCGAACCGGAGCATAGATGATAATCGGACTATGATTTCAGCAAATTTTGTGCGGTTAACACCAGGATTTCCCCTGTAACCTTTGATGATCGGGTAGGCCCTTAAGTTCCGGATCATCGATAGAGCTTCATCAAACGATAGCGGGGCAAGTCCAGATGTAACATCTTTGAATACCTCCACAAAAATCCCCCCGATCCCGCAAAGAATCACATGTCCGAATTTGGGTTCATATTTGGCACCTAAAAACAATTCTGTGCCTTGTGCCTGCTCAGCAATCAGCACAGCTGTTGTTTCAGGAATCGTCATCATCCGGTTGAATTCCAGTCGTACAGATTCGTCAGAACGGATATTGAGCGAAACACCACCCACGTCTGTCTTATGTATCGGCCCCACCACCTTCATAACCAATGGAAATCCAATCTCACGAGCTGCTACAACAGCTTCTTCCTCTGTAGTGACAATTTTTTCTTTAACATAGGGGATGGAAGCGGCACTCAATAAAGCATGGATTTTATCAGGAGGCAGCTGTCCTGTTTCACAACTTTCGATGATTCGTCTTATTCTGGGAACATCAACACCTTCAAGCATGATACTTTCATCCGATGGGGCAGGAGTACGGTAAACGCGTGTTAATGCCCTTCCAAGCAACACTTCATCCGGAAAGTTCACATTTCCATGTGATAAAAAGTAAGCCAGATCCTTTTTCACATTCATCACGGAAGGTAAAATCGGGTAGATTGGCTTTTTGCAGGTTTTCATCTTTTGATTGAGTACTTCATAAACATCTTTAACCGAAGTCAGACCCGGACTGCCGAAGATAACCGCCATTCCGTCTATTTCTTTGAAATCATTTTCGCATGCATCAATGATCTCACCTAATTGTTCAGCTGTTCCGGTAGCCAGGAAATCGACAGGATTTTCGACTGATGAACCTGCAAACAGTTTTTTCCGGAGCAGATCTTTTGCAACAGAATCAGCAAGATGCGGAATGTTCAATCCGCCGGCTTCGAGTGCATCGGTCAGCATCACCGCCGGACCTCCTGCATGGGTGATGATGGCCATGTTTTTCCCCTCGAGCTTCTTGTTCATAAAAATACCGGCAACCGTGGTCAGTTCTTCCCTTCCGTAACATCTCACTATACCCGCTTTACGAAAAAGGGCTTCAACTGCCGAGTCTGAATTAGCCAAAGCACCTGTATGCGATGAGGCTGCACGACTTCCTGCCTGCGAACTGCCCGCTTTGATTGCTGCCAATCTGAAACCTTTGTTTACGAGTGACCGAGCATGGTAAAGGAATTTATCAGGATTGGCTATTGATTCAATATATAATAGTTTGATGCGCGAAAACGATTCCTCTTCATCATTCTGGTTCCAGTATTCAAGCACTTCTTCAACGCCAATCTGAGCAGAATTCCCCACAGAGATCACACGCGAGAAGTGCAATCCTTTCGGGATCGCAGATTCCATGATAAATACAGCCGTTGCACCCGAACCGGATACAAAATCACAACCACACGATTCGAGCTTGGGGATTGGGGTTGTAAATACACCTGCATAGTTTGGTGTAAGCATTCCGATGCAATTGGGTCCGATCAAACATCCACCAGTTTTATTTACACTGGCAGTCATTTGTTTTTCGAGGATTTCACCTTCCGGCCCCATTTCGCTAAATCCACCCGAAATCACGATAAATGCGCGCACATTCTTTTGTACTGCAAGTTTTTCGACCATTTCGGGACAACTTTTAGCCGGGATAGCAAGTATAGCCAGATCAATATCAGGCAATTCATCAAATGTATTAAACGTTTTGACGCCCTGTACATTGGAATCATTGGGATTAAAAGCAAACAGCTGTCCTTTGTATTCGTGTTCGATCAGGTTTTTAAGGATTTTACCTCCGGGTTTGGTAATATTATTGGATGCTCCAATGACGACGATGCTTTCTGGAGCCAGTAATTGTCTGTTTAACATGATTCTCTATCCGATTAGTTTTTCCGAAATCAAACGTACTGGAAAATTAGACAATTACAAATGAGAAGAATCAACTACAAGAAGAAAAATGAAAGAATAAACAGCCGGAAAGATCCTGTCGGGATCAAACGCTTTGCAATCGGTCACCCATGGTTATAGATAATCGGCCCACTTCATTGCCGCGAATTATTGCCGCATTGACAAATTATCAAATTGCCTTCTTTTATTTTCTAATTTTGGGCGATGGAAAACGGAGAACAGAAGATATTTGTCTGGTGCAATTTTTCGGAGGGAATGGACGATGCAATTTTACATGGAATGATGATTGCAATAACGCTTCGGAAAGAACTTTGTCTTTTTCACCTGCTGGACAAAAAACTTCATGAAAATAGTGAGATCGCTGAAGCCCGCCTCCGGGGAGTGGCTTCAAAAATATCACCATTGATGTTGACGTTACCTGTTAAATATTTTGTGAAAGATCAGAGTATTAAAATCAGCCTGACACAATTGGCTGAGTTATATGAGTGCTTAGTCCTTGTAGCGCATAAGGTATCTGTTCCACAGCTATTGCCCGTTTTGGAATATGCAGCATTTCCTTTTTTGTTTATTTCTGCGAAAACAAATCTTACAGAGATCTACAAACGAATCGTTGTACCAGTCGGCTATATGAAAAAATGCAAGGACCTTGCTTTATGGGCCAGTTACCTGGGCCGACATAACAATGCGATGATTGATATTTTTATTGCTGACGAAGGTTGGAAAGCCGATCAGGAAGTCGTGACGCGAAATATCTTTTCCATTAAAAGACTTTACGGAAAGTTTAGGTTCCCTTTTCAGATAGTTGAAAGTCATTCGCCAACGTGGAAATTACAAAAATCTGCGCTTCATCATGCGCTTGGACTGAAATCGGCAATGTTGATCATTTCTGCGAGTTTTAAACCAACAATTGTGGATACGATGCTTGGACTGACTGAAAGAAAAGTTATTAGTAAGTCGGAAGAGCTTTCTGTGATGTGCGTTAATTCCCAGGTGGATTTCTATACCTTTTGTGGTTAAGCTTTGATCGTATTTATTAAACTGTATGTGTGTATGTATTTTATTATAAGCATATTCTACGCTTATTTTTCAAATTTATATTGAGTATAAATAGCGGGTAATTGGCGGGATTGCTAAAAAAAGTAAATTAAAGGGAATTGTGAATTGTTTAAATTGATACATTTGCCGCTTCAAATCCAAAATACAATAGGTCTGTAATAATTACAACCAACTGAGTTAGTTTAAAAATTAGAATATGGAAAGTAGTGCACTTTTAGTATTTTTTCTGGCGGCAGTATCCCTTGTGGGATTAGCCATGGTTTTCTCCAGTTATGTTCCCCCAACTTCAAAGAATGCAGCAAAATTCGAACCGTATGAATGTGGTATTGAAACTGTTGGCGATGCATGGCTGCAATACACAGTAGGTTATTATCTGTTTGCAATTTTGTTTCTCATTTTTGACGTGGAGACTATTTTTCTTTTCCCATGGGCAATTGTAATGAGAACAGCCGGTTTAACCGGATTCATTGAAATTCTGATTTTCTTTTCGATTTTGGGATTAGGTCTATTGTACGGTTGGAAAAAACATGCGTTGAGATGGGAATAAAAAATAAAAAGGAATTCGAGAAAAACGATTACCCCATTATCGCGGAATACGAGGGTGGAGGTATTATGTTGGCGCAATTGGACGCACTTGTCAATTGGGCAAGGGCTAATTCTCTTTGGCCTTTAACATTTGGTACTCGCTGTTGTGCGATTGAATTTATGTCTGCCGGTGCTTCACGTCACGATTTTGCGCGATTTGGTGCTGAAGTTGCACGTCCTTCGCCGCGACAGGCTGACTTACTTGTCATTTCAGGAACAATTAATTATAAAATGGCGCCTGTTTTAAAGCGGTTATACGACCAGATGCCCGATCCGAAGTACGTGATGGCGATGGGTGCCTGCGCTATTTCCGGAGGACCATTCTTTTATAATTCATATGCAGTTGTAAAAGGTGCCGATCACATCATACCGGTTGATGTTTACATCCCCGGTTGTCCGCCACGACCTGAAGCATTTCTTTTTGGACTGATGCAGTTGCAGAAGAAGATAAAAAGCACAAAAAACTTTGGTAAGGTTAAATACCTTGAAGCAAAGCCAATTATTTCTGATAAATCATCCTTATAAATAGATGGTCAAATGACGAACGACGAATTAATATTGGTTCTGACCGAAAAGTTTCCTGATGCAACCATTGCAAAAGGAAATCAATATGTTGAGATGACAGTTACGGCAGAATCACTTCACGAAACTGCACAACTGCTGAAGGAAACCGAGACATTCTCATTCGATTATCTTTTCTGCCTTACAGGTGTTGATTATCCCGAAAATATGGGAATCATCTACCACCTTGAATCTGTTAAACACCGTCATGTATTGGTGCTTAAAGTCAGAACAGCCGATCGGGTTAATCCTGCAATTGACACATTAAGTGATATTTGGATTACTGCAAAATATCATGAGCGCGAAGCTTACGATCTGCTTGGAATTCATTTCAACAACCATACCGATTTACGCCGCCTTTTTCTGGAAGACGGATGGGGATTTCCCCTTCGAAAAGATTATGTGGACGAAGTAAGAATTGTAGAACGATAGAAATATGTCCGAAATAAAAGAGGTCATTGTAAAAACCGACAGGCTGGCTACCGATAAGTACCAGGTTAATATGGGTCCACAGCACCCTTCAACCCACGGGGTGTTACGTTTGCTTGTTACACTTGAAGGAGAAAAAGTTCTAAATGTTCAGCCTCATACCGGCTACATTCATAGCGGAATTGAAAAAATGTGCGAGGCGATCACGTACCCGCAAATTATACATTTAACCGACCGTATGGATTACCTTTCTGCTCATATGAGCAATGAAGCGGTAGCCTTATGTGTTGAAAACGCACTTCAGATTGAAGTTCCCGACCGGGTCAAATATATTCGTACAATCATGGATGAATTGACCCGTCTTGCATCGCACCAGTTGTGGTGGTGTGTATATGGTATGGATTTAGGTGCTCTTACTACTTTTTTCTACGGACTTCGTGATCGCGAATTGATTCTTGATATTTTTGAGGAGACCTGTGGCGCCAGAATGACGGTGAGTTATAATACTCCTGGTGGATTGATGTTTGATATTCACCCCAATTTCCAAAAAAGAGTTAAGGATTACATCAAATATTTCAAAACGAAGCTTCCAGAATACGATCAATTGCTTTCGGGTAATGTGATTATGAGGGAACGTACAGAAGGTATTGGATATCTCACGCTTGAAGAAGCAATTGATTTTGGTGTAACCGGTCCGTCCGGCAGGGCTTCAGGTTTTTCGAACGATGTCCGTAAACATCAACCTTACAGCGCTTATCCTTTTGTCAAATTTAACGAGATTCTTGATCACCGTTGCGATTCACTGGCACGGTATGAAGTCAGAATTAAAGAGATGTGGGAATCCATATCAATCATTGAACAATTGATAGATAATATCCCTGAAGGCGATTACGCCCTTAAAATGAAGGGAGTTTTAAAACTTCCAGAAGGGGAGTTTTATCAAAGGGTTGAAACTGCCAGGGGTGAATTTGGGGTATTTATTGTAAGCGACGGGAAGAAAAATCCATATCGTTTAAAATTCCGTTCACCAGGTTTCTCCAATCTATTTGCGCTTAACAACATGGCGAAAGGTCATAAAATCGCTGACCTTGTTGCGATTATGTCGACACTCGACCTTATAATTCCCGATATCGACCGGTAATAAACATTGAAGATCAATACTGACGCTTAAGATATTTTCAATATGGCTTTTAATATTTACGACTTTACAACGTTAACCCACGACATTCATGTGGGATTGGCCGAAAGTTTTTCACCTTTTCTCGCCACAACCATAGAGTGGGTAATAGTAGGGGTTGTTTACCTTTTATTTGTTGCACTCTTTGGATTGTTTCTGGTTTATGCCGAACGAAAAGTTTGTGCTGCATTTCAGCAACGACTCGGGCCGACGAGAGTAGGACCATGGGGTCTGCTTCAGACAATAGCAGACTTTATAAAATTGCTGATGAAGGAGTTGATCATGCCCCGTAAGGCTGACTGGTTTCTTTATAACCTTGCCCCTTTCATTGTAATCATCGCCTCTTTTTTGGCGATTGCTGTGCTACCGTTTGCACCGGGTCTTCAGTCGCTCGATTTTGACATCGGTGTTTTCTATCTGACCGCTGTTTCATCGGTTGGTGTTATTGGTATTCTACTGGCGGGGTGGTCAAGTAACAACAAATATTCGCTGATTGGTGCGATGCGAAGTGGCGCCCAGATTCTTAGCTATGAGCTTTCTGTTTCACTTTCACTTTTAACAATGGTTGTGTTTGCCGGAACGATGCAGTTTTCTGCAATTGTTGAAGGACAGCGCGATGCATGGTTTATTTTTTCAGGACATATCCCTGCAGTTATAGCTTTTGTTGTCTTCCTGATTGCGGGAACAGCAGAAACGAACCGCGGACCTTTTGACCTTGCGGAAGCAGAGTCGGAACTGGTTGCCGGTTTCCATACAGAGTATTCAGGTATTAAGTTTGCAATGTTCTTCCTTGCAGAGTATATCAATCTTTTTATTGTATCAGCTGTTGCAGCTACCGTATTTTTAGGAGGTTGGATGCCATTGCATTTTGGCAATTTCGAATCCTTTAATCATGTGATGGATTTTATTCCTCCGGTGATGTGGTTTTTCATGAAAGTATTGGGTGTTATTTTTGTCATCATGTGGTTTAAATGGACATTCCCCCGCTTACGTGTTGACCAGATCTTAACGCTGGAGTGGAAATACCTTCTGCCAATCAACCTTGTTAATATCTTACTGATGGCACTTGTCGTTTTGACAAAATTTCATTTTTAACTGAATAATAGGCAAATATGAAGTCTTTTATCGAATATATCGTTTCAATATTTAAAGGTGTCTGGACGCTTTTAATCGGGATGAAAGTTACCGGAAAGTATGTCTTTACCCCGTGGAAACATGTCACCCATCAGTATCCCGAGAATCGCGATACACTTGTGATGTTTGAAAGGTTTCGTGGCGAAGTGATTATGCCGCATGATGCTAATAATGAACACAAATGTACAGGTTGCGGGATTTGCGAGCTCAACTGTCCGAATGGATCTATTGAAATTATTTCTAAATCAATTGTAACTCCTGAAGGAAAGAAAAAAAGGCTGATTGATCAGCATATCTATCACCTGGGAATGTGTACACTTTGCAATCTTTGCGTGAAGGCTTGTCCTACAGGAGCAATTGTGATGGGACAGAATTTTGAACATGCAGTTTGGGACCGTGCAAAACTTACCAAAGTGCTGAATCAGCCAGGTTCGAAGATTTCTGAGGGAGTAAAAGAATAAATAAAAAGTTCTGCAGATCAGTTTGATTCAGAATATAAAGAAGACGAGTTATGCTTAATGAAGTAATGTTTTATCTGTTTGGCGCCATGATCCTGACTTTTTCGGTATTAACCGTTACAACCAGGAGAATTTTAAGGGCAGCTGTTTATTTGTTGTTTGTGCTTATCTCAACAGCCGGGGTATATTTCATGTTGAATTATAACTTCCTTGCTGCTGTTCAGCTGACTGTTTATGCTGGAGGTATTGTGGTGCTGATCATCTTTTCGATCCTCCTTACAAGTCACTTGAGCGAGCGGGCTGTAATGGCTCCGTTGAAGCAGAGCATTTTTTCGGCCCTGGCAACTTTGGCAGGTGCGACGTTAACACTTATGACAATCCTAAGGTTTAATTTCGTTCCAAATACAGGTGTTGATCCGCAACTTATCATTACGGACATTGGTAATTCACTGGTTTCTTACAATCGAGATGGCTATGCACTTCCTTTTGAAGTAATCTCTATCCTTTTGCTGGCAGCAATGATTGGTGCAATTGTCGTGGCTAAAAAGGAGCGTAAATTAAAAGAGTAGTATTCAAATAGTATTTGAATTTAAGATATTTAGATAATTCAATTGTCATATGATCCAAAACATTCCGCTCAGCTATTATTTAGTAATCAGTACATTCATGTTCTTCATCGGCATCTATGGCTTTCTGACGCGCAGAAACCTGATTACAATGTTAATGTCTATCGAATTAATTTTGAATTCAGTCAATATCAATTTCGTAGCGTTTAACCGTTATCTCTATCCACAGCAGCTTCAGGGACATTTCTTTATGCTGATAGTTATTGCCGTGGCAGCAGCTGAGGCAGCCGTAGCTATTGCAATCATCATTAATATATATCGCAATTTTAAATCAATCGACGTTGATAATGTCGATGAAATGAAATACTGAAAATTTAATAACCGAAAAGAGAATCATCAGTTATGGCCGATTATACTTATACTTTACTCATTCCGCTGATCCCGCTTTTTGTTTTTTTGCTGCTGGGACTGACAGGGCATAAAATGAAACCGCTTGTTGCCGGGTTGATCGGATCTACAGGTCTGGGAATTTCTGCGATCTTATCCTATGTCACTGCTTTCAAATATTTTATTGGGGAACATGTTGCCGGAACAGGTTACGCCTCAATCAAAGGTTTTGAAGTGTCTTGGCTGCATCTTACTGATAAGCTCACTATTCATCTTGGTGTATTGATTGATCCGATTTCAGTGATGATGTTGGTAGTCGTTACTACTGTATCATGGATGGTTCATATTTACAGTATCGGCTATATGAAAGGCGATCCTGGTTTTTACCGTTTCTTCTCTTTCCTTTCATTATTCAGCTTTTCGATGTTAGGATTGGTATTGGCAACCAATATTTTCCAGATGTACATTTTCTGGGAGTTGGTCGGAGTTTCATCCTTTCTTTTGATCGGATATTATTACGAGAAACCAAGTGCGGTTGCTGCTTCGAAGAAAGCATTCATTGTAACACGTTTTGCTGACCTTGGTTTCCTTATCGGGATTCTGATGTTATCATTCAATACCGGGACTTTCGATTTCCAGACATTAACGGATCCAAACGGACCTGCAATTGCCTCAGCCGGAGGTGCAGCCTTTATGGGAATGTCGGTCCTAACATGGTCACTGATTTTTATATTTGTCGGTGGGGCAGGAAAATCTGCAATGTTCCCGTTTCATATTTGGTTACCCGATGCGATGGAGGGTCCAACTCCTGTTTCTGCATTGATCCATGCTGCAACCATGGTTGTCGCCGGAGTATATTTGGTAGCACGTCTTTTCCCCGTCTATGCACTTGGTGCACCTGATGCATTGATGGTTGTTGCCTGGGTTGGAGGATTTTCTTCAATATTTGCCGCTGTGATTGCCTGTACCCAAACAGATATTAAAAGGGTTTTGGCCTTTTCAACGATGTCACAGATTGGTTACATGATGCTTGCACTTGGCGTTTCCGGTTATGGCGGCGAAGAGGGTCTGGGATTCATGGCATCTAACTTTCACTTGTTTACCCATGCAATGTTTAAAGCATTGTTATTCCTCGGAGCGGGGGCTGTTATTCATGCTGTTCATACCAATGAAATGACAGGTATGGGAAATCTTCGTAAGCACCTCCCAATAACTCATATAACCTTTTTAATCGCTTGTCTGACCATCTCCGGAATTCCACCTTTTTCAGGTTTCTTCAGTAAAGACGAAATTCTGGTTGCAGCTTTTCACAGTAATAAAATGCTGTTTGCCATAGAATACATTGTTGCCGGTTTGACAGCTTTCTATATGTTCCGCCTATACTATGGAATCTTTTGGGGGAAAGAGACCCATTACCATCATACGCCACATGAATCACCGCTGGTGATGACAATACCTTTAATGGTTCTCGCATTTGGTTCCGTATTTGCCGGTTTCTTGCCATTTCACAATTTGGTGACTTCCGACGGACTACCGTTTGAATCACACATCGACTGGTTGATTGCTATCCCTTCTGTACTTATTGGCGTGTTGGGAATTGTAATCGCAACTGTAATGTATAAGAAGGAGAATCCTCTTCCTGATAAGATGGCTGTGACATTTAAACATCTTTACAAATGGGCGCTGCATAAATTCTATTGGGATGAAGTGTATTTGTTCGTCACACGAAAAATTATCTTTCAACATATTTCAAAACCGATTGCATGGTTCGACCGTCATGTGATTGATGCGACAATGAATGGCATTGCCGGAGTCACCCAATATGCTGCATATGCAATTAAGGGATTTCAATCGGGCAGGCTTCAACAATATGCTTTCGTATTTGTCAGCGGAACCGTTATTCTTGTTCTCATTTTTGTTTATCTAGTATAAGAAACTGAATTTAAGATGAATATACTGAATTTATTTATAATTGTACCAATACTGACAGTCATTGGAATTCTGATGACCAAGGATTTAAAGCAATCGCGACTGGTCTCTGCAATAGGGATGGGCGTTCAGCTTATTTTATCGTTTGTATTGGTCTATCTTTATTTGTCCGAACGGAGTGCAGGAAATACTGCTACGATGCTGTTCTTGTATGATGCGCTGTGGTTTCCGGCACTGAATATCCACTATTCACTTGGTGTCGATGGTATTTCTGTCGCGATGATTGCTTTAACGGGTATTGTTGTCTTTGCCGGAATATTCGCATCCTGGAAAATGGAATATTTGCCGCGTGAGTTTTTTATCTCACTGATTATTCTTGCCACCGGGGTTTTTGGTTTTTTTATTTCGCTCGACCTTTTCACAATGTTCCTCTTTTATGAGCTGGCTGTGATCCCGATGTATATTCTGATTGGAATCTGGGGAACCGGACCGAAAGAGTATTCGGCGATGAAGCTGACTTTAATGTTGATGGCCGGCTCGGCGATGCTGATGGTTGGTATCCTTGGAATCTATTTCTTCTCTGCACCTGCAGGAAGTCCGTTGACATTTAATCTGATGGAGATATCAAAAGTACATATCCCAATCGAAATGCAACGTTTCCTGTTCCCATTCACATTTGTGGGTTTTGGAATACTTGGTGCGCTTTTCCCCTTCCATACATGGTCCCCCGATGGTCACGCATCTGCACCAACAGCAGTTTCGATGCTTCATGCAGGAGTTTTGATGAAATTGGGTGGTTACGGAGCTTTCCGCGTTGCAATATTCTTAATGCCTGAAGCTGCTCATGAGCAGGCCTGGATATTTATCATCCTTACTTCTATTAGTGTCGTATATGGTGCATTCTCTGCAATTGTTCAGAATGACCTTAAATATATTAACGCCTACTCTTCGGTTAGCCATTGCGGACTTGTATTGTTTGCCGTTTTGATGATGAACGAGACTGCAATGAACGGTGCTATCATCCAGATGATCTCTCATGGTTTGATGACAGCCCTTTTCTTCGCATTGATTGGGATGATTTATGGCAGAACACATACCAGAATCATTCAGGAAATGGGCGGATTAATGAAAGTAATTCCATTTTTAGGCGTTGTTTACGTGATTGCCGGTCTTGCTTCACTCGGACTTCCAGGATTTAGCGGATTTGTTGCTGAGATGACCATATTTGTTGGTGCTTTCCAGCATGTCGATGTATTCCATCGCGTTGTTACGATTCTTGCAGCATCATCGATCGTTATCACTGCGGTTTATATTCTGCGTGTGGTTGGAATTTTGTTATTCGGACCGATAAAAAATCCCCATTTTCTCGAATTAGGCGATGCAAAATGGTACGAACGGATTTCTACGATCACACTGGTGCTGGCTATCACAGCCATTGGAACGGCTCCATGGTGGCTTTCGAATATGATTAATTACAGCCTTGCACCGATTGTTGAAAGGCTTACGGCCGTTCAGTTAACCGGATTATTTTAATTATTCAGTTTAATAAGTTTTGACTTATGAATTTTAGCGATATTCTGACCATGAGACACGAGCTGATGCTTACGCTGATAGCATTAGTGGTTCTCATCATAGACCTGAACCTTCACAACAGGGACAAGCATTTAATCATTCCGATAACACTCTCGTTGTTTTTTATACATACTGTGGTAGGCTTTTTGCCATCGCAGCCAAGTATTCTTTTCGGTGGGATGTACCATACAAGAGCGCTTCTTGTTTTAATGAAGAATATTCTGAATGTCGGGGTGCTGATCGTTCTTTTGCAATCGGTAACATGGTTGAAGAAAGAGGAAAACAGGGAGAAAATCAGTGAGTATTTTATTCTGCTGTTCTCAACTTTGATCGGGATGTATTTTATGATCTCATCGGGTGACTTTCTGATGTTTTATCTTGGACTTGAACTTGCTACGATTCCAATTGCAGCACTGGCTGCCTATACGCATCACCAGAGCAAATCTGCTGAAGCAGGTATAAAACTGATTCTTAGCTCTGCACTTTCATCCGGAATTCTTTTGTTTGGAATCTCGTTGATTTATGGTGCGACCGGTTCAATATATTTCGATGCAATTGCTAAGGTATATGCCAATACCCCAATGCAGGTATTATCCTTTATCTTCTTCTTCACCGGAATGGCATTCAAAATGTCGTTGGTTCCTTTTCATCTTTGGACGGCCGATGTATACGAAGGCGCCCCTATCAACGTCACTTCTTATTTGTCGGTGATATCGAAAGGCGCAGCAGCATTCATCCTGATTATATTAATGTTTACAGTCTTTAATACAATTGCTCCGATTTATAATGATATTCTATATCTGATTGCTGTGTTAACGATGACGATTGGTAACCTGTTTGCCCTTCGTCAGAAGAACATGAAACGGTTTCTTGCTTTCTCATCGATCTCGCAGGCAGGATTTATCCTTCTTGGAATCATGGGTGGTAATATTATGGGTATGACTGCAGTTGTCTATTTTGTACTCGTTTACATTTTTTCAAACCTTGGCGCATTCGGAGTGGTTTCGGCTATTTCGACGGTTACCGGTAAAGAAACGATGGATGATTATGACGGACTATATTCCACGAACCCTAAGCTGAGTCTGTTGATGATGCTTTCACTGTTCTCTTTGGCTGGAATACCTCCTGTAGCTGGATTCTTTGGCAAGTTCTTTCTGTTTGCATCAGCGGCATCTGCCGGTTATTACTGGCTTGTTTTTATTGCAGTATTGAACGCCACGATCTCACTTTATTACTACCTGCTTGTTGTTAAAGCAATGTTTATTAATAAGAACGAAAAGCCATTGGCTTATTTCAAGAGTGATTTGGCAACCAGGGCTGGATTGGTATTAAGTGCACTTGGAATATTTGTACTTGGATTCTGGAGCCAGATATACGAAATAATCAACAGTTTAAGTTTTGGTGTAATTCACTAAACTGCCTTAAACGAATTCTATCTGGTTTAGGAATTATTTAATTTTAAGTTTGGAAGCGTAAATACAGAAGATCATGACACTGAAAGCTAAACATATCGTTGAAGAAATTAATGGCACGCGTTGCACCATCGTCGAAAAAGGAGCAACTGCCGATCGCGTCGATTTCCTGAAGAAATTACTGGGATTTAACAAATTTGAAGTTGTTGTGGCTGCGGAAGCACTCGTGGAAGGATCTCCCGCCCTTTTTACAATTGGGGTAACAGATCTTGTTTTTAATCCGGTAATTGCAGTTTACGAATTGTCACTTAAAACGACAGACGGCAAGAAAGTATCCCCTGCCTATTGGAATCAATATTCAGCAGATAGTGTTGATGAGTATTGGGATTTTGTAAAGTAGTGCATGTTACTCCGCGAAGGATTAATTTATTGATATAAAATGAGGGAATGAAAATGTGATTGTATGATCATTTTCATTCCCTCATTGTTTTAAACACTTTCGTTATCAGATCGTAATCTCGACGGTATTTCCATCCGGATCGGTGATTGCACTTTCGTAAAAACCGTCACCTGTCCATCGTGGTTCACCAATTACAGTATAACAGGCTTCACGAAGTTGGGAGGTGAACAAATCAACCTGTTCTTTTGATCCTACAGAAAAGGCGAAATGAGCCTGAGTCTGCTCTGTTTTTAGGTTCTATTGAATCAACCATCGTTGGCTTTGTTAATGAATTCAATGCTACACCACCGGTTTTATACTTCCTGAACGGATGTGATTCGTTTTACAAAACGCTCAGGAACTATCTTCTCAACTTATTTTGTATCTTCGCATTAAATACTTGTTAAGATGTTAGATAAATTGACTATTCAAAGCATTGTTAATCAGCTCAGGAAATTTGAACCGAAAAAAGTGATACTATTTGGAAGTCAGGCTTCGGGCATGGCAACCAAAGAGAGCGATATCGATCTTTTGGTAATTAAAGATGTGCCTGAAAATAATGTTCGTCAGTTAAGGCTTAAGATTAAAGAAGCGTTGTGGGCAAATTCAGGTTCATCTCAAATTGACTTTGATGTTATTGTCGATAGCGAGGAGCGGATACTCAAACGTATTGAACTTGGCGACTTGTTTTACAAAGAGATATACACTAACGGAATAACGCTTTATGCCTAATAAAACCTATGCCGGAGAATGGCTTGATATTGCCAGACGAAACGTAGAAACTGCCCGTCTTCTTTTTGATGTCAAACATTATAATGATGTAATTGCTATTGATATACACCAGACGATCGAAAAGTCGCTCAAAGCTATGTATGCATATAACGGAACTAATGTTCCAAGGACTCATTCTCTGCTTATGCTTTTCGAATATGTCGGACAATTTATTGATATGGCTGATATAGGAAGAACAACTATTATAGAAATATCGGACTACTATCAATCGGACAGATATCCGGGCCCAAAGTATTTTATTCCGGAAAATGATGAAATTGAACGGAATCTCCAGGTTGCTCTAAGTATTTTCAACCGAATTCAACGTCATATTGATCAATGAATCTTAAATTGTAATCTCTACTGTATTTCCATCCGGATCGGTGATTGCACTTTCGTAAAAACCGTCACCTGTCCATCGTGGTTCACCAATTACAGTATAACCGGCTTCACGAAGTTGAGAGGTGAACAAATCAACCTGCTCTTTTGATCCTACAGAAAAGGCGAAATGAGCCAATCCTGTTAAAACATTCGATTCAGGACTAACAAGATCTGGTTTATTCATCAATTCAAGGCTGCAACTCCCATGTTCAAAAGTCAAAAAATAAGATGAGAATTTCTTTACAGCATTAGTATACTTATCATTCGAGGTTCCACCAAAGTAATTGCAATAAAATGCCTGCAAACGCTCCAGGTCATTTGTCCAGATCGCAACGTGCGTGATTTTCATGGGATTGATATTAATTTATTGTAAACGAATTGACCTCAATCTTTTCCTTGATCTTTTCTATCAATAAAAATACCTGTATTTCATCATCAAGACTGAATCCGGGATTATTTTTCTCCGCGATATTTTTAATAAAATCAGTGATCTGCTCCTGCAACGGGTCGGGTGAGGTCTTAGATTCGACCATTCTTGAAACTTTTTCGGGATAATGGCTTGTTTTATTCTTTAAGAAGTCAAAGGTTGTAACCTGCCCACGGTCGTGAATCGATAAAATATGTACCTCTTGCTGGTCAACAAATTTAAGTGTCAGGGTTGCAACTGAACCGTTTTTGAAATTGATATGAATATTTAAAACATCAGGTTGTCTTGACGGAACAGTCCCGCAAAAAACATTCAGTTTATGTATAGGCGAACCGGCTGCCCTAAGAATCATCAGCAGGTTATTCAGCAACAATTCCTTTAAACGATCTGTCTTTGCCGGTACAGATTGCGCCGCTTCAATAAAACAGGTACGGTTGGTCTGGCTTCTGATCTTTTCCTGGAAAGGATGAAAAAGAAAATCGTTTTGGATCTGAATGTAAGTTCCCCCTTCACTGGCCAAGTGGATCAGCTGTTTGCGCTCTTCTGTCGTAAGTATAAGTTTGTCTGATAAAAATAAATGGCATCCGTTTCGAATTGCAAATGCCAGGTAATCGAAATTGCAATAATGGGGATCTAATACGATTAACAGATCACAAATTAACGGGATAATTTCAGGTGATGAAAAGATAAGGGCACGGTCAAAATTTCGATGTATTTTCTTACCGGAATAGAAAATTCCATCCCATTCCACTCCTTCAATCGCACGAAGTGATTCAATTGGGAGCATTTCTGCCTCTCCGGGTAGTATTATGGCCGCGCTTAACATTCTGAAACAAATATAGTTTTATACTTTGACGCTTTACCGTCAAGTCACTTGTATTTATCAACCGTTCAGTGTTGACAAAGCCTGATTTTATGGTAATTTTGTGATTCTTCTTTAATCAGCGCATCTCTTAGGCATTGTTCTCCACTGAATTTTTCAGTCAGGATAATCGATGACTGGCTAAAGTTTTGAGAAAATTTATGAATTTAAATGGCAAATGATTCAGATAGAGGACACTTTCAGGCATCAGGGCATGCGGCGCAAATTGGTCGCAGAAATCAAACAGAAAGGGATTACAGACGAGGGTGTGCTCGACGCAATTGGTTCGATTCCGCGACACTTGTTTATGGACAACAGTTTTATCCAATTTGCCTACATTGATAAGGCATTCCCGATTGCTTCCGGGCAAACCATTTCACAACCATATACCGTTGCATTTCAAACACAATCGCTACAGATTAAAAAGTTCGATAAAGTTCTTGAAGTGGGTACAGGTTCAGGCTATCAATCAGCAGTTTTGTGCAAAGTAGGCGCAACCGTTTACACAATAGAGCGGCAAAAAGCGTTGTATGATTTCTCGCGGAATCTCCTTCCTACATTGGGATATCGGCCCCATTTTTTCTATGGAGACGGTTATCTTGGACTTCCAACTTACGGTCCGTTCGATAAGATTATTGTTACCGCGGGTGCTTCTTTCGTGCCGGAACCATTGAAACAACAATTGAAGATTGGCGGAATCATGGTTATTCCTGTCGGGAAAAGTGATTTACAGATTATGAAAATAATTGTGCGGGTTAGTGAGACCGAATATACGGAAGAAGATAAAGGCGGATTTGTATTTGTTCCGTTGCTGACAGGATTATCGGATTAAAAATAGACCGTAATATTATTTTGAAAATTTAAGTTTCAAAGTTTGTTGTGTAATGCGATGAAAGATGATAGTGATGAAATAGTTGAGATCTATACCGGAACACTTTGGGGATCGGAGATGATTACCAGTTTATTAGAGGATTCAGAAATTAAGTCTTTTCTTAAAAACAGTATATTGGAATCATATGCCTGTGAGCCAATCTACGCTACGGGTGTGAAGGTAATGATCTTCAGTTCCGATTATAAAAGGGCAAGAGAAATAGTCGAAAGTTACAAGCGGAATTTAAATAATCCGCATTAGCAGGTACGCCCTCTTCTGCATTTATCCAACCTTTCTTTTTACTTTCCCTGGTTCATATCAATGTCGTCACGGCGCGGTGCGTATGCACAGCCGGAATGTCGTATCTTTGTCCGTTCAAAAAATGCCGGGCAGTCATACGTTTGACTTTCCATTAAGCATTTGATGGAACAACGTTATTTAAAATTTCAGATGAAATAGCCATGAGAGTAAACTTCTCGCAAACAAAAAATTATATGGCTATTCCATGCGACAATTAAAAAACAATTTATAAACGCGTGAAAAGAAAAATAAAGAATATAGAGCTTGACTATTTAACGATTGATGATTACCAGGAATTGAAACAGGCAATGATCATTGCTTATCAGGCCATTCCCAATCCCTATTGGGAAGAATCTGAAATTCAGACTTTGCTGACTAAATTTGCCGAAGGACAAATAGTTATTAAGGTGAACGGACATATTGCGGGTTGTGCGCTATCAATTATCATCGATCACGAAAAGTTTGAAGAACAACACACCTATAAGAAAATAACCGGAAATTACACGTTTAATACACATACAAACAAGGGCGACACGTTGTATGGCATTGATGTATTTATTAAACCTGAATTCAGAGGTCTGAGGCTCGGCCGTCGGTTGTATGATTACCGCAAGGAACTTTGTGAGAAACTAAACTTAAAAGGGATCGAATTTGGAGGAAGGATTCCCAATTATCACAAGTATCAGAAAGAATTAAGTCCAAAAGAATATATCGAAAAAGTAAAATCGAAGAAAATTTCCGATCCGGTTCTGAACTTTCAGTTGTCGAATGATTTTTATCCTGTACGCGTTTTAAAAGGTTACCTTGAAGGTGATGCTGCATCGAATGAGTATGCTGTTTTGTTGAAATGGGATAACATTTATTACGAAAAGCCATCAAAAAGTGCCAGGGATATTAAAAAAATTGTCCGGCTGGGTTTGGTGCAATGGCAGATGCGGCCCTATAAAAATATTAATGAATTGATGCAACAGGCCGAATATTTTGTGGATACTTTAAGCGCCTACAAAAGTGACTTTGCATTGTTTCCCGAATTCTTCAACGCGCCGCTGATGGCTCAATACAATCAACTCAGCGAATCAGACGCGATCCGGAAGCTGGCCGAATATACGGCCCCCATCATACAGGAATTTTCAAAATTGTCCATTGCCTATAATATCAATATCATCACTGGAAGTATGCCCGAACTGGTGGGCGATACACTCTATAACGCGGGTTATCTGTGTAGGCGCAATGGTACTGTCGAACGGTACGAAAAACTTCATATGACGCCCGATGAAGTGAAAGCCTGGGGCATGACAGGCGGAAATAAAATACAAACCTATGAAACCGATTGCGGAAGAATAGGCATATTGATCTGTTATGATGTTGAGTTTCCTGAAGTATGCCGGTTACTGTCAGATGAAGGGATGGATATTTTGTTTGTACCGTTTTTAACCGATACTCAAAATGGATATTCACGTGTGAGGTATTGTGCGCAGGCACGTGCGATTGAAAACGAATGTTATGTGGCTATTGCGGGTAGTGTGGGAAATTTACCAAAGGTCCACAACATGGATATTCAGTATGCACAATCAATGGTATTTACCCCTTGCGATTTTGCGTTTCCTACAACAGGAATCAAATCGGAGGCAACCCCAAATACCGAGATGATCTTAATTTCCGATGTCGACATGGATCTTTTAAGGGAACTTCATAGCTTTGGAAGTGTAAAAAATCTTAAAGACAGAAGACTTGATCTTTATGAAGTAAAGAAACAGTAGCTGTTTGTCGACTTGTTGAATCTTGTTCGGCAAACGATAGAAATAGAACATTCTAAATTGGGACTATATGAATTATTTGTTGATCGCTTTGTTGTGGACCGGATACTGTGCACTTCATAGTTTCCTGATAAGTATATGGTTCACGAACTTAATGAAGCGCTCTTTAAAGGAATATTATGCCTTTTACCGCCTTTTTTACAATGCGCTTGCATTGATATTATTTGTTCCATTGTACCTCTATACAATTCAAACAAAAAGTGAGATAATTATATCCTATTCGTATCCATTCACAATCATCCGGTATCTGCTTATTTCATTCTCCATACTAATATCACTTAAAGCCTTTTTCTTTGACTATGACTACTTAACCTTTTTTGGTATCCGTCAAATGTTTGATTTTGGGAAGAACAAATCGCAGGATTATTCGGGTGGAATCCGGAAGAAAGGATTGTTAGGTATTATAAGGCATCCGTTATATTTTGGTGTATTAATCTTTATATGGTGCCAGACCTTCCGCATCACAGATATCGTAGTCAACATTGTGCTGACGGCCTATATAATTATCGGAACACGACTCGAAGAGAAGAAACTTGTTTTGGAATTTGGTGATACCTACATTAAATATCAGCACGAAGTGCCCATGTTAATCCCATTTACAAAGGCAAAAGGGTAAATCGTTCTGATTATTGTTTGGATGTGCTTTCAATCTTCTGATATTAATACCTCTTTTATTGATCTGCTTAAATAATATGATTATTTTTATTTAGTAATATTCGCCAAAAGTTATCCAGACCGGAAGAATTGTCGTTGTTTAAATTCCCTTTGGCAATGTTATCTGCAATAGCGCATATATTGAAAACAACTATAACATAAACTAAATAAAAGAAATGACTAAACAATTAATGGAGCGGATCGAAATAGTTGATCAGTTTAAATCAATACATTTCTGGCAGAAAGATTCAGCCTATAAGCAATACCGCAGGGTTAAATGGCTTGGCATAAGTAAACTTGTAGTTGGAGTGCTCTTGCTCCTTTATTTGATTGATATGTCTGCAATGGCTGTTTTAAAAATTGAGCCTTATTATTTATCCTGGGCAAAATCGGCTCTTATAGTGTTTGTTGTGATGGCTGCGAATGTATATAATCCGTATTTGTTTATTGAATTCCTGTTGAAAAAACATTTGAGAAAAATCAGGAATATAAAAGGCGGATTTAATGAAGCGTTAAATGCTGATTTACAGCTTTCTGTATTGAAGTTAAATTCAAAATCAAGAAGACTATATATTACCGGAATACCTGCAATTCTGGTGATGGTCGGAGCGATCTTTCAAAGCCAGGGAATAAATCCGTATTGGTATTTATTTGCTTATTTCATCCCGCTTTTTGGTGTGTTTATGCTGATTAAAATGTATTCAGATATATCGATGATAAGAAGAAATTTAGCTTATTTTGAGAATGTTAATCTATAACCGGGAATGAAATATAATCAACACAAATTCTCTTCTCAGTCTGTTGCCTCGCATAAAAGAAGAAATTAAGAATAAAATGCAATAAATACGGCTTACTTTTATTGTTGTTTTTCCTAAATCCCCTGTTTTACTATCCCTCCAAAAGTAATTTTTAATCCGCTCATACCCCAATCCTTGCGCGGAATCCTACTATTTATGCGGATTTTTAAAATATTTTCAATTATTTTTAAAAATAGTTTAAAAAATAGTTTGAAGTTTCAGAATATGTACATAACTTTGGTATATAATCTAACAGATAGTACTCTTGTTAAACACATTCCACCTTTCTTACTTGTTGATTCGTTCTTTAAATTGTTGAAGCATTCAGACAACTGACCATGTATCTTTCATTCTTATTAAAAATACCCAAATGGACTGATTTTGGTTCCATTCAAATTGAATACAGTCCAAACATACTGATTTGGGTTCCGTTCAAATTGAATACAGTCCAAATGGACTGATTTGGGTTCCATTCAAATTGAATACAGTTCAAATGGACTGATTTGGGTTCCATTCAAATTGAATACAGTTCAAATGGACTGATTTGGGTTCCGTTCAAATTGAATACAGTTCAAATGGACTGATTTGGGTTCCGTTCAAATTGAATACAGTTCAAATGGACTGATTTGGGTTCAGTTCAAATTG
>JBBRZE010000008.1:0-92954 GCA_038236995.1 Bacteroidales bacterium | reverse complement strand
GGAGTTCCTTTTTCATCCTTCGTGCGCACAACATTATCAATGCGTGTAACGATCAGGTTGTGATCATTATCAAGGTAAACATTGGCAACGGGCAATACACTTCCGCCAATCCACAAAAGGTCAGCATCGAGGTAATCTTTTTCCTGGCGTACTTCCAGCCAGCTGACGCCACCACCCTGAACATCAATGGTCCATTGACCCAGGTATTCACTTAGATCCGTTTTTTGAACAGGTACTACCGGTTCTGTTTTTGGCTTTTCTTTACACGATGTGACCGACACCGAAATCAACGCAACTGCAAATAGAAATTGAATAGCTCTCATTTGTTTGATTATTTATTAGTTAATAAAGATTTGCGTCTAAAATTATACATTCCTGAAAAATAAAATCATGTTTTGCGAAATTTTTTTTCAATTGTATTTTTTATTAAGCCAGTCGCTATTTCACATATTTTGCAATGAATATCAGGGCCTTGGTAATGGCATCGGTATTATTTGCCTGCGAAAATCCGTGTCCTTCATTGGGATAAAATATCAGTTGATTCGAAACACCCATCGAATTCAATTTGACAATCAGGATGTTGGTTTGAGCTGGGGTAACAATAAAATCCATTCCGCCCTGCAACGCAATTGTAGGCGGACTTTGGGCATTGATAAAATTTACGGGACTCGATTGGGTATAAATGGCATGATCCAGATCATAGGTTTTGCCTGTTGCAGCCATTAATGCAAGCTGATAAAGGAAACCTTCGTTCCATGCTGCGACAAGATCGGTTGGTCCAAAAAGGTCAATCACCGCTTTTACATGTTTGTTAGGATCGTTTTTATAGCTGTGAAGCATTGCCAGATGAGCTCCGGCACTGGCCCCTAAAACAATGATATCCTTCGAGATTTCATAGGTGGAAGATTTGCCGAGATAAAATTCAATGGCTGTTTTTACATCATGTTCCTGTGCCGGGAAAACATTGATCGTATTATTGACTGCAAGGCGATAGTTCAGGTTGATAAACGCATAATTCGACAATCGTTTTTTCAGAGAATCTACAACCGCCGTCATTTCTGATTTATCGCCACTTGTCCATGAGCCTCCATGAATAATTACGATGGTTTTTGTAGTATTAACAGTTCTTCCTGCCGGCAGAAAAATGTCCATCTTTTGTAGGGGATCACTTCCAAATTCCACATTGGCATAAGCGACTGATTCATTTGAGTTTGTGGTAAGTTCTTCTGTACTGCAGGATGCAAATAAAAGAACAATTGAGCAAATAATTATTAAGTGGCGCATAGTATATATTCTTAATTGAGTCAAAGAAAGGCAATTTAAACTGAGGAACATCTGAAATTAAAATAAAAAGTTCGTACGTGAAAGAAGGCTTGGATGTTACAATCGCAGCGTATAGTTGTCAAATCAGTGATCACTTTCCTGGTTTTTCTGGAATTGGGACGTTTTTTCTTTACATTAAAACTATCTTTGGAATACCAAAGTTGAAACATCCAAAAGTCCTTTTATTATATTTAGGCCCCATTTAGTTATTAAACTATTATCTCTTTTCAGATGGAAAATAAACTATTTCTGATTTTAATTTTTACTGCGCTGATAGCCGTAAACCAGTCGTTTTCGCAATCGAAGAGATCGCTGAAGCAGCAGCAGAAATACATGAGTTCCTACGAGAACAGTACCCTCACAGGAAGTGATCTGCCAGTTTTAATGCCTTATAACAAATGGGTTGATCCGGCAGGCGAACAGATCTATTTCGGTGATAAAGAACTCGAGAACCACGCCCTCGATTGTTCTCTTTCGCCTGATGGAAAATGGATCGCTGTTGAAGGACGCTATTCAGTTGTTATTATCAACCCGGTGACGAAGAAAATCGCAAGCCGTTTCGTGCTGAAAAGCCATTTTGCGAATGATGGCCTGATGAATACCTATTCCGGTATTTCGTGGGGCAAAACAGCTGATGGATATGAACTTTACTGGAGTGCATGGGGGAAAACCAAGTCGGTTGTTGTTCAGGCTGCCTGGAACGAAAAGAAAATCAGTGTTTTAAAAACATTTTCGTTTGAAACTGTAAAACCTGCTCAAGCGGCCTTACCGAATGAAGTGCTCGTGGCCGTGGAAGCAGGTTCACTGGTACTTTACGTTGTACTAAATGGCAACAATACTGTTGAGAAGCTTGATATTAAAACAGGTAAGACAATTTGGTCTGCCCCGGCAGGTGTCGCGCCTTTTGGGATTGCGGCTGCAAATGGAAAGCTGTATGTCACCAACTGGGCTGGATCGGTTCCCGACAAAGGTGATGCCGATGTGGCTGGTGTGCCATGGGGATTAGCTAAAGTTGATCCACTGACCGGAGCAACCCGCGAAGGCACTGTGCTGGTTCTGGATCCCCTCACGGGCAAACCTTTAATAGAGATTAAGGTGGGTTTGCATCCCAACGATATTGTTGCCAGCAAGGATCAGAAATTCATTTTTGTAGCTAATGCGAACAGTGATATGGTTTCTGTGATCAATACCGGAACGGATGAGGTGAGTGAACAAATCTCTGTAAGGTTATCACCCGATAATAATGACTATTTCGGTGATTCTCCAAATGGTCTGGCTATTAACAGTGAAGGTGGAACGCTCTATGTTGCAAATGGGATGGATAATGCATTGGCTGTTGTCCGACTTGGGAAACTCTCTTCTGCCACCGCTACTGAAAATAAGAGTAAAGTCTCCGGCTTTATACCAACAGGCGCTTATCCGGGAGGAATTGCCATTTACCGGGATAGCCTTTTGTTTGTTGCCAATATTGAGGCTGAAGGATCAAGAATTCCTACTGTTTCTGAAAAAACAGGGAAGGCCAATTATAATTCTCACAGGCTAATGGCATCGGTTTCGGCAATCCCGGTACCGGAAAAATCAACGTTACAGAAGTATACCGGGAAAGTAGAAAAGAGCAATCAGTTTTTCAGGTTGGCACTCACCGAAAAGTTACCCCGGAAAAATGCAGCGCCGGTTCCGGTTCCTTTCAGGATTGGAGAACCATCTGTATTTAAACATGTGGTTTATATTATCAAAGAGAACAGAACCTATGATCAGATACTTGGAGATGTAAAAGCCGGAGACGGAGATTCAACCCTTTGTACTTTTGGAAAGAAAGTCACACCGAATACCCATAAAATCGTAGATGAATTTTTGCTGTTAGACAATTATTATGCATCGGGGAAATGCTCTGCTGAAGGTCATCAATGGACTGATATGGGTATTGTTACCGATTATGTTGAGAAAAATGTCCGGGCATGGATCAGAAGTTATCCGCATGTTCAGACGGATGCACTCGTTTATGCACCAACCGGTTTTATCTGGGACAATGCGATGAGGGCCGGGAAAAGTGTGCGTATTTACGGAGAAGCGTGTGATGTTGAATTCGATAAAAGTCTGAACTGGACCTCTATCTATGAGGGATTCCTAAAAGGAGAAAAGTTCAGTTTCGAAAATAAGACGACCATTAAGCCTGTTGAAAATATTTTAAGTCAGAATTTTCCGAGCTCCGATGATCATCATATTCCGGATATACTCAGGGCAAAAGCATTTATAGATGAGTTGAATGCCTATGATAAAATGGAAGGGGACCAGTGGCCTGAACTTATGGTGATGGCCCTTTCAAATGACCATACCACCGGAACCCGCCCCGGTTTACCTACACCGCGTGCCTTTGTGGCTGATAACGATCTTGCGCTTGGTCAAATCATCGAAGCCATCTCAAAAAGCCGTTTCTGGAAAAACACTGCAATTTTTATAACCGAAGATGATTCGCAGGATGGCTGGGATCATGTATCAGCTTACCGGACTGTTGGCGCAGTTGTAAGTCCTTATTCGAGACTAAAGCAAACGATCCGAACGAATTATAACCAGGTGTCTTTGTTACGAACCATCGAACAGATACTGGGAATCCCGCCTATGAACATCAGCGATGCTACGGCCATGCCCATGTTCAACTGTTTTTCGTCGACTCCCGATTTCTCCCCCTTCTATTCAGTTCCCAATGAAATCCCTTTAAATGAAATGAATAAGAGTCTGGCTGAATTAAAAGGGGCCGCACTCTACTATGCCCGTAAAAGTATGGAACCTCAATTTGACCATATCGACCAGGGAGATGATGATCTGTTTAACCGGATCATCTGGTTTGCAATGAAAGGAAATGAATTGTACCCAAAGAAATACAGCGGGAAAGAGGAGAAAGAAGATTAACTAAAACTAAAAAATAACATGAAGTCATCACTCGTAATTGCTTGTATTGCCTTTGTTTTCTGCCTTTGGGGATGCGCCCCGGAAGGAAACCTAAATGTTTATGAACTGAAGTGCGAAAACCTCCAAAATCCTTTGGGGATTGATAAAACGGTGCCTCGATTTAGCTGGGAAATTCTGAGTAACAAAAACGCGACTGAACAAAAGGCCTTTCAGGTATTGGTTGCAAGCGACCCTTCACTGCTTGATAAGGATCAGGCTGATCTCTGGGACTCCGGAAAGTCTGAATCTTCAGTAAGTATTATGGTTCCTTACCAAGGGAAAGTGCTCGGTTCAGGTACGTCTGCTTATTGGAAGGTCAGGATATGGGATGAAGCAGGGAACGTTTCGTCATGGAGTCCGGTTTGCAATTTCAGCATCGGGCTATTAAATAAGGATGAATGGCATGCCTCCTATATTGGGTTTCCGACTCCTGCAGGTTACAACGAATGCCCCCAGTTGAAAAAATCGTTCGATGTGAATGATACGAATGGGAAATTGCTTTTGTATGTAAATTCGCTGGGATACCATGAAGTATATTTGAATGGTCAAAAAGTGGGTGACGGAGTTCTTTCCCCGGCCGTTTCACAATTCGACAAACGCTCATGGGCGATCACTTACGATGTTTCGAAGTTGGTGAAGAAGGGTCAAAATGACATCGTTTTATGGCTTGCAAGTGGTTGGTATACTAAAGGTTTGCCTGGAGTCGTTCACAATGGTCCTCTGGTGAAAGCCCAGTTAGAAAAGCTGTCTGAAAACAGGCGGGACATTATCCTTTCAACAGATGCTTCCTGGGTTGGACGAAAGAGCAGTTACACACGGCATGGCAGTTGGCAGCCTCATCAGTTTGGCGGTGAAATTGTGGATGGCTCGTTGGCAATAAATGATTTGTCTGCTGAAGGAATGGATGGTAAAAACTGGAGCCCGGTTTCGGTAATTTCGGCTCCCGACTATGAAGTAAGTCCTCAAATGGTGGAGGTGAACCGCATTGCAGAAACAATAAAACCTATAGAAATACGGTCCATTGCTAAAGATACATTTCTGATCGACATGGGAAAAACCCTGACCGGCTGGATCGAAATCAATTTTGCAAAACTGCAAAAATCGCAGGAAATCGTTTTGGAGTATTCTGATCATCTGGATGATAAAGGGAAGTTCGCCGATCAGAAGCAAACCGACCGTTACATTGCTTCCGGAGAAGGTTCTGAAGTTTTCAAAAATAAATTCAACTATCATGGATTCAGGTATATCCGGATTTCAAAACTACAGGAAGCTCCTTCCGCCGAATCAATTAAAGCTTATCTCATTCATACCGGTTTTGAGCAGGCTTCAGGGTTTCAGTGTTCCGATCCGGAAATGAATAAGATCCACGACATGATTTTTTACACGCTGCAATGCCTTAGTATTGGCGGCGATCTGGTCGATTGTCCAACGATTGAACGCCTGGGTTATGGTGGCGACGGAAATGCCTCTACAGAAACGGCACAAACCATGTTTAATCTGAATCCTTTGTATGCGAATTGGTTGCAGGCATGGGCAGACTGTGTCCGCGATGATGGCGGGATGCCTCATACTGCACCCAACCCGTATAAGGCAGGTGGAGGCCCGTACTGGTGTGGCTTTATCATCACGGCTTCGTGGAAAACCTATCTGAACTATGGTGATGAAGCTATTCTTGAAAAATATTACCCTACCATGCAAAAATGGTTGCAATATGTGGATAAATATACGGTTGATGGTTTGCTGAAACCCTGGCCTGATACCGACTACAGAGGATGGTACCTGGGCGACTGGGCCACGCCAACAGGAATCGATCAAAAGGCGGAAGCTTCAGTTGACCTGGTAAACAATTGTTTCGTTGCGGTTTGCTACGATAACATGCAGAAAATAGCGAAGGTGCTTGGAAAAACCGACGATGCAGGATTGTATTCACAGAAAAAGGATCAGCTTCAGAAACAGATCCACAAAAGCTATTTCGATTCATCCAAAAATACCTATGCCACAGCTACCCAGATCGATCTTGCTTACCCATTGCTGGCAGGTGTTGTTCCGGAAGAATTGATCGCATCAGTTACAAAAAGTCTGTTCAACGAAACTACAACCAATCGCGGAGGGCATTTTGCCTGCGGGCTCGTCGGAATTCCAGTCCTGACGGAATGGTCGGTTAAAACCCAGTCGGCCGACCTGATGTATTCAATGCTGAAAAAGAAAGATTATCCGGGCTATTTGTACATGATTGAAAATGGCGCCACAACTACCTGGGAACATTGGAATGGGGACCGGAGCCGGATTCATAATTGCTACAATGGTGTCGGCTCGTGGTTTTACCAGGCGGTGGGAGGAATCCGCTCTGCTGAAAATGTTCCGGCCTACCGCCAGGTGCTCATTCAACCCCAAATACCAGAGGGAATAACCTGGGCCAAAACATTTAAGGAAACTCCTTACGGGAAGCTTGTTGTCAACTGGGAATTAAAGGAAAAGGTAATGGAACTGAATGTCGAAATCCCTGTTGGCAGTGAAGCCGGAGTTGTAATTCCTTCAGGAATCAAAAAATACAGTTTGGACGGGAAAGAATACGAGCTTTCAGGAGAAAAAAGCGCTGTCGTTGCAGTCAAAAGTGGAAAGTACAAGATCAACTATACACTTTAAAACGGCTCAAATAAAAAAGTTAAAAGCCGTGTGATTGTTCAATATTTGGACAATCACACGGCTATTTTTTCAAATCTTACCAAGTCTTTTTAATTCCCAAAAACATCGTGCAGTAGCATTGATATCCACCGATGCATTGTGTGCCTCTTCGAAACCTGTCCTGAAAAGTTTGTAATGCAACTCTGAGAGTTTTGGCCACTTGTAGCCGTACGGCCCCGGGATTGCACAGAAATTTGTAGTGCTTTGCATCGTGCAAATCTTTCTTTTGGATACCAGACTATCTTGCATCTTATTTCTCAAAAATTCAGCACCCACTATTTTTTCGTCAAAGCTCATGTTGTGGGCAACAAGATAATCTGCCTGATCGATTAGCGCTTGAAAGGCCTGCAAAACAGTCAGAAGAGAGATTCCTTCCAGGTTTGCCCTTTCAGTCGATATCCCGTGAATCCGCGATGCTTCAATCGGAATTGTAAATCCTTCGGGTTTAATAATATGGTCGCCCTCCGAAATTTTGTTCCCTTCATCGTCATAGAGATGATAAGCTAATTGAACCAGACGCGGCCAGTTGTTCAGATCCGAAACAGGTGCTTTATAGTTTCTGGGCAATCCCGTCGTTTCGGTGTCAAAAAATAAATACATATCTTATTCGTTTTTATTAATTTATTAGAAGAGCTTAAGATTGACAGTATTAGTCAAACCATATTTTGTCTGTTTTCCTGCGATAACCTTGATATTTGGGTTTTTTTTCAGAAAACTTGTTAATTTACGACTGTCCCAATCCAGTTTCAATGACAAAATAATCTCCCTTGTAGTGTAGTTTTCTTTTTTGAGCAGTTCAATAATTTCTTCTTCAACATTTTCTGGAGCATTCTTGTATTTTGTACCTGACTCATTTAATTCATTTTTTTCTAATTGCTCTTCAAATAAATTTTTAGCAGGAGTCGTCTTGAAATCAATTAGTACACCTTCATTGTTAACGGGGATTGCTCCAAATTCAATTAGTTTAAGGTTTGAATTCACTTCTTTTGGTTCCGGCTCTCTTACATAAATCTTTCGTTGTTTTTGCAAACCATCCATGGCTCCTTCCCATGTACCACCTTTATTATCAGTCTCTGCCACATATATCTCTTTTGCCAATCCATAGATATAGGCATTTCGCGCCATCGCAAATCCGACATCCCATCCGGCTTTTGGGAAAAAAGTACTCAATACAAGAACATTTCCGTTTACAATGGGCTCATAGTATTTTTTAAAACCTGAATTGAATGTGAGTATTCCCTGAGGCAAAACGATAATGCTTTTCCCGTGAGCTTCAATTGTGCTGTCCAATGCCTGCTTATCAACTCCTTTGGCAAAACCGCTTACGACAACCTTCAATTCTCTGGCTAATCTCTTAGCTACCTGATCTGTAAAATTCAGTGCGGCTTGACCAGCGTTTCTGGAACCCACAATGGCCACCGGATCTTCTTGCAGCAACCCGCTTCGACCTTTAATGTAGAGTATCGGGGGACTGCTTTTTATCTTTAAGTTTTCTTTCAATACTGTTGGATAATCGGGAGAATTGATTGGTATAATCTGAAAGCCTTCATTTTGTAATTGTTCTGCAATAAATGCAATGCGGGGGAGATCATTTTTTGCATCTTCCAAATCTGTCAGCTCCTTAGCTGTAAATGCAAATAGCTCCCTCCACCCATTTTTCTCAAGTTCAAAGAAATCAACCCACGACAGTTTATTCTCATGGATAATCTCTATTATCAGCCGATTAATTCTTTCGGTATGCCATTTTGGTAAATGAGCAATTGAAATCCAGTAGGTATTTTCAATGTAACTATTCATGCTAATTGGTTTTTAAATATCACCTCCTAAAGTCCTGGCAATCGCGAGTGGAGCAATCAGTTCTGCTCCGATATTGGTTAAATACTGACCGATCTCCTTGATTGTATTGCCGCTATCAAAAATATCATCTATTAACAGAATTTTTTTACCTGCAATGTCATCCGGTGATTCGTATGCAAATTTATTTTTAACATTGTCTTTCTTTAATATCCCACTATGAAACATCTTTTGCGGTAAAGTTGGCAAATTTTTCAAGAGTTTATGAGATATTGGAATATTAAGAGCAGCAGAAATCTTCTCTGCGAAATTTCTTACCAGATCCCCTGATTCTGTTGGTGGTACATAAAGTATCAAATCAAAATCACCTTTTTCATAGTGTTTGCGATAGGCCCTAAGGGTCAAACCAAGCAGCCAATCGGGGAAGTCGCCGCCACTTTCGTATTTTGAATGATGCAACGCTGCTCCAACATTTGAAATACCATAATAAGAAGCCGCAACTCCATTTACTATTCTGCTCCTCTGTGTTTCAACTTCTAACAACGGGAAGTATGTCTCCCTGAATTCATGCAATTTAGCTGTTAAGATGTCAGTTGATGTAATGTTTACCTGACGATTTCTGTCATTATCGCAAATTCCACATGTATTTTGATGAATATCGCCAAGATAACTACACAGGTACTGCATCCGGCACGATTGGATGTTGGTATATTCGATCATTTTTGCTAATTCTTCATATTGAATCTGGCGCAATAAATCAAAAGCCCATAGGTCTAATTCAGGAGCATCGGGATTGTAAAAATACTTTTTGCATTTGTCCTGAAGTTCATGGATAATCCCCTGTTCTATCAAATCTGCCAAAATAACATTCACCTGTGTTTGCTTGAGGTTCGTGGCTTTAATAATTTCATTTCTGCCCAATAAGGCCTTTTTTGTTGCTGCAATCACCTTCCCGTATTTATCTAAAGATGGTTTACTTCCCTCAATGAAACTTCGTGGTAATTGCAGATCCTCATTTGGGTTATACAAAAGTATGGCAAATGCTTTCTTGTTGTCTCTGCCGGCACGGCCAATTTCCTGATAATAATGAATCGGTGACTGAGTGATTTGAGTGTGAATAATAAAACGAATATCCGGCTTGTCAATTCCCATGCCCAATGCATTTGTAGCAACCACACAATCGTATTGATTGGTATTAAAGCCCTGTTCAATTCGGATACGCGAGTCTGCATCTAACCTGCCACTGTAAGCTGCTGAATTGAAGCCCAGAAAATGGAGCCAGTTCGAAAAAATATCGGTATTGGCCTGGGTTCCGGTATAAATAATTCCAGGTTTGGATAGTTTGGGTAAATATTCGGCCAGCCAAAAAAACTTTTCATCTTCGGTTTGAACATGCACTACAAATAAACCAAGATTGAATCGTAATAGCTGCCCCCTAAGCGGGATTAAATCGGAACCGACCTGTTCAATTATATCGGCCTGTACCCTCGGCGTAGCTGTGGCAGTGGCCGCCAGAACAGGGAAGTTCTTCGGTAACAGTTTCACCAGGTTTACAATTCTCCGGTAATTGGGTCTGAAACTTTGACCCCATATCGAAATACAGTGTGCTTCATCGATTACCACCATTGCAATTTTCATGCTTCGGGAAGCTGTAATCCATGCTGCATTTTCCATGCGTTCAGGGGCAATATAGAGAATATCGAGTTGATTATTCTGCGCTTGTTCAATAATGGCTGCGTTCTGTTCATCGTCCTGATTGGAATTGATCGCTGCCACCCGGATTCCTTTCTCCAACATGCTGCGCACCTGATCACGCATCAGCGCGATAAGAGGAGAGAACACAATTGTGATTCCGTTTAACTGAGTGGCAGGAAATTGAAAGCACAACGATTTTCCGAAGCCTGTTTTTTCGATCAACAGGATCCTTTTCCCAGCAAATAATTGTTCAATTACCTGCCATTGTAAATCATGAAAATGCTGAAAACCAAACAAAAGTTGCAGTTTTACCTCTGCTTCGGTACGCGTCATTTACAGGTTGGTTTATAAAATTACCACCAATAATATTAAGTATCAAATTTAAGAATCATGATGGAGATTTGGGGAATTTGTCGCATAAATATTAACTCTTTAGGCTTTAATATTCTCAAATCATTTCACGGACCAATGATGCAGCTGCAAGATCTAAAAGCAAAACCGCATTAGTATGTGTTCGCAGAATGGTTGCCGGACATGCAGTAGAAATTTCATTCAATATGGTATCGTGAACAGCGGTCGCCTTTCTTTCGTCAGGAACGGTACAGATAATGGCTTTGGATTTCATAATCTGCCTGATTGACATACTGATTGCTTTTTCGGGAACATCGTTAATCGTTGGAAACCATCCTTCACCCAATTGTTGGCGGCGGCAGGCTTCGTTCAGTTTTACAACAATATAAGGCTCTTCAGTTTCGAAATCTGCCGGAGGATCGTTAAATGCCAGGTGTCCGTTCTCACCTATACCTATAAAGGCGACATCAATCGGATGTTCGCTGATTAATTTCCCCAGCCGGACGCATTCACCAGATGGATCTGTTTCACCATTTACATAGTTAAACTCCTTTAGGGGAATAAGATCCACAAACCTTTCCTTGAGATATTTACGGAAGGATGCCGGGTGATTTTCGGAGATTCCGATGTATTCATCGAGGTGAAAAGCGGTTACTAAAGACCAGTCGATATCCTCTTTTACGAGCTCGTTCAGCATTTCAAACTGGGATGCTCCCGTCGCAACGATTATATTTGCTTTCCCGTTGAGTCGAATTGCCTTGCGAATGAGTTCGGTACCCCTGTTCGCGGCCTTTAACCCAAGCAATTGTTTGGTATCTGATAGAACGATTTCCATATTCTGTATGTGTTAAATAGTTGGTTTAATGTGTATATAATTCAGTTTGTCATCCAGCGGGGTCATCTTTGGCATCAATAAATGAACAAAGACAAGAATAACAAGGTAGGACGAACCCGCGATTACAAATGCCCAGAAATAACCCGAGTTATTGGCGGTATCCAATACTGCTCCCAGGGCAATATCTGCGATTATCGCGACGGCCACACCAATCATTTTTCCGATTCCTATCACTGAGGCGATTGCTTTTTTAGGGAATACATCCGGAACCAGTGTGTAACTGTTTATCGACCACGACTGATGTCCCGCAGCGCCAAGTCCGATTAAAAAGACGGCAAGCCATTTGCTGGTAATCACCGGAACAAAGGATACAGGTAAAATAATGATTGCACAAACCAGCATGGTTACTTTCCGTGCTTTGTTGATTGACCATCCTTTCTTTATCAGTGCGCCGGAAGTATATCCGCCGATAAGACTGCCTGCATCAGCCATCACAAAGATGATCAGGAAAGGCAATCCAATGTTCTTAATGTCTACTCCAAACTGCTCGGCAAGGAATTTGGCGCCCCAGAATAGATAAAACCACCAAACACCATCAGTTATTGTCGTTAAAGAGAAGGCCCAGGTCTCCCGTTTGGGCAGCAGTTTTAACCATGGGATTTTTTCTGATGTCTCCTCTTCGGAATCGCTGTTAATATACTCTAACTCTGCTTTTGATAGTTTTGGATGCACCTCCGGTTTTTGATAAGTTCTCAACCATAGAAATACCCATAGTGCACTTAATACTCCTGTGAAAAGAAAAGGTATTTGCCAGTTATCTCCTTCAACAGAAACAATTGCACCTACAACAAACGGGGCTAAGATTGCCCCTACGCTTGTTGATGCGTCAAAGATACCTGTGGCAAATGCCCTGTCCTTTTTGGGAAACCACTCGGCGACTGTTTTTATGGCAGCCGGGAAATTCCCCGACTCCCCAATTCCAAGTCCGAAACGCGCCACAATAAACCCGATTAAACTAAAAGCCGGTCGGATGGCAGCGTGCAACATTCCGAATACACTCCATATTACAATTGAAATCGTATATCCTATTTTTGTACCAAGTTTGTCAATGATACTCCCCATGAACAACAATCCTATTCCATAAGCAATTTTAAAGGAAACCATGATGGCGGCATAGTCTTTATTCGACCAGTCAAATAGTTTTTGCAGTGTTGGAGCCATCACGCCAACAATACTGCGGTCGAAGTAGTTGATCGTTGTGGCCATAAACACCAGTGCAAGAATTCGGTAGCGATAATTACCAATGGTTTCTTTTACTACATTCATTTTAGTAATTCTTTATTTTGAACTGTCATAAACCAGATTTCCGGCAACATAGGTTTTCCTGATCGTTAATTCTGAATCTCCTAATTCAAAAAGGATTAGGTCGGCACGTTTGCCAGGTTCGATGCTTCCGCGATCGGTTAATCCATAAAGTCTGGCAGGGTTTGTACTTGCCATTTGAATGGCTTCACCTAAAGAACAACCGGTTACCTTCATGATGTGCGTTACGCCTCTCGAGATGGGTGATGCTGAACCATACAGTACATTTTGTGCCGGGTAGCGGAGCATCCCTTCCTTTGTTAATTCGATTGTTTCACCCTCCTCATTTTTGTATTCTCCCGGAGGCAATGATGCAAAACTTGTAACGTCTGATGTGATAATCGTTTTATCAGGGCCTTTCACTTTGTAAAACACTGTGATCTCTTCATCGCGCAGATGGAATCCATCACAAATGAGGCTGGCCATCAATTGGTCATTGGCCAGTTGGGGCCACAAAGGATTGTTATGCCGGTTGATCATATTGGCACAACCATTCCCAAGGTGGGTTGCAATTTTTGCTCCGTTCATAACCGCCTCGTCAATGATCGCTTTGGGCGCATTGTGATGGCCGATCGCAACAGTGATACCCATTGCTGAGCATTTTCGAATGAATTCCATTGCTCCTTCAAGTTCGGGTGCAATTGTGATTGTCAGAATGTTCCGGCCCGAAGCTTCGTAGAATTCCATGAATTCCTTCCAATCGGGTTTATGCACATATTTGAGCGGATGGGCTCCACGGTAACCGTCCTCAGGTGAAATATAGGGACCTTCAAGATGGTAGCCGGCAATGGATCCATACAATGCTTCATTATTTTTTGAGCCTGCCAGAAGTGCAAAATTACGGAGCAGAACATCTTTACTATTAGTTGTAAGCGTCGGTAAGTAGGTGGTTACTCCTTTTTTCCACAATTCGCGGGTTGCTTTCAGGATGCCTTCCTTATTTAATTCGCCACCGCCAAAGCAAAAGGAAACACCAGCAAAGCCGTTCACCTGGTTGTCGATCAGTCCAGGTGCAATGAAAAGGGGATGGCGCTCATCCGATAACTTGTCAATCGGCTGAACACTTAAGATCTTACCATCTTGTATCTCAATGGAAACAGGCTTGTTATCAAGATATAACAATCCTTCTATTCTGGTCTGGGCATATGAAACGTTAATGGTTACCATCAAAATAATAGCTAATAATTTTTGAAACGAATTTTCTAAAAAGTACCTCATTCTCCTATTTTTTGAGTTCACATTTTTACCTCTTCCCATTTTTCATTAGTCCCTGACCTTTCAAGCGCTTCAAGAACGGCGATGCATTTCAGGATGCTTTCATGTGCAAGTGGTTCTTTTCCAGTCCTGAACATTTCGACCATGTCGGTATAGTTTTTCCCTGGAACACTGTCTTCGATGCGTGATTTAAGCTCAACAGTTCCTTCTTTGGTCTCGGCAAATGTCCTCCAGCCATATGAGAGGGTTTTAAAGATAAGTGTTGCCAGCATTTCATTTCCGAAAACGAGAGTTGCAGTGGTGTTTTTTCCACTTCGGGTAACCCTGACTCTTCGGATGTTATCTCCGAAAATATACATAAGTGGTTGAACCATATGAATACCGTAAAAGAAAACACCGCCATAAGGTGATTCAAGATCGGCAGGTCCGCTGATTGTTACGTGGCTAATGGCACCCATCGTTTCAACCTGTTTTTTGACGTCAAATGTTCCATCTTTATGTGCTTCTGAACTATAGGATGACACGGGCGTTCCCACACGGCGGGCCATTTCGAGAAATTCCTTTCCTTCTGAAACCCTGTAGCAAAATGGTTTATCGATAAAGGTCGGAATCCCAGCCTTAACAAAAGGTTCAGCTGCCTTCAGGTGATATTTGGCATGACGGTGATCAACAATTAATGCGTCGATCTTGCCCAGCATTTCGAGCGGGTCTTTCACCATATTGGGGATCTGGCCTTTCTCCATCGCTATTTTGGCAAATTCTTCTGTTTCGCCCCAGACGTATTTTACCTCCACTCCGGGAAATTTTTTATCAATATTGAAAAGCTTTCCATAACCTATTGTATGTGAATTTTCTGCACCGATTATCCCTATTCGAATCGGTTTGTCCACTTGAAAACCCTCGTTTAGAAATAAGGCAGTGGTTTTTCCTGTTGTGGTTAAAGCCAAGGCAGATAAGGTTGTACCTGCTCCAATGGCTTTAATAAAAGATCTTCGCGTTTTCATAAGTATCAGTTGTTGGTTTTATATGCTATCGCCTGACCGATTGGTGTTTGTCTTTTCTCCTTTCAGTTCACGTAGCCGATTCAGGTCATCCTCCAATTTATCTGCAAAAAGAAACATATCGGAACTGTGCAGAATAATAGTTGCCCCTGCCTTTGCCCACTCCATCTGTAGGTCGAGGCTGCCTCTTGAGCCGTTATGGCCTCCTACAGCAACACCCAAATCTCTGGCTTTCTTAATGATTCCACAGCTCAGATCAAGGAACTCCTGACTGCGGTATTTTTCAGGCATTTCGTACGAGGTAGACAGATCATGAGGACCAATAACGATACCATCTACACCAGGGCCATCAACCGATTGAACTGAAAAAAACGGTTCCATATTCTGCACTCCGGTGGGGCTTTCGATATTTAAAAGAAGCGTATTGTTTTTATTTTGGTTCCTTAGGTAGGCCTCGAGTTCTGCGGAAGGTTTTTCTTCGCCATATAAAATTTTCTTTAGCTTTTTTCCCTTCAGCGGTCGATATTTGACAGCGCCGACCAGGTTGTAAACATCTTCAATATTTTCCACGTAAGGGACAAGGATGGCTCCGGCACCGGCATCCAATGCCTGGGTCGCCAGGAATGGATCGGGTTCCAAAATGCGAACAACAGGATTGATCCCCGCTGCTTTGTAGGCCCTGCACATCCAGCTCAATGTTTCGGGATTGTATGCAACGTGCTCATCGCATAAGAAAACAAAGTCGAGACCAAGATGGATCGTTAAATCGAACATCTTTGGAGATGAAGATGTTATCAAGGTTCCATAAACTGTTTTCCCTGTGCGCAATGCGTTCCGGAATTCTTGTCCTACCATTATTTATCCTTTTTAGGTTAATGATACAGCAACTGCTGAATGTAATGCTTTTCTAAAGCGTCATCTCCCAACCCTTCTCATAGTCAGGTGACCATAGTTTCGCAGCTTCAGGGTCGTTCAAAATATGTCCGTTCTTTGAATCAATATCCAAGGTGCGTCCTGTACGCTGGGAAATATTTCCAAGTTGCATTAGTAAGGTACTTTTGTGTCCACCGTCAATACCTGAATGTAACTCTTCACCTTTTGTGATCCCATCAAAAAAATTCTGAAGATGCAATGCATCAAGTTTTTCTCCCGGATTCATAAGGTTCGAAGAATCAATTTCAACATCGCTTTTTACATTTTTAATCACTTTGTTGTCTAAGCCGACTATTGTATAATCGTTACCGCCTTGCATCACCATCGTTCCTTTCTCTCCATAGAAAACAACACCCACGCTTGTTCCCTCTATGTTATGAGGATTGCAACTACGTCCTTCCCATGTCAGCGCGGTATTGTTGTCGAATTCCATGCTAATCACCTGCGTATCGGGTGTTTCCCAATCATCCTTAAAACGGTATCGTCCTCCGGCAGAGTTTACTTTTGTGGGAAAATCCACACCTAATCCCCAACGCATCAGATCAGCCATATGGGTTCCATTATTGAGCGCTTCGCCGGTTCCCCAGTGCCAAAACCAATGCCAGTTGTAGTGCAGATAGTTGTCTTTAAATGCTTTACGCTTTGCTGGGCCTTGCCACAAATCCCAGTCCAGCCATGTAGGGACAGGTGCTTCTTTACCAATGCCAATAGAAGCACGGTTATTGGCATACCAACCTTTTGCAAAGTAAACCCTGCCAATCACTCCTTCTTTAAGCTCCTTAATTCCTTGAGCTACATTGGGCCACGATCTGCGTTGGTTACCCATCTGGATCACACTTTTGTATTTGGAGGCGCCTTGAACGAGCATTTCGCCTTCGGCCGGGGCATAACTGCAGGGTTTTTCGAGGTATACGTGTTTGCCGGCTTTCATTGCGAGCATGGCTGCCGGAGCATGCCAGTGATCGGGTGTCGCAATAGCTACCGCATCAACATCCTTGTTTTCAAGTGATTTTCGGAAGTCCTTAAATCCTGTTGGTTTGTGCCCGGTTATTTTTTCAATATTTGCGGTGCATTTCTCGATGGCTCTTGAATCTACATCGCAAATATGGATTACTTCACAAGCTCCGAGTTTAGAGAAATTTTGTGAGAGGGCATAACCGCGTGAGTTTACGCCAATGACTGAAAGCCTGATCCGTTCGTTTGACCCAATAATCCGGTTATAGCTATTGGCACTAAATCCCGGCAATATGCCTCCGATTGAAAGCATTGCTGATCCTGCAATTGTTTTTTTGATACATTCACGTCTGGTTGTCATCGTATCTAAAGATTAAAAGATTTACTTTTTTTCCTTTGTCATTTCTAAAGCAGAGGTTGTAATATAGTATTTTGCCAAAGTATTCGGGACTTCCCATTCAGGCATATCCCTTTTCACAAGGTAGCCCAGAAATACTTTGAAAGTTGGATCGTGTGATAATTCCAAATCCGAAGGTATGACAATTTCGGTAGATTCTGACTCTTTTGATAAGGAGATTTCGGGATAGATTTTTTGCAAGCGGGCAACTGCCTGCACAAGGTTGCTTTGAAATTCATTTTCCGATAAATCCGGACCCTTTTGTACATAAAGCAGAGGACGTTTATGTCCGTATTCCTGCTTAATTATCAACGTCGCTTTAGTTCCTTCTGCTAACGCATACCGAAGATCATTTCCATCCTTTGGTGTTGCTGCACGCCATTCAACGCTCACTCCAATATTAATACCTTTTACCTGGTAGTTAATTGATCCATTTGCAAATACTTCCAAAATCGTATCTTTCATAAATGGTTTCAAAGAGGCTGGTATTTCAGTTAACGATGTAGCGGTTGAAAATTCATGGCTGGTGATAATAACGGGCCAGTGTCTTGCTGATAAGACTTTCACATCCTTCATATAATCAATGGTTTCATCAGGGAAAGTTTTCCAGAAAGTCAGATCTATAAGATGGGTTGTTACATCGACAATACCTTCGCCTTGTTGTGAAACATCGAAAAACCAGGAAGGACGGTTGCCTTTTCCTCCTCTGTAAAAATGGTGTACGCTTGATTCAAAAATAGCCGGGTGATCGGGTGTGCCAGTTTGAATTTTCCCGAAAAACAGGGAATCCATCATCAGCGATTTTTGAACATTATGCAGCAGACTATAACGTTCCGTCATCATATCAAACATCAGGATTCCTTTTTGTTCCGCCCTTGCATAAGCTTTTTTTAACCGTTCGAAACCGGCCTTATCGATTACCATCGGTTTATCCGAAAACACGTTCATCCCTGCCTGAACAGCATGCTCGATGTAATCTATTTTAATCCGGTTATTTCCAGCCAGTACAACTACATTTCCCCTCTTTTCCTGAACCATCTTTTCGAGAAAATCCTTCCCGATGTAAACCACTTCGTTCCATCTGGTGGGACAACTCTCTCTCGAATTGAATGATTTTATCTGCCCGAAATAAGCTTCCAACTCTTTCCGGTCAGGAGCATAAACGTAGACATTTGTATCTATCTGGTCGATTTGCTCGTTTTGAGCTGCAGCGGCGTGACTATGGGTTGGATCGAGCTGGATGATTTTCACTTCTCCGTCTTTCCCTGAAAATTTCCAATCTGATTTAGTGTCCTTTTTGCAAGAACTCAGTCCAAATATTAAAATCGAAACTATTAGGATATGTGTCTTCATATGAATAAGTTGGATTAGAGTTTGATAAATATTTTCTTCCAGTACAACAAATAAGCCACAAGGAAACAGGAACTCACAGATAAAATAGCCCAGATCAATGAGGCATTTTGTACTGTCAAACCAATATCTGTTAAGCCAATATAGACAAGATCATGAATATGTGTGTATTTGTAAATGGTTTCGAAAACATCTGCCATCACATAAATTGCGATTGCATTGCTGCCAAAGATAATACCACAGCGGGCAATTGCATTGTTTTTAAAGTCCATGAAATCAATCAGCCAAAGCGATAATGCTAAAACGATGGATGCCCAGCCTGAGGTATAGAGAACAAAAGAGCTTGTCCAAATCTTTTTATTGATGTGAAACTGCCAATCCCATATTGCTCCGGCAATTACAAAAAACGCACCGCCGGTAAACAGCCAGATAAGTGTTCGCTCTGATAATTTTTTGGAAATGACCAGGCGGCCAGCCAGCATTCCTGCTATTCCGGAAGCAATTGCCGGGAAGGTACTGTATAATCCTTCAGAATTCCACCCGTTCTTCCCGAGCATGTCAGCAGAAAAAAACAGCCTGTCGAACCATGCGGCAAAATTCCTGCCAGGCTCCAATGTCCCTGCTGCAAAATCGTTCGTTGGGATGAAGGATATTGTAATCCAGTAGCCTACGAGTATACCACCCAAGATATAAATTTGGGATTTCCAGCCAGTGAATATAAAAAGTAGGGCACAAGCCGAATAAACAATTGCAATCCGCTGCAATACACCGAAGAAATCAAAAAAACTAAAATCAAAGTTGGGTAAATAATGAATGAAGAAACCAATTATATAGATTTTGAGCGCCCGGATAAGGATTTTCTGCACCATCTCTTTCCGGGGTTTTCCGGCATTCATTTGTTTGGTAAAGGATAGCGAAATAGAAACTCCAACAATAAAAATGAAAAAGGGGAAAATGAAATCTGCAGGGGCAATTCCGTTCCAGTGTGAGTGTAAAAGAAAGGCATAAGTATTTTCGTACGATCCGGGGTAATTTACCAGGATCATAGCTGCAATGGTCAATCCCCTGAATACATCGATGGAAATGATCCGGTTTGAGGCATTCATTATTTTTTTCCTTCAAACCTTTTCATAATCTCTTTCCAATTTGTGATGACAATACCCTCATCTTTAAAAAATTGGTGAACCATAGGATCGGCAAATAATTCGCTTTCCCAAACACGCTGCTGCCATGTGCCAGTGATGGTTTTTAAATTTTCGGTTAACGTGGCAGGATGAAAAATAATTTCAGTTAATCCTGAATTTAGAGCTTTTACAATTTTGAAAAAATTAGCCCGTTTTATTTCGTAAGTCGATCCTTCCGGAACACTTGTGAAATTATCTAACTTGGGTAAACGGTATTCTCCTACATTTCTGATCACATCAACATTAATTGGATATCCCTGTTGTTTAAATTTGCCAGCCACTTCCGGAACCGAAAGATCGATTACATTTGCCGGGATATGATATTCCTCAGCAACTTTCAGAAATATTTTAACGTATTCTGCAGATCCATAAAGTGTTCCCATATGTGTGTCAATGTGGGTCGGTCTGTGACCCAGTGCGATAGCCTTATCTATTTGAGCACGGATTTCGGTTTCCACTTCTTTAGCAGAGGCATGCATAACCACTTCAGGAACTTCGTGGTAGAATTTTCCATCCGTATCAACTAAACCGGGTACTTTATTCGGGTCGGATACGGGTCCCCATCGATAGTTTTTCCATTCACTCGTTAAAGTCAGGTGAACACCGATGTCGGCCGATGGATGGCTGTTCGCCCACTCGATCATTGACTTGGCATTCAGGCAAGGCATCATCACTGCTGCAGATGATAAATGACCTTTTTCGATGTAATTTTCTACTGCAGTATTGGCTTCCGGGCACATTCCTGCATCGTCCATGTGAAGGAGCAATACTTTTTTCCCTTCTGGAAATCCGAGTTTATCAGCCCATGTTTTCTGTGCACTTAGAACTTTTGGAGCTGAAAATAATACCAACATCGTCATTAGATAAATAAAAAAATGGTTCAATTTAGTATTGAAATACAGTAAATTAAAAAGATTCTTGTCTTCAGAAATGCCGGGTGATTTTTTATTAACAGATATCATGCCTTTTTTTTTAGTGGTTATTTACTGAGCTATCTTTTTTGGATCGATCACAACATGTTTGATCGATTCCATTTTTTCTCCTTTTGAATAGGAATAAGAAATATTTAAAAGTCCATCATTGGTTTGTATCAAACAGGGATATGAAAAACTTCCTTTGTGATCAGGTTCGTATTCAATTAATTCCTTCCATTTCCAGGTGGAACCTTCATCATCCGAGAGGTAAAGTGATAATTGATAACGTCCATCATTGATGTCATTCCCAACAAAAACCCATTTTCCATCTTTCAAAACACAAAGTTCAACACTGGCTTCATTGGGAATCTCCGTCTTTTGGGAAACACTCCATGATTCACCGTTATCGGTTGAGGTGCTTTTATGAACACGTGCAGGTGCATCACCGCTATCGCGCATATAGGCAACAATATCGCCGTTTTTCTTAACCGCAAGGGCAGGTTGAATGGGACCACGACCGACAATTGGAAGGCCCGGCCTCCAGGTTGTTCCCTCGTCGTCTGAAATTGCAACTATCGAAAAGTTTAAGCCGTCGGAATAAAGCGGCAAAAGAATTCTCCCACTTTCGAGCGTAATCGGGTGGATCCGGGTCATCCATCCAAGGCTTCGCTTTAGCAGATCTTTACTTGCTTCTTTAATCATGTTGTCGTATGGTGGAGCATATCCGGCCCATCCTGCCTGACTTTCGGGCATTTCTTTGAACCGCTTTTCCACCTCTTTTGCAAAATTGTCATCGGGTTTTAAGAAGATGTTATCCTGCCATTCCCAAACCGGGGCATCGTTCCCACTATAAATGGTTGTAGTTCGGAACCTTAAAATGGCATCTTCCCATTTGTTGGCAACAACGGCAACCCAAAAAAGGTATAATTTGCCTTTTCGATTCAGAAAAAGTACCGGATTACAATCGGGTATTCCTTTGGTATCAGCCATTAAAAACGGTGTTGTCCATGTTTTTAGTCCTTTTTTCAACCTGGCTCCCATGATCCGTACATCATCAGCGCTGCGTTCTCCGCTGCCCTGGAACCATGCTGCAAGCAGGTCGCCATTTGGCAACATAACAATGCTGCTCCCATGTGTATGTTCATTCTGGAGCGGGAAAATGATCTCTTCGCTTACAATTGCCTTTTTTGCATTCCTTGTTTGGGCGATTCCACTAAATGAAGCAAACAGAAATAAAAGTGAAAATAACTTGATCATTCTCATTATCTGATTTTTTGATGTTTAAAGGTGTTTATTCCTCTGGCCAGGTGCCATTCAATATCGGTTTGGTTTTCAGGTTTGAAGGATCTATAACCACATGTTTGATTAATTTACGGTTCCAGGTATAGGTAAAATGAATTAGACCGTCCTTCGATTGAATTGCAGCCGGGTAGGAGAATTCCGCATTGGAATCAGGGTCGTTTTCCAGCAATGCAGCTGCATTCCAGTTGATCCCATCGTCTGAAACGGCTACAGCTAACTCATTTCTTCCTTTAACAATGGGATTAAAAATAAGTATTTGTCGTCCATCTGCAAGTGTGACAGCATCAATTCCAGAATTGTTATTGGGCAGTTGTGTTGGTGTCAGAGCGGACCACGTCTGACCGCCATCTTTCGACCATGATTCGTTGATATTCTTGTTTTTACTTCGACAAAGTAATTGCAAAGTACCATTCTTATAAGTTAAAATAGTGGGCTGGATGGAACTTAATTTATTGTTGTCAATTGTGATTTTATGCCAGTTTTTTAAATTTTGGTCTGATGCTTCAAGGTAGATATTCCATTCTTTCGGTGTCTCAAAACTGGTAGGATACAATATTTTCCCGTTTGGCAACCTTATCGGCTTATTTTTAATCGGACCAAGCAGATTATTTGGAATTTGGGTTGCAACAGACCATGTTTTCCCGTTGTCTTTCGATGTTTTGTATAGACCCCACCAACTTCGCGGATCCGGTCCCACTTTATAATAAAGTACAATTTCTCCGTTATCTTTTGTGAATAGTACCGGGTTCCAGCAAGGATATCTTTTTCCATTCTGGATCCCATCAGCAACCATTACTGGTTTATTCCAGGTTCCATTTATGTTGGACGATGCGTAGATACAAACATCAGGGTCTCTTTCTTCAGTTCCTCCAAACCATGCGGCAATCAATCCTTCCGTAGTTTCGGTAATGGTTGATGCATGGCAACTTGGGAATGAAACATCCTGATGCTGGTAAATATACCCGGATTTAACAACAGCGGTTGATCCTTTAAATGGATCGCCGGCAAGAACAGTTTTTGATAGAATCAACACCAGAATGAGAATTTTAAGGTTCTTCATATTGTTTTGTTTAAGTTCTTTAGAAATCAGTTTTGTCGGTATTGGTCCGACAAGGTAGATATAAAAATTAAGAAAAATCAAATGGTCAGTTCATAACGCCATTGAATTCCAATATATATTGCTCTATTTTTTTCTTGTCCTCACCTTCGAATCTACGAAGCGGGAAAGCTACATAATCGTTGCAAATGCCCATGGCCGAAAGCGCACAATTAATCCCTTTTGTATACCTGGAGCTCGTTTTGCCTACGCTGTAAATTGTATTGTAAAGTCTCATTACTTTTTCGCGTAGAAAAGTTATCCGCTCAAAATCGCGGGCTACTGAAGCCTCATATAAATCGACAAATAATCTTGGATACATATTGGCGCCTCCACCTATTGCCCCATGTCCTCCTTGTAAAATTGTCTCAGGCATAAATAGTTCTGTGCCAGTGATAATCGAAAACTCAGGAGAGTTTTTAAATTCATCGATCAATGTGAACAGATAGAGCATATCTCCTGAACTGTCTTTAATTCCGATAGCTCCCAACTCCTTTGCCGCTTTTACAGTTTTTACCGACAAATGTAGTTTTGTATAGCTCGGAATGTTATATAACAATATTGGTAAAGGCAGTCTTGGAATCAGGTTTTCGAGGTAATCCATCATTTCGGTCTGTGAAATCGGTATATAATAAGGAGGAGCCACAACAACTGCATCTGCACCAGCATTTTGCGAAAATTCAGCAATTTCGAGCGATCCATTAAAAGAAGTATCTGTAATTCCAACCATTACCGGAATTCTATGATTTACCAGATCACAAGTCCTTTTTATAAATTCCTTGCGTAGTTCATTGCTAAGACTTGTTGCTTCTCCGGTTGTTCCTAGAATAAATAAACCATGAACTCCACCGGAAACTAAATGTTCAACCAGATTTTCAAGTCCTTTTATGTCAAGTGTATTGTTGTCAAGAAGTGGTGTAACAACGGGAGGAATAACTCCTTTTAATGGTAATTTCATAATCAGCAAATGTGTTAAGTTTTGTTAACTTCAGGGTTTCCCATCCTATTATGATTTATTTTTTTTAAGGTTTAAATGCTAGTCTAAAGTAATAGGTTCAAGTTTTGTTTTACTCCAACAATCTTGTTCTGTTTGCATTGTTTTTTAACAAATATGCTTGGCCATTTTAAGATTAAAAAATACGTTAAAATATTTGCAGTCAGAACATATAGATTTTCAAATAACCAGTAAGTGATTAATTCATTTGGAAAATCCGTGGAAGTATTTTGGATACCTCCCCTTAAACTTCGTATGGTGAGGAGGTAAGCAAATTATAGTAAATTGGATTGTGCGTTTCCGGTCGAAAGCACACAATCCAATCAGAATCAGGTTTATATCCTCAATAGTCTTTCATTTCTGAAATGTATTGCTCAATTTTTTGTCTGTCTTCACCTTCAAATTTACGAAGCGGAAAAGCTACATAGTCATTACAAATTCCCAGCGCAGATAAGGAACATTTAGTTCCCTTTATATAGCGGGATGTCGACTTGCCAACACTATAAATAGTATTGTATAATTTCATCACTTTATCACGCAGAACAGCTATTTTATCAAAATCTCGGGCAACTGATGCGTCATATAAATCGACAAATAATTTAGGAAACATATTGGCACCTCCTGCAATTGCTCCATGTCCGCCTTGCATAATTGTTTCTGGTATAAACAATTCTGTTCCAGTGATGATGGAGAAATCAGGTGAATTCTTAAATTCTTCGATAAGCGAGAACAGGTAAAGCATATCTCCGGAACTGTCTTTAATTCCGATCGCCCCTAGCTCTTTTGCTGCTATGACCGTTTTTATAGTCAAATGCAGTTTTGTGTAACTCGGCATGTTATAAAGCATCAGAGGCAGAGGTAATCTGGGGACAAGATTTTCGAGGTAGTCCATCATTTCGGCTTGCGAAATCGGAATGTAATAAGGCGGTGCGACAACCACTGCATCGGCACCAACTTTTTGCGAAAATTCTGCGATTTCCACCGAACTTTCGAAAGAAGTATCCGTAATTCCAACCAACACGGGAATTCTGTGATTCACCAGTTCACAAGTCCGTTTGATAAATTCTTCACGGAGCCGATGGCTAAGACTTGGCGCTTCGCCGGTGGTTCCTAAAATAAATATTCCATGCACCCCACCAACAATTAAATGCTCAACCAGATTTTCAAGTCCTTGAACATCAATGGTTGTATTATTAATTAGAGGTGTAATAACCGGTGGGATAATTCCTTTTAATGGTAATTTCATACTATTTTAAATATTTGTATATTCTTAAATGTAACCAGTGATATGACAGCAAATGTTAGATCCTTTTATACGTTAAAATCTTTATCACAAAGTAATGCGATCAGGTTCTGTAATCCTTCTATAATATTGTTCTGTTTGCATTGTTTTTTAACCGGTATTTACGAATATTCCTTTATATTTGTCCTTTACGGTTAAAAAAGACCAACATGGAAATAATCTACGAAAAGATTTTTGTACCGCATAAGCATTCGTTTATTACGCGAAAAATGCAGATGGCTCCAAATTCTCACAAGATCCATTCACATAAGAATTTTGAATTGAATTATATCATATCAGGTTCGGGGAAAAGGATTATTGGTAATAGTATTTCCAGCTATACGGAAGGAGATCTCGTACTTCTGGGTCCCAATATTCCCCATTGCTGGGATGTTCTGGATTCTGGAGAGGATAATGCTCCCGGATGTATTGTGACACATTTCTACGAGAATATCATTAGTTCTGACTTTTTTAATATTCCTGAATTAGAGGATGTTGTAACCCTTCTTAAAAACGCTGGGAATGGCATATGGTTCAGGGGAAAGAAAACGGAGAAAGTTGGCATCGTGCTTAAACGGTTGGTTACATTAAAGGGACTCGAACGCTACATTGAATTGCTGAAAGTTTTTAATCTTTTGCTTCAGATTGAAGAACGTGAAGATTTGGCGCTTCCTTCTTCGCTTCCAAATTCCTACGATAAAGACCATGTTCAGATTCATAAAATCTATGAGTACGTTTTCAAAAATATTCAGACCGGCATTAAATTAAAAGAAGCTTCTTCACTTGTCTTTATGGAGCCTGGTTCGTTTTGCAGGTATTTCAAAAAGAAGACAAACCAAACTTTTATGGACTATGTTAAAATTGTTCGGATAGGAATTGCTGCAAAGCTATTGGCCGAAACTGACAAACAGATAACTCAGATTTGCTACGAATGCGGATATAATAACTTAGCTAATTTTAACCATTATTTCAAGGTCATCATGAAGAAAACACCTTCTGAGTACCGGAAGGATTTTGAATAGTCTTGTTTTAAAATTGTCTTCTTTAGGTCATCTTTCGAATTTTATTATCATTAAAACATTAACTAAAAGCGCTTTCCTCAGAGTTAATATTGTATAGGATTCAGACAACAATTGATACAGAAAATACCTTTATCTAGTGTTTCTTTGATAGGACTATTTCTAAAATATTGAATATGAGTGTATGTCTCTTATCCAAAGCTAAAATGGCATTTTTTAGTGTCCTTACAGTATTTGGATGTTTCAATCTATATGGTATCCCGGCAAATCGCGATTCACCATATAAATTCGAAAAATTGCTTGTCGAATATGCTGAAAACCCAATTAACATCGATGAAATGCATCCCCGGTTTTCGTGGATTATCTCAACTGAAAAAAGGAATCAGGTACAGACAGCTTTCAGGATACAAGTGAGTTCTTCTCCCACTAAATTAAACGGGTATAAACCGGATTTATGGGATTCTGGCAGGATAGAATCCAACGAAACCATCCAACAGGAATACCGAAGCGACAACTTAAAATCAAATACGCGTTATTATTGGAAGGTCATTTTCTGGGACGGCGAAGGGAAATCTCATGAAAGTCCGGTTGCAAAATTTGAAACTGCATTTTTAACCAGAGATGAATGGACGGCTAACTGGATAGGGAAAGGCCCCAAATCAGAGCTATTGCCACCCCAGGGTTTTTATAAGGACATAAAGGAACAGTTTAATGGAAATGATTCAATCGGTCATGATGGAAATTCATTGTTATTACGGAATGAAGTTCAATTAAATAAGAAGATTAAATCGGCCAAAGCATACATTACCGGACTTGGGTTCTATGAATTTTTTATCAATGGAGCACGCGTGGGTGACCATGTTCTGGCTCCGGCCAAAACACCCTATCATAAAACGATTCTTTACGACACTTATGATGTTACGAATCTGCTGAAACCAGGGATGAATGTCTTCGGGATTCACCTTGGTAATGGCTGGTACAATCCTTATAAAAAGTGGTGGAACGATTACCGGATGCAGTGGTTCGGAAGTAAAAAAGCAATCGCACAAATCCATGTAACCTATGCCGATGGAACTGTTCAACTTATAAATTCAGATAAGAATTGGTCATGGGCATCGGGTCCGGTAACTTACAATTGCGTGTACGATGGTGAGTTATATAATGCGAATTTGGATCATGAGGGTTGGACCAGGCCTGGTTATGACGATTCGGCATGGCAACCAGTCACTGTATTCGAAAAACCCAAAGCCCGTCTGGTTTCCCATAGGATGCCGGCAATAAAGGTGAACGAAATCTTTAAGCCAAAGGATGTTAAAGTTCCTAAGGTGGGTATGAAAGTGTACGATATGGGGCAGAATTTTTCGGGTTGGGTGCGAATAAAAGCCAAAGGGGAGAAGAATACGATTCTGAAAATCCGGTTTGCAGAAGATCTCATTACTGACGGTACAATTGATGTTACGAGCAACGAGCATGCCAATGCAACTGCCGAATACATCATGACAGGCAAGGGTGTTGAAACTTATGAAACACATTTTTCATATTTCGGATTTAAATATGTGGAAATAACAGCTCAGAACGGACCGCTCAATATTCTGGATATCGAAGGTCATGCAGTTTATTCTGCTAATGCTCAAACCGGCACTTTTGAATGTGACAATCCACTTGTAAATAAGATGCATAAAGCTGCGGTTTGGTCTCAAAAAAGTAACATGTTGGGTTATCCGATGGATTGTCCGCAACGCGATGAACGTCTGGGCTGGCTGGGCGATGCCCAGGTGACGGCCGAAGAAGCGATGTTTAACTTCGATATGGCCTTGTTTTACGAGAATTGGTTCGAAGGGATCAGGGACAATCAAGATGAAAAAACAGGTGATATTCCCATTATTTCGCCGCGGCCTTACATTAAAGATGATGGAATCGAATGGAGCAGTACCTATCTTGCCATGCTCTGGCAATATTATTCCAATTATGGGGACAAGCGTATTTTGCAGCGTCATTATCCTGCCATGAAGCGCTATATGAATTTCCTTGATCGTATTTCGAAAGATTTGATCCTTCCTTTGGGATGGATTGGCGACTGGGGAAGCATGGTAAAAGGTTGGAAAGAAGGTCAGCCAGAGTCAGTTTCTACAGCATTTTATTATCTGAATGCCAAAATAATGACTGATGTAGCGTTCGTACTTGGGAACAATGCGGATCAGGAGTATTTCAGAAAGCTATCAACCGACATTCGTGAAATGTATAACAAAACCTACCTTAATATAGAAACCGACAATTACAACGATGGTAGCCAAATGGCTAATTCATTTCCGCTTTACCTCGGAATTGTTCCGGATAAGATAAAGCAAAAGGTATTGGGTAATCTGGTAAAGGATATTGTGGTCAACAATTCAACTCATCTGACAACTGGGGTGCTTGGCACCAAATATATGCCCGAAGCGCTTGCACAACAGGGGAGAGGTGATATTGCATGGCAGATCATTAACCAAAAGAGTTCTCCAAGCTGGAATGATATGATGAGCAAATATACCACTATGTGCGAATTCTGGACCTTGAAGCAATCGAAAAATCATGTGATGATGGGAAGCATTGATGCCTGGTTTTATAAATACATAGCAGGTATTCAGTTGGATGAAAAGAATCCTGCCTTCAGTTCATTTATGGTCAAGCCGTTATTACTTGACAGTCTCAGGCATGGAAAGGGACAAATTGAAACAATGAGAGGAAAGGTTTCGTCAGAATGGGAGCGGCAACCTGGACTTTTCACTTTAAATATTGAAGTGCCATTTAATACAACTGCCATGGTTTTCGTCCCTGGGAGTGAAAATGATGAAGTGACAGAAGGCGGTTTGCCGCTTAAAAAGCTAAATGATATCGAGTATTTGGGCTACAAAGACGGCGCCAATTTGTTGAAAGTGCATTCTGGAAGCTATCAGTTTACATCGAAAACTAAATGATGAGATTTGCTGCTATATTTATTTTGGCTATTACGGCCTGTCAGCCTTCTTTCGTGAAGCAGCGTGATTGCTCCAGCTATGTCAATCCGTTTATCGGAACAGGCGGCAAAATGGGAGAGGGCTTCGGTAACATGTTTCCCGGTGCTGCTTATCCGTTTGGAATGATTCAGCTTAGTCCCGATAATGGTGGACAAGGCTGGATGTACGCCGCCGGTTATCATTATGGCGATAGTACAATTGTTGGTTTTTCTCATACCCACTTGAGTGGAACTGGCGTGGGCGATTATTGTGATATTTCGGTGATGCCCACAACCAAACCAATTAGGGAAAAATATTTTATTCAAAGTGATTCAACTGTCAACGAAATCCTTGCTGAAAAAGGTTTTGGTCCCAGTAGTTTTATTGACCATGACGGACATTTGGAACTTTTTGATAAACATTTTCTACTGAAATACCGTTCCAAATTTTCACATTCAACCGAAAAGGCATCACCCGGATTCTACTCGGTCAACCTTCAGGATGATGATATTGATGTGGAATTGACGGTCGCCGAACTTGCCGCCATGCACCGTTATCGGTTCAATAAAAAATCAGATATTCAGAGCATTGTTCTCAATCTTGGCTTTACAAATAGCGATCATACAACTGATGCCTTCGTTCGTTACCAGTCGCCTGAAATGATTACAGGATATCGTTTTTCATCTGGAAAAGCCAATGTCCAACGGGTTTATTTTGCCATGCAGTTTTCGCGTCCGGTAAAAAACCATCAGTTTTTTTTGACTGACGAAACGCCTGATTCCAATACAGCCAAAGGAAAACATTTAGTGGCAGCGCTTTCATTTGACGGAAAAGAGAATAAGGATTTAATGCTGAAAGTCGCCATTTCTTCTGCAAGTGAGGATGGGGCGCTGGCCAACTTGAAAACTACGGATCAGTATGGATGGAATTTTGATCAGATGCATCAGGCAAGCCGCCGAAAATGGAATGATGAGTTGTCAAAGATAAAAGTTACGACCAGCGATTCTGTGAAAAGAACCATTTTTTATAGTTCATTATACCATTGCTACCTCGCTCCCTATCGTTTTTCGGATGTCGATGATTGGTATAAAAATTTCAATCAGGTTCCAGACAAAGCTGAAGGTTATGTGCAATATACCTTATTGTCGCTTTGGGATACTTTTCGTGCTGAAAATCCGTTGCTTCTGCTTATGCAGCCAAAGGTTGAGGAAGATATTATACATTCTATGATGGCCAAATATCGCCAGACCGGGGAGCTGCCTTACTGGGAAATTTCGGGCAACGAAGGCGGATCAATGATTGGTTACCATGCTGCGGTGCTGATGGCTGATGCTTTAACCAAGAAAATAGGAAAGTACGATCTGGAAGAAATGTACAAAGCACTAATTGCAGTTTCTGAAACCAATCGGAAAGGCCTGGACTTTTATAGGCAGTATCATTTTGTCCCTACCGACAAGGAAAAGAATGGAACCGTTTCAAAAACAATGGAATATGCCTACGACGACTGGTGTATTGCCCAAATCGCCAAACAACTTGGTAAGCCTGACAATTACAAAAAATACATAGATCGATCGCAGTATTACAAAAATCTGTATGACCCGGCCTACAGGCTATTCCGTGGCAAAAACAGCGACGGCAGTTGGAATGTACCCTTTCATCCGCGTTTTGCTGAATACGGTAATGCGCATTTTGTGGAAGGAAATACCTGGCAGTATTCATTCTTTGTACCGCATGACATACCCGGCTTAATTGAGTTGATGGGAGGAAAGGCTGATTTTGACAGGATGCTTGACAGTTTGTTTACTCAAACGTCCGAATTGTTGGGCAACGATACTGAGGATGTGACAGGTTTGATTGGCCAGTATTCGCAGGGAAATGAGCCTGACCACAACTTTGCGTACTTATATGATCTGGTTGACAAACCCGGAAAGACGCAGTTCTATACCAATAAAATTATCAATACGCTTTATCGAAATTCACCGGCAGGTTTGTGCGGTAACGAGGATTGCGGACAGATGTCGGCGTGGTATGTCTTCAGCTCTATGGGCATTTATCCGGTGAATCCTGTTGATGGCCGGTATTATTTTGGAAGTCCTCAATTTGAAAAGACTGAGATTCAACTGCCAAATGGCAAAATTTTCACAATAGTAGCCCGAAATGTTTCCAAAGAAAATATTTACATCATGTCTGCAAAATTGAATCAGCAAATACTTAATAGGCTTTATATTACATATGACGAACTTCAAAAAGGCGGGGAGCTTATTTTTGAAATGAATAATGGCAGTAAATAGTGAATTTAAATTGTTTTTTCACTCCTGCAGGGGCGGCAAATTGGTAGCCCCGGCTTTTAATCCAGGGTCAAAAAATGACAAATGGTTAAGCGCCAATGAGAAATTATGATCTAAGTTTAGATGATCCTTCGGCGCAATAGAGAATGAATTATTATACTTGAAAATTATGCTAATTTCTAAATATGAGAAAATTGAAACTAAATTTAATCCATGTAATTCCCTGTATATTTGTTGTTGGGCTTATTTCATGCAGTCCGGAAGCAAAGAAAACTAAAAGTTCTTCGAAACCTATCGTTTTTCAGGATGTTCCGTTTGTTCAGGAAACACACGATGCGTACATGATAAGTGAAAATAAGGCAGATAACGAAGTTCGTAGTATTGCAGTTGACCGTGATTCAAACGTATGGATTGCCGCTGCCTCAGGAATCTTCTGTAAAAATTCAGGAACGCGGGAGTGGAAGCCCATCATTTCAAGGGCAGAACGTGGACCAGCATACTCAGTTGCAGTTAATCCCAATGGAGATGTTTTACTGGGCGTATGGAATGGCATTTATCGTTATAGTAATCACCGGTTAAAAAAAGAAGAGGGTGCAAAACCTCCAATCTCGGTCATCTGTAATGACGTAAGCGGAAACTATGCGTTGGGACCTTATGGAATATGGCGTTTCAATGGAAATAAATGGGAACAGCAGGATTATACCATTGCACGCACTGTCCGCGATGCAATTACTGACAGTAAAGACAATCTGTGGGTAGCAACTGATGCAGGACTTTATTGCTGTAATGACGATAAAACAACACTTATTCAGGATGTTTCGGAGTTGATAAGCTGCTATGTGCGATCGATTTCGTTTGATCCCTCTGGAAATATCTGGGCTGGGGTAATGGGTGGTGTTTCAGTACGTGATCATGAAAAGCTGATCCGAAATTTAACTCCTCAGGATGGAATTCCGTCGGTGTTTGTAAATTGCATTCGTCGGTCTCCTGACGGACTGATGTGGGTTGGTACCGATGTCGGAGTAGTACGTTATGCCAAAGACGGTTCACATTCACTGCGTTTTAGCAGACGTTGGCTGACCGATAACAAAGTCAACAGTATTGCTTTTGATACTGAAGGAAATGCATGGGTTGCAACGGCAAACGGAGTCAGTTGCATTCGGCGCAACAGGATGACATTGCAAGAAAAGCAGAATAACTACTATGTTCAACTGATGAAAAAGCACATGCGTATTCCGTGGACCTGCGGAATCCTTCGGCTGGACACACCCGGCGATACTTCTACCTGGCGCAATTCGGATGATGATAACGACGGGGAATATACCGGTGGTTATCTGGCGATGGAAAGTTTCAGGTATGCGGTCACCAAAGATGAAGACGCTAAAATAAAAGCACGAAAAGCATTTGAATTCCTGAAATATCTGCAGACCGTAACTGAAACGGAAGGCTTTTTTGCCCGGACAATAGTTCCGGTCTCGTGGCCAAAAGTGAATGATTCCAACAGGACTTACTCCGACAAGGAAATTGCGGAAGAACTGGTAAAAGATCCTCGGTATAAACCGGTTGAAGAGCGCTGGAGAAAATCGAAAGATGGCAAGTGGTTGTGGAAAGGCGATACAAGCAGTGACGAGATGGATGGTCACATGATGGGTTATTTCTTTTATTATGAATTTGCTGCAGGAGAAGCTGAAAAAGTGCTGGTTCGCGACCATGTGAAAAGAATTGTAGACTACCTGATAAAAAATAATTACAACTTCATTGACATTGACGGAACGCACACGCATTGGGCTGTATGGTCACCCGACCAGCTAAATCGCGACCCTGACTGGTCTTCGGAAAGAAGTATCAACTCGCTGGAACTATTGGCTTATTTAAAATTTGCAGCGCATATTACCGGCGATAAAAAATATGAAAAAGAATACATTCGCTTAATCGAAAAGGAAGGTTACCTGGATAATGTCTCTCATTTAAATTCGAAAAATCCGGCATGGCAAATTTATTTCGACCGGACGATGGAAGGGTATCTTTTCCCAATTCTGTTGAAATATGAGAATGATCCAAAACTTCACGAGTTTTATTCCAGGCTGATTGATGAATGGATGGTCAATCAGGCAGCTGGTGAGAACCTGATCAATAACCTGACCTATGCGATTGCGACCGGTAAAACTGTCAATGAGCAGCAGACTATTGATTTTCTGAGAGATGCGCCGCTTGATTTGGTCGATTGGCCGATAGATCATCGGTTGCGCGAAGATGTGCATATTGTCAGAACTCCGATTCTGGAAGATATTCAGATTTCGGTACTTCCACCGGCAAGTATCCGGTCTACTGTACGATGGGACAAAAACCCGTGGGCAGCAGTACAGGGTGATCCTCAGCAGGTTCGTGAGCCTGTCTTCTGGCTTTGGCCTTACTGGATGGCTCGCTATCTGGATATTATTCAATCGGAGAAACATTAATTTTCAAGAAATTTTAGGATGAAAAAGATTCAAATTACACTAATCATTGCTATTCTTCTTTGTTTAAATCTGAAAGTTTTTGCACAGGAAAATAGGTTGTGTCAGGGTGCTTATTGGACTGAAGATCAGGCGAACGTGATCATGAAAAAATGGGCTTCAGAATGGAAAACCAAAGCCGACTGGGAAAAACGCGCAGATGTGATCCGAAAGGGAATCATCAAAGGGATGAAGCTGGATCAGATGCCGAAGGTAGATAATAATTTTAAACCGATTATCCGGAATACCCGCACTATGGATGGCTACATCGTTGAAAACATTGCTATTGAAAGTTTTCCGGGGTTCTATATCACCGGAAATCTTTACCGACCCATAAAAACAGATAAAAAATGCCCGGCCATATTAACTCCTCATGGCCATTGGGCTGATCGGCGGGTAAGCTCCGACGTTCAAATCCGGAGTGCCTGTTTTGCCCGGATGGGCGCAGTGGTGTTTGCCTACGATATGGTTGGCTATACCGACTCGAAGCAGGTTACGCATAAAATTCCGATTGCGTTGTTGTTACAGACTTTCAACAGTAAAAGGGTTTTGGATTACCTGACTATGCGTCCTGACGTTGATCCTGAACAGATTGGTATCACAGGTGAATCAGGTGGCGGAACCCAGACCATTATGATTACGGCTATTGACAATCGAATCAAAGTTTCGGTACCGGTGGTGATGGTGTCGGCTTATTTCTTTGGAGGCTGCACCTGCGAGAGCGGAATGCCAGTTCATCGCGACAATGATTATCAGACCAACAATGTTGAGATTGCAGCCCTTTGCGCACCTCGGCCAATGTTGCTTGTTTCGGATGGCGGCGACTGGACCAAAAATACTCCGCACATCGAATTTCCATACATACAAAAAGTATACGCTTTATACGATGCCGAAAGTAAACTGGATAACGCCCATTTCCCGGGTGAACGGCATGGCTATGAAGCAACAAAACGCTATCCGGTTTATAATTTCTTTGATCATTACCTGGGTATGGATGCCGGGAAATTACCCTATAAAGATAGTTTCGACGAAAGCTTTGTCACTATTCTGCCGAAAGAAGATTTGCTGGTTTTTGATGAGAAAAACCCTATGCCAGCCAATGCCTTAATGGGCGATGAGGCAGTATTGAAGTATTTGAACCTGAAATGAAAATAGTAAGTACCTCTTGTTTTTAAATTGGGGATGAATTTAGCCTCTAAGTTGCACTAAGAAAAGATATAACAAATATTTTGAAAAAATGGAGCACAAAAGATATTTTCAGCCTGTTTCTGTTGAACAAGAGGATGTGGGAAAAGCAGTTGTGAATACTGCTTATCTGGTTCATAAAGAACTTGGTCCAGGTTTATTTGAAAAAGCATATGAAGTTTGTTACTGTCATGTTCTTGCAAGAAACGGGTATAACGTGCAGTGACAATTGATTGTGCCAATTGTTTTTGAAGATATGGTATTGGACGAATGTTTAAGACGGAACGGTATGGTTAATAACATTGTAATTTGTGAGTTAAAAGCCATTGAAACTGTTAATCCAGCCTGGGGAGGCTCAAATATTAAGTCATTTGAAACTTACTGGGAAAAGGCTCGGATACCTTATTAATTCTAATGTTCCTTTTATAAAAGATGGTATAAGAAGATTTGTTTTATGAAACTCAGTGAATCTTAGTGGCAATATTTTAATATTTTAAAAATCTATAATATGCATAAACGCAGTTATTTTTCAATTCTTTTCCTTGTTCTTATTAGCCTGAACCTTACCGCAAAAAAATATGATTCGATCAAGATTGGAATGTGTTCAGATGTTCATCTGCCAACCATGCATGATTCGGAATACCGCATCACCAGGTTCATCGACAGTATGAAAATCGCCCGGCCCGATTTTATCATAGAATTGGGTGATTTTGGAACTCCTGAGAAAAAATATGCTCATTTTTTTGATATCTGGAATTCGTTTCCGGGCGACAAGTATCACGTGATCGGCAACCATGAAATGGATGGAGGAACGTCAAAAGATCAGGCACTTGAATATCGTGCAATGCCCAAGTCCTATTATTCATTCGATAAAAATGGCTTTCATTTTATTGTGCTCGACGGTAACGACAAAAAGAATCCTGAAGCCAAAGGATACAAGCAATTTATAGGACAGGAGCAGTTGACCTGGTTCAAAGATGATTTGGCAAAGGCGAAATATCCGGTTGTAATATTTTCTCATCAGGGATTGGCCAATTATGTCAGTGCCGACGAAGAGTATGGTGTTGAAAATTATAAAGAGATGGAGGGAATTCTGGAAGCCCACAATGCGAAGAATCCTCATAATAAGGTCATCGCTTGTTTTAATGGGCATACCCATTACGATTATGCCGAGAATATCAATGGAATCTGGTACATTACCATTACTTCTATGTCGTACCATTGGCTGGGAGAAAAATATGCGCATCTTCAATACGGCGAAGAAGTGGATAAAAATTTTAAATGGATCAAATATACCGCGCCTTTCAAAGAACCTTTATATACCATCGTCGAAATTTCGACCAAGGGAACCATCAAAATTGAAGGTAAAAAATCCCAGTGGGTTGGAAAAACTCCCTGGGAATTGGGGTATCCTGAATCACTTAAAAAATATATGAGACCGGAAATTTCGGAGCGGAATCTCAAATTTACCCTGAAAAAATAGAATCATTAAAACCTGAATTCCATAAAGATGCGCTTAATTTCATTTGGATTGTTTGTTCTAATCGTGAGTGCTTGCACCACAACGAAAGTGGAGCCGGTAGTTTCGGAACTTCGTTGCGAATACCTCGCTAATCCTGTTGGAATGGAGGTCTTAAAACCACGACTCTCGTGGCAGATGAAAAAAGATACCGAGGGAGCAAAACAAACAGCCTACCGGATTATGGTGGCTTCAAATGATAGTGTTCTCCAAAATGATTCACCTGATTTGTGGGATTCCGGAAAAATTGAATCTGATCAGTCCATTCAGGTTGAATACAATGGAAAGTCTTTAAAATCAGGAATGAAAGTCAGTTGGAAAGTTAAGATTTGGGATGAAGTTAAGCAAGAATCTGACTGGAGCACAATCTCCCATTGGGAAATGGGGTTGATGGATAAGGATGACTGGAAAGCCAAATGGATCGGTGCACCGGCTGCAATTGCATTAAAAGAATATAAACATTCAGCTCCGCTTTTTAGAAAAGAAATCACTATTTCCAAAAAAATCAGGCAAGCGCGTGCCTATATAAGCGGCCTCGGATATTATGAATTATATATCAACGGTGGAAAAGTGGGAGATCATGTGTTGTCGCCCAATCAGACCAATTACGACCGCCGGAAGGTGGAGAAATGGAGTGAATCACGGATTGGAAATATGTTTACAACCGTTCTCTATGAAATTTTCGATATCACTTCTTCCTTCAGGCAGGGAGGAAATGCGTTCGGTGTCATTCTTGGAAATGGCTGGTATATTCAGGCCGACCGCCCCAATGATACCATGCTTTGGTACGATACCCCCCGACTGATTGCTCAATTTGCAATTGAATACGATGATGGAAGTAAAGAAATCGTAGTAAGTGACGAAAGCTGGAAAAGTGCTTTAAGTCCGATCCTTTATAACGGATTACATTCCGGAGAAATTTATGATGCACGATTGGAAAAACAAGGATGGAATGAAGCCAATTATGATGATTCAAAATGGATGGGAGCGATAAGTGTTCGTCCACCAACCGGTATCTTGAAAGCACAGATTTCGGCTCCTGATCGGGTGACACAAACGATAAAGCCTGTTTCAGTAACTCCTGGTGGCGTAGGGGTTTATCGCTTCGATATGGGACGGCTTTTCTCAGGCTGGGCAAGGCTGAAAATTTCGGGTCCGAAAGGAACTGAGTTGAAACTTCGGTTCATAGAAGAATTTGGCCCGACTTATGGACAGACAGATACCTATATTTTAAAAGGTGAAGGAACCGAAATTTGGGAACCCCGCTTTACCTGGCATGCTTTCAGGTATGTTGATGTTTACGGTTCGCCCACTGCATTAACTATTGAAAACCTGGATGGCCGGGTAGTCAATACCGATATCCGGCGCGCCGGAAGTTTCGAATGTTCGAATCCGTTGCTAAATAAAATACTGGATAATTACCAGTGGACTCAACTTGGAAATGTCCATGGCAACGTCCCAAGTGACTGCCCGCACCGCGAGCGCCGAGGATATACCGGCGATGGTCAGATTTCAGCCAAAGCGGCGATATCCAATTTCGACATGTCGCAGTTTTATACCAAATGGTTGAAGGATATCAGCGATGCGCAAAATCATAAGACCGGTTATGTCCCAAATACAACTCCTTACCAGGATGGGGGAGGAGGAACTGCGTGGGGTTCTGCCTACGTTATTATCCCGTGGTATATGTACCAGTATTATGGCGATGTCCGGTTGTTGCAACAGCATTATTCCGGTATGAAGCACTGGATTGAATACATGAAGAATTCATTGAACAAGGATGGAATCCTGTCGAATCAAGGGTTGGGCGAGTGGGTGCCACCTGACATTGTGGATCTCCCGGCCGACTTTGTAAATAGTTGTTATTATTACCATTGCTGCCATCTGATGACTCAGATTTCAGACATACTAAAGAACAATTCCGATCGGGAATATTTCACCGGGTTGGCAGAAAAGGCGAAGTCAGATATCAACAAAGTCTATTTTAATGCAGCCAGTTCAAGTTATTCAATCGGGCGGCAGGGCGCTAACGTTTACCCGCTTGGATTTGGAATTACTGAAAGTCAAAATGTTAACACAGTTTTTGATAGCCTGGTTAAGAATATTTTGGGTCCAAATAAAGCCCATTTTGATACGGGAATTTTAGGAACACCACTTCTACTCGAAGTGCTGACAGAAATGGATCGGGCTGATCTGGCCTATACGCTGATGAACCAGCGCGATTTTCCCGGTTTTGGTTTTATGATCGGGAAAGGAGCTTCCACCATTTGGGAAACCTTTCAGGGTGATGTTTCGCACAGCCATCCCATGTTCGGCAGCGTTTGTGCATGGTTTTATCAGCATCTTGGCGGTATTTCTCCCGATCAGGCCAGTCCTGGATTTAAACATGCGATCATCAAGCCAACGCCGCTCAGCAGCTTGTCATTCGCCAATACAAGTTATCAATCGATGTATGGCGAGCTAAAAACCCAATGGAAATTTGTCGGGGAAGATTACCTGCTGGACGTGAAAATTCCTGCAAATACAACTGCAACGGTTTATGTCCTTGCCAACGATGAGGAGAAAGTGACCGAAAGCGGCAAATCCATAGCTATGAATTCGCATGTTAAATTTCTAAAGACGGAAGGTAAATATGCTGTTTATGAGGTCGAATCTGGAGATTATCAATTTGTGTCTGTAGGACCAAGGAAAATGCTGAGAAATACAATTCTCACAAATCCAATCATTCATCCAGCCGATACTTTGGCACTGTTGCAAGATTCAGTAACGATCAGAATTACTTCTGATGTGGCCGAAGCTCATATTCATTACACAACCAATAATTCCGAACCAGACAGTACATCGACATTGTATACAAACCCGTTCCCTGTATCAGAACCAACAGTAATCAAAGCAAAAGCTATACTAAACGGGTATGATCCAAGCTTCACCAAAACGAATTTTATTGATTTTATCAATCCAGAAATCAATGGTTTAACTTACAAATATTACGAAGGGGTATGGACGCGGCTTCCTGATTTTTCGAAATTTCCGGTAATAAAAAAAGGAACGGTTTATAAGTTTGGTTTGGATCAGATTATTCCGACAAAGGATGAGTATGCGCTTGCTTTTGAGGGTGTGATACAAATTAAAAATGATGGAATTTATGAATTCTACATCCAGTCAAACGATGGAACCCGTCTCTTCATCGATAATAAAGTTATTATCAATCATGACGGTCCGCATGGAGCCGATATTGAAAAAACGGGTAAAATCACGTTGACGAAAGGGAATTATCCCATCCGGCTTCATTATTTCCAGGCAGGTGGTGGAATGTACCTACAGGTAAAATATTCAGGACCAGGAATTGATAAACAGGAAGTTCCTGCAATGGTATTGTTTCAAAAATAAATAGCGCATGCATAAGATTCAGTTATTAATTATATTGGGACTGATTTCATTTAATTCTTTTTCACAAACCTACTGGAAGATAGAAAATGAAAATGGTGATGAGATTTTGCTCACCCTTCATTTGAATGATGCGAAAAAGACATTTGAAGCCTACACCCGAAAAGATGCATTGAAGGATCTTGCAGGGATTTTCACTTACACTTTGGCAAAGGCAGCCGGGAAGTTAAAATATCCGGAGATCGTTTTTATTGAAGGAAAAACTCAAAATAAAAAGGATAGTCTTCAGTTAACCGGTACCTTCAATTATTTCGACAAGCAATTCCTGTTTTCATCTTCTATTTCGGGTAATCATTTTATAGGCAAATACATCGACAATAAAAACAGGTCGCATCAATTGACAGGTATTAAAGTGCCAAATGACAAACCTATCAGAGACTATGGGGCTATTATTACCGCAGCGTTCTCAATTACAGAGAAGAATCTTCTCAATCCGACATGGCTTAAATCGGGTGAATGGCAGAGTTTCAGAAAAAAGGTAAATGAGTTGAAGCCAAAAATAGCTGACGATTATGAACTAGCAGCTATCTTCTATTGGCTGGGGAAAAATCTCCCTTTTTCACCTTATGAAATTAGAAGGACAACCGCCCGGAATAATTCCTCAGATCGAAAAAATGAGGTAATTATCAGGGAAATAAAGGGCAATATTGCTGTTTTTGATGCCGGTAAATTGCCATCCAATCGAAAGGAGATGGACAGTATTGTTGTGATCATCGCCAGGAAAGGAATTGCAAATCTGATAATTGATCTTCGCGGAAGAACCAGTGTAAACCCGCCTACTGCAAATATTCTGGTCAATTATCTTTCGGACAAATCCTTTAATGCCGGCATTTACCTGACACGGAAATGGTTTGAACACAATATTTCAATTCCTAAAGTTCAGGATTATAAAAGATCGTTTTTCAGCTTATCCGGCCCTGGTTATCAGGAGGGAGACTTAAGCAAAGTGTCAGGTCGGTTTTTTGATATCGTTCCTGCTCAGAAACCCTTCAAGGGGAAGATCTATGTTTTAACCGATTCTAGAACATCAAGAGGTTCGGAAGCGCTGGTTTATATATTGAAGAATGAAAATATAGCCACGATTGTCGGGCAAAAAACAGTTGGTTCGACTATGTTGGCAGAGCATATAAGCATCGGCAATGATTATACCGTTTATTTACCTGTTTCTGAATATTATACGCGGGAAGGAAAAAGTCTGAATAAAATTGGCATTGAGCCCGATATCAAAGTACCGGGAGAAGATGCGATGAAGTATGTTCTGAAAATTTTGTGAGTCGTTCAGAGTTGATTGGTTTTCTTTGGTTGATGAAAAAATAAAAAAGGCAGTAAACCAACGATTTACTGCCTTTTGGTTCGATTTGGAATCCCATTTTGTGGGTTGTACTGGATTCGAACCATTCTAAGTAAACCGCTATTTATAAGTCGATTATCCAATCAATTCTATTAGAACTCACCGATTTGTTCGCAACTAAATTTTGATAAGTATATTAGCTTAATCGATATATCAAAGGTAATAAGAAAGATGATTTTAACAATCGAAAAAAACAAGAATTCAATTGCCTGAGCGGAATATGTAAGAGTATTTAGTTTATGGACTGAATTATTAGTCCTCTAATTTCAAATATTAATAAAAGTTTCATAGTATACAGTTTTGATGAATAAGCCACAAATTCAATCCTTAATAAATCATTACTTTTACCGATCATTTATTCGAAATTCTATGATTGTAACCAGAATTCGGCCCTATTTTATTTTTCTTTTATCTGCGTTCTTGCTGTCTTCTTTTAGCGAAGATATGCAATTCCGTAAAATTGACATGAAATCAGGTTTATCATACAACTCTGTTCTATGTGTGGCTGAAGATCATGAAGAAATTATTTGGATTGGGACGAGAGAGGGATTAAATAGATACAACAGCATAGATAATGTCATTTATAAACATGATTTTGAGGATTCTACAAGCATTTCAAATAATCACATCAATTGTATATTCAAATCACCCACAAGTAATGTGCTTTGGATTGGTACGGCAGATGGATTAAATCGATATAACCGGTTGAAGGATAACTTCAAGCAATATTTGTTTTCTCCAGATTCTGCTGGTTTAAGCAATGTTTACGTGAGGTGTATAACAGAGGGCTCAAATAATAAATTGTATATTGGAACATCCAATGGACTGAATATTTATATACCAAACACAGACAGTTTCAGACAAATTCTGCTGGAAGATCCCCCAACATTATCAAATAACATTATTTCTATTTTTTACGATATAAATATTGGCATATGGCTTGGAACCAAGGGCGGATTATACTTATGGGCAAACAATAAGTTGCTACCTGTTCGGTTTGATTCTTTGGCGAAAAGTGAATTATCGAACATTGAAATCAGAGATATCAAAAAGGACAAAGATGGTACGTATTGGATTGCCACCGAAAAAAACGGACTTTATTCTTTTACTTTTTCAGAAGGGATTGTTCAGCGTTTAAATCATCTGTTTACAGGAAACTCGAACATATATTCTGATCATATACGGAACATACTTGTTGATAACGATTCACTTTGGCTTGGAACATTGGATGGTCTTTGTATACTTAATAAAAAATCCAGCCATATTACTAATATAATATATTCTACAGCGAATCCTGATGGAATCAGTAATAGTTCTGTGCATGATATTTTGAAAGACCATGCAGGTGGATATTGGCTGGCAACATATACCGGTGGAGTTAACTATTATCATCCTCAGAACAATTTATTTCCTCACTTCAAGAGAATTTTGGGTGAGAAGAATAGTATTAATAGTGATGTCATTAGTTGTTTTTATACTGACAAACAAGGTGATTTGTGGCTTGGAACCGGAAATGGCGGATTAAATTTGGTAGATAGAAAAAGAAATGAAATTACCATTTACAAAACAGGTGGACTGAATACCATTTCGGATGATAATATTAAAGATTTGTTTCCGGATGCAGATGGTAATTTATGGATCGGGACCCATGAAGGTCTCAATTTTTTTAATCGGAAAACCAATACCTTCAATCGTTTTTTTCATGACCCAAATAATGCAAATAGTCTCAATCAGAATCAGGTTGAGACCATTTGGGTCGCTGAAGAAGGACTTGTCTGGATCGGAATGAATGTTGGCATTCTTCAGGTTTATGATCCCAAAGAAAAAAAATTCACAAGCTATCCTGAAGTGGGAAATATCGTAACCAAGATATTTGAAGACCATCTTGGACACTTGTGGATTGCAGAGAGAAGTGGTCTTAAATGTTTCGATCGCAAATCCCGTAAATTGATTGATATTTCTGAATATACTGCCGGTATTCAAATGCAGTTTAAATATGTTAATTGGATTGGGGATGATTCAAAAGGTAGGATGTGGATTGGCACAGAAAGCTCGGGTTTATATATTTTTAAGTCTGGAAAAACTTATCATTTTAATAAGAACAATGGCTTGCTGGACAATACGGTTAATGCCATTCTTGAAGACAATTCCGGCGATTATTGGATATCAACCAGCAAGGGAATTTCAAAAATTAAATATTCAGAAAACGATCAGGGAATACCACAGCTGCTAAGTATAAATTTCACAACGATACACGGGTTACAGGGTAATCAGTTTGACCCAGGAAGTGCGTATAAGACATCCTCCGGGAAACTCTATTTTGGAGGTACGAATGGGTATAATGCTTTTTCCCCTGAGGATATAAAGAAACAGGATTTTTTCCCCCCGGTTATTTTTTCCGGGTTTCAAATTAATTTCGTTACTCAATCTCCCGATTTAAAAGGTTCTCCACTGAAAATGGCGATAAATGAATCCAAAGAAATCAGTTTAAAGTATCGCGAGCGTAATATCTCATTTAAATTCGCCGGCATTAATTTTGTCAATCCTGATGAGACATTTTACCGTTATCAGCTAACTGATCTGAATGACGATTGGATCGATTTGGGCAATCAAAGGACACTGAATTTCACCTATTTGCCAGTTGGTGAGCATGAACTGAAGATAAAAGCCAGTACTAATCCACTTATATGGGGCGAAAATTATAAAAGTCTGGTATTAATTGTTCTCCCACCATGGTGGCTAACAGTTTGGGCGTATGTTATTTATGTCTTCATTTTTTTCATCCTTATGTATAGCTTTTTTGCCTATTCACAACGATGGGCAAATCTGAAAAACAAGCTCAAAATGGAGCATTTTCAACGTGAGAAAGAACATGAGTTGCATGAATCAAAGTTGACGTTTTTCACGGATGTGTCACATGAGTTACGTACGCCTTTAACACTAATCATGGCTCCACTTGAGAAAATTATGATGGAAACGAATTTCAGTGAGAAGGTGAATTCTCAATTGCAGTTAATTCAACGCAATGGAAATCGTATGATGCAGTTGATTGATCAGGTATTGAACCTAAGGAAGTTAGAAACCGGGCACGAAAAACTTCAATCAGCCAAAGGCAATATCGTAACTTTTCTAAAAGAAATTAGTTTGGCTTTTGCCGAAATTGCTACTTCAAAAAATATTCAGTTTGAATACCTTCCGACTGTTGAGAAACTTGGTTTATGGTACGATCGCGATAAAATGGAAATAATCATATACAATCTTCTTTCCAACGCATTCAAAAATACGCACAAGGGTGGCAGGATTACAATGCATCTGTCTATCATTGAATCGGATATCGCAGAAAATGCAATTTTTAAAGGGACAACGAATAAAATCCAATTCGCAGAAATCTATGTAGAAGATACCGGAAGGGGTATTTCTGCATCAAATCTGACTCAGATCTTCAACCGCTTTTATACGGCCATTGAAAAGGAAAATGAATCAATTAAGGGGACAGGGGTTGGTTTGGAGTTGACCAAACGGATGGTTGAGCTTCACAAAGGTCAAATCAAGGTGGAGAGCCGACTTGCTACATCAGAACAATCAGGCTTCACCAGATTTACAGTTAGTCTTCCAATAGGGAAAAAGCACCTGACACAAGAAGAAAGAGTTGTTGACTTTAAAAACAGCGAAGATCCAAGCCGCTACACGCATGAACTAAAATTCAGGGAAAAATTAGGCAATCTCGTTCCTGATCCGTTAGGCATTGAACTTCCAAAATTGTCAGACAAGGATAAGCAAACGTTGCTGATTGTTGAAGATAATCTGGAAGTGAGGGCCTTTGTTCGGGATTTGTTTCGTGAAAATTACCTGATCGATGAGGCTGCCGATGGCATGCAGGGCTGGAAACTGGCTATCGAAATCGTGCCCGACTTGGTTATCAGCGATATCATGATGCCCGAAATGGATGGTATTCAACTTTGCAGGAAATTGAAGACAGATGTTCGAACCAGCCACATTCCTGTAATTCTGCTTACTGCCCGAACAACCCTTGCCATTAAATATGAAGGGTTGGAAACCGGCGCTGATGAATATATCACAAAGCCTTTCAGTGCCCAATTTCTTATCCTGAAAGTAAAAAACCTCATCCGACAACGCGAATTGTTGCGCCAACATTTTGAAATGGAATCGATCACGATGCCTAAGATTTTAACAATTACCTCGGTCGACGAACGTTTGTTAAATAAAGCGATGGAATACATTAGTAAACATATGGAAGATCCATCGATAAGTGTTGAAATTCTAAGTCAGGAATTGGGTCTAAGCAGGGTCCATTTCTACCGCAAAATAAAATCACTTACCAACCTCACCGCCGTTGAATTTATCCGGAATATTCGCTTAAAAAGAGCAGCAAATCTATTAGAACAGGGTAAATTGTCGGTAAAAGAGGTTCAGCATATGACGGGATTCGATAGTGCAGATTATTTCAGAAAGTGTTTCAAAGAGCAATACGGCTATCCTCCGTCGGAATATGCAATGAGAAAAAAATCCTAACCCGAATTACAATCGAACTAATATAATACCTATTAAAAGGCCATTCATGTATCAAATGAATGGCCTTTTTGTTACAGGATTATAGAATCGTGTAACATTTGGGGTTGTACCCTGATACAGATTCCTTCCTTTAATGATTCCCGGTAAACTAGATTTGTGTGTCTTGTCAAACCATGGTAGTTTGTCAAATAAACGACCATTACATTATGAAACTCATCAAACGTAATCTTCTAATTAAAATGATTGCGATTTCACTGACGATTGTCAGCGGAATAGTGATTCTCTTATATCTTTTTTTACATCAATAATTATACTTTAATCTATGAAATTAAAACAAATTATGAAGAAAGCATGTGTGCTACTTTCCTTCTTCTTATTAGGAACTAGCTTGATTGCTCAAAATCTGTCTGTTTCAGGGAAAGTTACAGACACTTCCGGGGGCACGATGCCTGGCGTATCTGTTGTGATAAAAGGCACAACAAGTGGTACTGTTACCGACGGTAATGGTAAGTATTCTATTTCGAACACTAATGGAAAAACAATTTTGCAGTTTTCATTTGTTGGAATGAAAACACAGGAAACTGCTGTCGGTGGAAAGACTGTCATAAATGTTGTTATGGAAGAAGAATCCACTACTATTGACGAAGTAGTAGCTGTCGGTTATGGCGTTCAGAAAAAAAGCGATGTAATCAGTTCGGTTGCAACTGTTAAAGCTGAAAAAATGACCAAAATGGTGACGCTGGATGTCGGCGAAATGCTTCGTGGTAAAGTTGCAGGTATGCAAATTACTACCAATGATGCGGGGCCAGGTGGATCTTCAACGATCCAGATTCGTGGTAAAGGATCTTTGGCTGCCGGGACATCTCCAATTTTTATTGCGGATGGAGTAGAAATTGGTGCCATTAACGACATCAACCCAGGTGATATTGCTTCTGTTGAAGTTCTAAAAGATGCTTCAGCACAATCTATTTATGGAGCTCGTGCCTCGAATGGTGTAATTCTTATCACAACAAAAAGAGGGAAAGCCGGGAAAACCAGCGTAAATTATAATGCGTATTATGGAATTCAAAACGTTCATAAAAATTTCGATGTGTATTCTCCGGAAGAATATGCTCAATTAAAAAGAGAAGCCTACCGGACCAACAATAAGGATGTCTACGGAGCAGACGCTGTTGTTTTTAGCGCACTTGAACTTGCCTCTCTTACCAATAAAAAGTACATTGACTGGGAAAAATTAGCAGTGAAATCCGGTTCAATCCAGAATCATGACATCAGTGTAACCGGGGGTACTGAGAATACCCGAATCTTTTTTAGTGCAAATTATCAGGATCTTAAAGGTGTGATTCCGGATACTGATTTTAAGAAGGGAATGGTTCGGTTTAATCTTGATCAAACCATTTTCTCCTGGTTGAAATTAGGATTAAATACCTCTATGTCATTGACAAAATCCAATGATCCCGGCGTAAATAATGTCTTAAATGAAGTTGTCCGGTCTTCGCCCTTAGGTGAAGTATACAATGCTGACGGAACCTTAAAACTTCATCCAACCGGTGTTCAGGAAAATTTCAATCCTCTCAACGATTTGCAAGAAATATCTTTGTTAAAGAATAGCAAGAATGACCTTGTAAATATATTTTTGGAAATCAGTCCGTTAACTGGTTTGAGCTACAAATTAAATGTTAGCCGTCGAAGCTGGAATTACAGGCAGGATTCTTACTCTACCGCTAAGTCAAATGGTGGTTCTACACAAGGCTATGGTGGAGGATCTCTACAAAATCAGGACAATAATTCATGGACCATTGATAATATTTTAAGTTATTCAAAGATGTGGGACAACCATCACTTTTCTTCAACAGTAATCCAGAGTGTGAATGAAGTGAATTCACATTATTTTCAACTTGGTTTCCCGAAGGTCCCAAATGACCTTCTTGGCGTATATGGCTTGGAATCGGCTTTGTCCTGGACGCCAAATATCAGCGGTTCAAAACGTAGATTGCAATCTTATGCTGCACGTTTTCAGTATGATTATGCTTCGAAGTATTACCTTACACTGAGTGGCCGTGAAGATGGATCATCCGTGTTTGGAGCTGACAATAAATGGGGATTTTTCCCTGCTGCTGCATTGGGTTGGAATATGTACAAAGAATCCTTTTTAGCTAATTTCAAACCATTGACAAACCTGAAATTGAGAGCAAGTTATGGAAGTGTAGGTAATGAGGCAATTGCCCCATACGGAAGTAGCGCTTCTGCTGATCAATGGGATTATATCAACAATGGGAATAAACTTTCTGGTTATACACCGGGTTCAATGCTTCCAAACCCAAAGTTGAAATGGGAGACCTCAACAACCCTCAATGCTGCAGTTGATTTCGGATTTTATAGTAATCGACTGACTGGAACAGTTGAAGTTTACAAAACCAATACAACCGATTTGTTGGTTAATCGCAACATCAATGCATCAACTGGTTATGCCACGATGAGAGACAATATTGGTGAAATTCAGAATAAAGGAATCGAGATTCAGTTAGATGGACAAATTATTAAAAAGAAAGATTTCACGCTCGGCGCAGGCATCATTTTCTCTACCAACAACAACCAAATCCTACGACTTTTTGGTGACCTAAACAAGGATGGCAAGGAAGATGACTACGCTGCGAACAACTGGTTTATCGGACAGCCTATTAATGTGTTTTATGATTATATCTATGATGGCATCTGGCAGGCTAATCAGACAACAGAAATTGCTGCCTCGGCACAGCCAACGGCAAAACAAGGCGAAATAAGAGTGAAAGATCTTGACGGAAATAAAAAACTGGATAACAATGACAAAGTTGTTACCTCCGCTATGCCTAAATGGCAAGGATCCTTTAATCTAAATGCAAAATACAAGGGAATTGATTTTTCAATGGATGTGACTACCGTTCAAGGACTCCTGAGATACAATAAATATCTTGCTGATTACGCATATGGCGGTGACCTAAGAGGTATTTTCAACGGTATAAAAGTTGATTACTGGACACCGGAACATACTACAGGCGTTTTTCCAAGACCTACCAATGCATCAACGCCAGGTTATATGGGTTTAGTTGCCAGAGAGGATGCATCATTCGTGAAATTATCCAACATTTCTCTTGGCTATACTTTGCCAGCAAAGATGGTATCGAAAATTGGCTTGAACTCATTGCGCGTTTATTGCTCAGGCCAGAATCTGTTTACAAATACTAAATATAAATCATACAACCCAGAACAGGATTCTGATGCTTATCCGGAATCTCAGACAGTTAGCTTTGGCCTTCAGGTTGGATTCTAATTGAGATCCAATTGCTAAAAACTATCAGTTTGAATTGTTTCAACGGAATATGGATTAAAATTTAAATATCAATGAATATGAAAAAAATAATAGTACTTATACTAATTACAGGATCACTTCTCTTCAATGTATCCTGCACAAGTTGGCTGAAGGAAGAACAATTTGATAAAATAAACAGCAGCGTCATTTATGAAAGTCCTGCAGGTTTAGCCACTGCACTGAATGGTTTGTACAGTTTGAACAGACGTTATTACCGCTTCATCGACACCCCGGATACCCGCGCCAATTACTGGTTTTATTGTGCGGATGACCTTTGCATCACAAGAACTTACAACGATGCAAACGTTTACGGACCTGGTATGATTGCGGGGAATTTCTATCCTGATATGTGGAATAATGGTTACCAGCTGATCGACAGATCATCATCAATTATTGTAAATTCAAGAACTGTGACGATGGATGAGACAGCAAAGAAAAAGCTTGTTGCTCAGGCTAAAGTGATTCGGGCAATGGCTTATTTGCGTTTGCTTCATGTGTTTGATAACATTCTTTTGGATACCATTCCTACCAATTCGAGCAATGCGTTCGATCCGGTTGAATATAAACCTGCAACCCAGAAGCAAATTTACGACTTAGTTAATTCAGATCTTGATTATGCAGCTGCTGTTCTTCCATATAAGGTTGATTATGGAATGATTGGCTTAGGTTTAACAAAGCATTTAAGAGCAGAATCGGCGATGTGGAGCGGTGACTATGCGACTGCTGCAGCTAATGCCGATGATATTATTGCTAATGGAGGATATGCCCTGGCCACAGTCGATCAGGTTTTTGGTGCAACGTCTTACGCCACCTCCAAAGAAGTCATTTTGCCCTTGCCATTTAATGAACTTCTTGGTGGTTCCGATAATCTTGCAGGTGGTTCCGGATCTCCACTGGGAGGTGCTTTCCAGTCGCGTTACTATGAAATAAAAATTCCCGGACAGGTCAACCCAATTATTGAAGACAATGTGTATGGCGGAAATGCATTTGGTTGGAATTTGCCTAATGACTATTTGAGATCGTTATATGATGAAACCTTGGATAAACGCATGCAATACTATTATTATCCTGATGTCTTGATAGCCAACAATCCACTTTCGCCAATTTTTGGAAAGCCACTGACTATTCCCCTTCCATATTCAAAAAACATCAGGGAATACCATTGGAGTTGTATGAAATACAGAGACTTTGTAAAATCTCCGGGTACTGCGATGTCTTATAAAGACAAAATTATGGTTCGCTTTGCTGAAACCTTACTCTTAGGCGCTGAAGCACATTGGAGAATTGGAGGAAATACCGATGCAAAAGCTTTGGAGTATATAAACAAGATACGTACACGCGCTGGTATTCCAAGTTTGACTACTATTGATTTAAAATCAATTATGGATGAAGATGCTCGTGAATTGTCCTTCGAAGGAAAACGCTGGTTTTTCCTGAAACGAGTTGGGAAACTGGTTGAACAAGTCAATCTTTACCATTACATCGGTGGTACTCTTGGAGCATTAACTCATAAATATGTCATGGATGATCATCATACAAGATGGCCAATTCCTCAAAACCAGCTTGACATAATGATCACATTCCCTCAAAATCCGGGATATTAGTTCGAAATGGTTTATTAGATAGATTCACAAAAGTAGCGCCCGGTATATATTTGCTGGGCGCTACTGATTAATTATTACTACTTTTCAGAGAAATTCGATATTCATAATATACTTCAAAACATATTTAATTTAACCCTTGCAATGAGAAAATTTAGAAGCCTGGTTTTGATGCTGATTGTTTCTGTCATTTCACTAACCGGTTGTTCAAAAAAAGAAAATTCTGCCAATCAGGAAATTCCACCGGTCACAGTGACAAAAACACTGAAAGAATCGGCCAGGTTTCCGATTGGTGCTGCTGTTACAGTTGCTCACCTTAAGGAGGCTGACTTTTCAAATGCTTTTTCTGCCAATTACAACCAATTGTCTGCCGAATACGAGATGAAGATGAACCAAATCTGGACTTCCACATCAGTATATAACTGGACGAATGTTGATTACCTGGTTAATTATGCGGTTCAAAATAACATGAAACTACACGGGCATACACTTCTTTGGTACCAGTCTTTTCCGGATTGGTTTAAGACGGCCGCTTACGATTCACTGAATTTTGAAAACAATGTTAAAACCTACATCCAAACAGTTGTTTCGCGTTACAAAGGAAAGATTGCAAGTTGGGACGTTGCTAACGAAATATTTGCTGACGACGGGTCACTTAGAGTTGATGCTACAATTTATAAAACATTTAAGGATCCGATCCGATTTTATGGACGGTGTTTCCAATATGTGCGAAACGCCGATCCCGATGCAAAGCTTTTCTACAATGATTACGATCAGGTTCTGAATTCAGCCAAACGTTTGGCGATGAAAAAAATGGTAGAGCGCTTCAAAAAGGAAGGTTACCCGATTGATGGCATCGGCGATCAGTTTCATACCACGATTTGGACAAGCAAAACTACCATTAAATCAGGCTTGACAGATATTACCACAACCGGATTGCTGATTCATATTTCAGAACTTGATATTCGGGTAAACCAAAACAAATCAGACTCATACGTTTTTGATGATACGGAAAAACAGAAGCAGTCGGATATGTATAAATCAATTGTCGAGTCGTTTGAATCTTTACCCCAAGCTCAAAAATACGCGATTACCACTTGGGGAGTATCCGATAAATATACCTGGCTAACTGGCTGGTGGCACCCCAAAGAATATCCACTGCTTTTCGACAATAATTATTTGAAAAAACAAGCTTATAATGGTTTCTTGTTGGGATTGAAATAACCCAAACCTAACCCAAACTATCGGGGATGAATATTAATTTCTCTTTAAATCAAAGATCATGAAAAAAGCAATCTCAGTATTTGTATTATTTGTAATAACAATTTCATTTCTGCCTTTGTCTGCTCAGGTCAATAAAAGTCAATCAGTTTATTCACATAGACCCAACGACCCTAAGGCAGTATATTTTACAAAAGAGAATTTTGCTTTATCAGCTGATGGTGTGGGCGATGATGCTCCGGCTCTTCAGGCAGCGATCGATACAGTTTTAAAACAATCTCGCAATGGCATATTGTTTATTCCTGAAGGTACGTACCGGTTAGGGAAAACAATACGGTTATGGTCAGGCATACGACTGATTGGTTTTGGAGCCAAAAGACCAACTTTTGTGTTAGCTGATAATACACCGGGATTTCAGAAAGGAGAGCATAAATACATGGTTCATTTTTGTCAAAGCCCTGGTAATGGTCAAAGCCCACAGCCAGGAACCTGGCAGACTCCTGAATTTGTTGATGGAACCTGGGTTACTTTCTTTTCAGGAATAGATAATATCAATTTTGAAATAGGCGCGGGAAATCCTGCAGCTATTGCTGTCAGATATCATGTGGCTCAGGTTTGTGCCTTGGAGAATATCGATTTTAACATTGGCAGCGGCCGTGGTGGCGTCGAGGAAATGGGTAATTTAATCGATAACTGTACTTTCCGTGGTGGAGATTATGGTATAAAAACAGGTCCGGCTGCACCCGACTGGCAATGCATGGTTTTGGATTGTTCCTTTGAAGGCCAGAAGATAGCTTCTCTGATTACCGACAGTGCTAAAATGCTTGTTATCCGCGGAAGATTTAAGAATGTACCTGTGGGTATAAAAGTGCCTGATCGCGATAAATTATTTGTAAAAGATACCAGGTTCGAGAACATTGGCAATACGGCACTGGAAATCAATAATTTTGTTCCACCGGATTTGCAGGTCAACCTCGACAACGTAACATTTTCTAATGTTCCTTATAGCATCCGGTTCAAAGGCAGGACACAAGGTTGGAGACCAGACGAAGTTAAAAGGGACTTTGAAGCGCCATCACCAATGTATTTGATTAAAAGTTTTTCACATGGATTACACATTGAAATTCCACATAGCATAGATGGCTCGGTAAAATTTACAACAAAAATTGATCAGACACCGCTCGAATCGCTTGGCGAATTTACACCAAAAGACATGCCTGAATTACCAGCACAGAATACCTGGGTTAATATTTTGGATTTTGGAGCAAAAGGAGATGGAGTTACAGATTGCACCGCAGCATTTGAAAAAGCAATTTCCAAAAATAGGGCAATCTATGTCCCAATGGGAAATTACGTCATTTCAAGAACATTGGCATTTCGTGATGAAACGACCTTAATTGGTTTACATCCTTCTAATACCCAGTTGGTATTGAAGGATGAAACTCCCGGATTTACTGATCCTCAAAACTGTAAGCCATTAATTATTACACCCAAAGATGGGAAAAATGGTATTACAGGTATAGGTTTCAATTTGGGGAATAACCCTGGTGTAATTGGAATAAAATGGATGGCTGGAGCTCAATCCTATATCGATGACGGACTATTTAGTGGTAAGGGCAATCAGTCTTTGTATGGTAAAGGCCAGTCCCGTACGATCTGGGTCACCAATGGAGGTGGCGGAATATTCAAAAACTTTTGGATTAATGACCGGAAACCTCAATTTGCATTTTCTGTAAGTGACACAAAAACGCCTGGTAAAATCTATGAAATTTCGGTGGAACACCACATGAAAGTAGAAGTTAAACTCGAGAATGTGGAAAACTGGTCGTTTTATGCGCTTCAGTTGGAAGAGGACCGGGGTAGTGAAAAAACCTTGGGAATCTATATGGCAGATTGCAGCAATATACTATTTGCCAATTTGATCAGCCACCGAACAACCGGTGTTTGGGAACCCTATCATACCGGGATACAAATCAGGAACACAAAAGGCCTGACCATTGAAGGAATCGAAATGCGTGGTGCTATTTTTCCTTTTGAAAATTGTTTGTTTGATGAAATCAAGGGCGACATTGTGCCTCAAAGGATTTTTACAAAACTGGAAGTTAAATAATGTTTTGTGAAAGCAAACAAAAAACTAATTGTTGATTTTTAGGAAACCCCACTATAAAAACGAATGATGGAAATTACAAGTTTAAATATAATGAAATGGGTGGATGAAAATATTTCTACCTTTATGAATAATCCTGATGACTATTCAATTTCGGACGGAAACGTGGCGCTTTGCATTGTCGAAAAGGATGGAACCGTGCATGGAAAGATGTACGGCAGCGACATGAATAGAAAGCGTAATTCATACTTTTATGCCTGGAAGAAGGCAAGTCAGGTTTGGATTACCGGTATGCCCACAGGGGAATTTGAACGGAAAGTATTCAATCATGAAATCAACGAATACGCTTACTGCATTAACCGGCCGGATTATGTTGGGTGGATTGGCGGACAACCGGTCGATATCGGGAATGGTGAAATTCTTGCCGTTGCGTTTAGCGGCTTTAGGGGCGAAACCGATCTCAAACTTATCTCTGAGGCAGTCAAACAAATAACAAACAAATAGCAATTAAAATAAAAGAATAACTATGAACACTTACGTGCCAGGCAAAAATCGTTACCAAGGGATGAAATACAACCGGGTTGGTAACAGCGGTTTAAAATTACCTGCAATTTCAGCCGGTTTATGGCAACACTTTGGCGAAACCGATGTGTATGCAAACTGCCGCGATGTTATTTGCCGTTCTTTCGATCTGGGAATTACCCATTTCGATTTGGCTAACAATTACGGAAATCCTCCCGGATCGTCAGAGGAATTATTTGGAAAAGTACTTCGTAACCAATTAAGTGGCTACCGCGACGAAATCCTGATCACCACCAAAGCCGGCTATGATATGTGGGAAGGTCCTTATGGCGAGTGGGGCTCAAAGAAATACCTTGTTGCCAGCATGGATCAAAGCCTAAAACGTTTGGGTGTTGATTATGTCGATATGTTTTACTCCCACCGTTTTGATCCTGAAACTCCTTTGGAAGAAACCATGAGAACATTGGATTTATTTGTAAGGCAAGGGAAAGCACTATATGTGGGTATTTCGAATTACGATTTGGAAAATACCAAAAGGGCCGTTAAAATTCTGAAAGAACTCGGAACTCCTTGTTTGATTCACCAGCCAAGTTATTCAATGTTCAATCGTTGGATTGAAGGTGGATTACAGGATTTTCTTGCAGCGGAAGGCGTTGGCATGATCGCGTTCCAGCCTTTGCAACGTGGTTTGATTACCAACACTTATTTAAATGGTATTCCAGCCGACAGCGCTGAAAGTCTTGCTGAAATTGGCATTACCTTACCACGCGTGGCCAAAGTCCGTAAACTAAACGAAATTGCCGCGAAACGTGGTCAGTCATTGGCTCAGATGGCCATTGCCTGGGTATTGCGCGACGGCAAAGTTTCATCGGTTTTGGTCGGTACTGAAAAAATCGCCCACATCGAAGACAACATTGCAGCATTAAATAATACTGATTTTAGTGCTGAGGAGTTAAGTCAGATCGATGAAATTCTGAATTCAGAAATAAAATAAGCTAAAAAGCACAAAAAACAATTGAGAACAAAAATGAAAAGTCTACTTTTATTGGCAATCGTTATTCTCTGTCTGGGCTTGAGGTCAAACGCACAGGAGATTAGCCCTTACCTTTTTGGCCAAAACCACTGGTTAGCAACCGGTGATGAGGGTTCACGGGTTGGTTATATGCATTTGTTATGGCCTAAAGTAAAAGAAAGCGGGGTTAGAAGCATCAGGGTTGGAGGAAATGCGTACAATCACAATATGCCTGAACGCAAAAGACTAACCGCTATTATCGATTCAATCCACAAAATCGGAGCGGAACCAATCTTGCAGGTTCCAGAAAGTTATACTGCTATTCAGGCTATGGAACTGGTTGAATACTTTACTAAATCAGGACGCCAGAAAGTACAATTCTGGTCAATTGGCAATGAGCCATTACTTGACAAAAAAAGAACCGTTGATGAGGTTCATGAATACATTATGCGTATTGCTCCTGCCATGAAAAAAGTGGATCCCTCGATTAAAATATTTGTTTTCGATGAATGTGAATTGCGCGAAGCTGCCTACCGCGATCTTTGCGGAGGACGCCTTGATATTGCCGGTTTAAAAGAAAATGGCGCCTGGTTGATTGACGGCTTTAATTTTCACCGCTATCCCAATGGCAGGACTTTCGGGCGAGACGATGTGGTTTTCACCGGTCCTCAAAATATTTTGAAACAGTCAAAACTTTTAGTGCAGATTTTAGACGAAGTCAATCAAAAGTATAACCGCACTGGAAAGGATAAATTAATGTGGGGAATTACCGAGTTGAATGTAACTTATGCAAATCCTGACCGGGAAATTTCAGGTTACGGAAACCCTTCATTTCTTGGTGGACAATTTATGGCTGAGATATTTGGCTATGGTATGGAGTTGGGAGCTTTTTCGGTAAACCCATGGTGCATCAGTGAAACCGATGCAGTCAGTACGGACTTTGGTTACCTGGGTGCACCCCGCGAATTTTATCCGCGTTCAAGCTATTATCATACTCAGATGATGGCAGTGAATATGAAAGGTAGTTTTCTGAAAACCACCAGTAACCAAAAGTACGTAAAAACAGTCGGATCGGTCAACGCTGATCAAATTTGCATTTTGGTAATGAATGAAGATCCAAAAACAGATTTCAATTTCGATATCATCCTGAACAACACCGGAAAATCAAAGAAAGCTCTTGTGATTATGGCAAATGCTTTGCTTGATGTCAGATTCAGTGGGATGGTTGAAAATCAGACCTCTGTAATGTATTTATTTGATAAGAAAGGAACTTTGGTTAAACAAATTACTTATGGCCTCAAACAGAATCTGAAAGACGAAAAGCCTGAATTAAAGGCCATGCAGTAATATTACTGCTAATAAATTGTTCGACTCTTAAACCCATGGTAATACATAAAATCCTATTCTAAATGTTATGAATTTAATGAACCAAAAACTAAAAATATCGGAGAAAATCGGATATGCACTTGGTGATGGTGCTGCTAATATAGCCTGGCGAGGTGTAGCTACTTTTTTATTCATCTTCTATACTGACGTATTTGGATTGAATCCTGCGGTTGTAGGAGTGCTCTTTCTGATTGCCAGATTTGGTGACGGTATTATCGATATTTTAATGGGTATTGTTTGCGACCGGACCAATAGCAAATATGGCAAATTCCGTCCCTGGATTTTATGGACCTCTATTCCTTTGGGTATTACCTTGTCGATGTTGTTTACAACTCCGAACTTAGATCCAACAGGTAAAGTGGTATATGCCTATGCAACTTATCTGCTGTTTTTCCTGATATACACAGCCAATAATATTCCTTATGGAGCATTAATGGCAGTAATGAGTAGCGATGATAAGGAACGCACAAGTCTGGGTTCCTACCGAATGGTTGGAGCATTTACCGGGGGGATGGTCGTTCAGGGTGCCTTATTGCTTTTGGTTGCTTACTTCGGGAATATCAATCCAACCATTGATGTGGCTAAATTGGATGCGAAAAGATATGAAGTTACCGTATCTGCCAACGAGGATATTAAGAATGTTAACATCAAAACCAAAGATGGAATTGCCATGTTTACTTATGCCGATGCGGCATCAGGCGATACCACTTTAGCTCCCACTCAAGGTAAAAGTTTCTCGATGGAGGCTAAAAAGAATTATTCTTTTATTGTTGCCGGTGAAGAAAATCTTGAAGCCAAAAATATTACTATAATCGACCAGAAGAGAGGTTACAGCTCTTCTATTTATATCATGTCAGTTTTCCTGTCACTTTTTCTGATGGTAACTTTTGCAACAACACGTGAACGCGTTCAACCACCAAAGGAACAAGAAACAAATCTCGGAAAGGATCTCAAAGATTTGGTGAGGAACAGACCCTGGATCATCCTGTTATTTATTGGAATTCTTTTCAATGTTTACAACTCGATCAAGCAAGGTATTGTCGTAATATATTTTACCCATTATCTGCACAATCAGTTGCTGGCGGGTACATTTATGATTTGTTTGATGCTGGCATCAATCGCCGGAGCGATGGTTACTTCGCCTCTGGGACGACGCTGGGGCAAACGAAAACTATTCATTTATGCCCTAATTTTTTCAGGCTTTGTAAATGCTTTGCTGATGTTCTGTGGCCCCGGAGATATTGCAGGTATTTTCGCGATCGGTATTGTTTCTGAGTTTGGAGCAGCCATTTTCCCAACCCTTTTCTTTGCCATGTTGGGCGATGCAGCCGATTATTCAGAATTTAAAAACGGACGCAGAGCAACAGGATTGGTTTATTCTGCCGGTTCATTCGCAACCAAGTTTGGTGGAGGAATCGCCGGTGCAATTATTGGATTTGTATTGGCCGCTTATCATTACAACGGACAAGATCAGGTCTCTATTCAGGGAGCAGTTCCCGGAATCATCATGCTGATGAGTTGGATACCTACAATTGTAGCAGTAATTACTGCTGGTGTAATGTCCCTTTATCCGTTGACTCAAAAGAAAATGGATGAAATAACCATTGAATTGAATAACAGAAGAGCCAACGAACTGGCATAAAAATAGAAATTAGTAAAATCATCAATTAATTTAAAAGGATATGAAATTCGGACATTTTGATGACTCGGAAAGAGAATATGTGATAACCAATCCACAGACTCCATGGCCATGGATCAACTACCTCGGTAATGAAGATTTCTTTTCATTGATCTCGAATACTGCTGGTGGATATACTTTCTACAAGGATGCCAAATTTCGCCGCTTGACCCGCTATCGCTACAACAACGTACCGATGGACAGCGGTGGTCGTTATTTCTACATCAAAGATGAAGATACCGTATGGTCTCCGGGCTGGAAACCATGCAAAACACCACTCGACAAATACGAATGTCGTCATGGAATGAATTACACTTCCATCGAAGGCGTGAAAAATGGCGTATCGGCTAAAGTATTGTTCTTTGTACCATTGAAAACATGGGCTGAAGTTCAAAAATTGACTTTAACCAACAACACATCGAAAGTGAAGAAAATTAAAATCTTCTCTTTTACCGAATGGTGTTTGTGGAATGCCGCCGCCGATATGGAAAATTTCCAGCGCAACTTCTCAACCGGCGAAGTAGAGGTTGAAGATTCAGTAATTTACCACAAAACTGAATACAAAGAGCGTCGCGATCACTATGCCTATTATTCGGTAAATACGCCAATCAAAGGGTTCGATACCGACCGGGAGACCTTCTTCGGGATGTACAATGGTTTCGAAGATCCGCAGGTTGTTACTGCGGGTAATCCAACCAATACCGTAGCTCATGGATGGTCGCCCATCGCCTCGCATTGTATTGAGGTTGAGCTTCAACCCGGAGAATCGAAAGATTACGTGTTTTTATTAGGTTACGTTGAAAATGCTCAGGAAGAAAAATGGGAATCGAAAGGCGTAATCAACAAGACTAAAGCAAAAGAAACCATTGCCAAATTCGATACCGCTGCAAAAGTAGATGCCGCATTTGCTGAATTGAAAGCATATTGGGACAACTTACTCAGCGTATACAATGTAAAATCGGGCGACGAAAAACTCGATCGGATGGTGAATATCTGGAACCAGTACCAATGTATGATTACCTTCTGTTTTTCGCGTTCAGCTTCCTATTTCGAAAGTGGAATTGGCAGGGGTATGGGTTTCCGCGACTCCAACCAGGATTTGATTGGCTTTGTCCATCAAATCCCTGAACGGGCACGCGAAAGAATTATTGATATTGCTTCAACTCAATTTCAGGATGGAGGCTGCTATCACCAATACCAGCCACTTACAAAAAAAGGAAACAACGACGTCGGCGGTGGATTTAACGACGACCCCATGTGGTTAATCCTTGGAACAATTAGTTATATCAAAGAATCAGGCGACTTTGGTATTCTCGACGAGATGGTACCTTTCGATAATGACATGAGCGTGGCCCGCACTTTATTCGATCACCTTACTGTTTCCTTCGACCACGTGGTGAACAATGTGGGTCCTCATAAATTACCTTTGATAGGCCGTGCCGACTGGAACGATTGTTTAAACCTGAACTGTTTCTCGAACGACCCTAACGAACCTTACCAAACTACTGAAAACAATTCGATCGGAACAAAAGCTGAATCGTTAATGATTGCAGGTTTGTTTGTAGTTTATGGTCGCGACTATGTAGATCTTTGTAAAAAGTTAGGCAAAACTGACGAAGCCGCCCGTGCGCAAAAACACGTTGAAGATATGGTTGAAGCCATTAAACTACATGGCTGGGATGGCGAATGGTTTCTTCGTGCTTACGATTATTATGGAAATAAAATTGGAAGCGACGAAAACGAAGAAGGTAAAATTTTCATCGAATCGAACGGATGGTGCACGATGGCAGGTATTGGTAAAGAAGAAGGTCTATGCACCAAAGCACTCGACTCTGTTAAAGAACGTCTCGATTGTGAATACGGAATTGTATTAAATAATCCGGCATACTCCAAATACTACATCGAGTATGGCGAAATCTCCAGTTATCCTGCCGGATACAAGGAAAACGCAGGAATCTTCTGTCATAACAATCCATGGATTATTATTGGCGAAACTGTTGTTGGCAATGGCGAACGTGCATGGGATTATTATCAGAAAATTACGCCTTCGTACCTTGAAGATATTAGCGACCTGCATAAAACTGAGCCTTATGTTTATGCTCAAATGATTGCCGGGAAAGATGCATCTAAGCCTGGCGAAGCTAAAAACTCATGGTTAACGGGTTGTGCAGCCTGGACATTTACCTGTATCGCGCAGTATATTCTTGGGATACGACCAGATTACAATGGTTTGATTGTCGATCCATGTATTCCTTCCGGTTGGAAAGGTTTCGAAATCACCCGCAAATTCCGCGGAGCAACTTACCAGATTAAGGTAGAGAACCCCAACGGTGTATGCAAAGGGGCGAAAAAGGTAACTGTTGATGGAGAGACCATCGAATCGAATATCATACCAATTTTCGAAGCCGGTTCAGTTCATCAGGTCGTCGTTGAACTTGGATAGTTAATAGTTGAAATTGACAGTCGGTAAGTTGGCAATTTGAAGACAATATACTTTCATTCAGGTTGTTGATTTGAATCACTAATAATTATGACAAAATTCACATCGCGCAAATAGTTGCGTGAAAGCAAGGCATTTTATCTGTGTAGTTTTTGAAAAATTCTTCACTAGTCGATCAGGAACGGCCTCCTGTATATTCAACCATTTCAAAATAATATCAAATGAGAAATTACCTACCACACTTTATTTTTAAAATAAAAAATTATCTTTTGATATTTCCATTACTTGGAATATCAGCGATTCTATTTTCACAATGTTCATCAGTTCCTGTTGAAACTCAGAGTCCTTTGGAGCAAAGGCTCGATACGCTGCTTCGGAAAATGTCGATGCAGGAGAAAATAGAACAGCTTTATTACAAAACCGATGGAAACGATCGTTTGGGCATTCCGCAGTTTAAAGGAAGCGACGGCCCTCACGGTATCGGGAATGGAGCACCCGGATTTTCGTGTTTCCCTGTCACGATTGCCATGGCTGCCACCTGGGATCCGGCGTTGATAACACGCGTTGGACGGGCAATTGCTGAAGAACAGGCTTCCCGTGGCCGCGATCGCATTGCTGGTCCAACACTGGATTTGCTCATCGATCCGCGCATTGGCCGTGCACCTGAAACAATTGGAGAGGATCCGTTTTTGGGCGGACGAATTTCAGAAGCATTTGTACTTGGGCAAAACACAACCTCGGTATTCGGGTCAATCAAACATTACAATTTAAATACCTACGAACTCAATCGCCGCACCAACAATTACCTGAGCGACGAACGCAGTCTGGTCGAATTCTGGGGATACCACTGGAAACGAACCATTCAGCAAGGAGGAGCCATGTCAGTGATGTGCGCATACAACTGGGTAAATGGCGATAAGTGCGCCGAGAATAAATTTCTGATCAAAGATGTATTGCGCGACCACTGGGGTTACGATTACTACAGTATGTGCGATTGGGGAGGATTCAGCGATACCGGTAAAGCACTGAAGTCGGAACTCGATTTTTGCGAAGGCAACGATTTGTATATCAAAGAACTTCCTGAAGGTGTAAAAAGCGGACAATTCGATAGCACGTTGGTTAACAGAGCCACAAGAAATGTACTTCGAACTAAACTAGTTTCAGGAATGATTGATGGTGTTCCGGTAATGCCAAAAACGGTGATCGACAGCAAAGAACACCGGGAACTGGTTTACGAAAGTGGCCTGAAAGGTTTGGTGCTACTAAAAAACAGCGAAAATATTCTTCCAATTGATATAAAAAAGCTAAAATCAGTTGCAGTGATTGGTCCAAATGCTGGCGTGTTACCGCTTGATGGCCACAGCAGTTCGAACGTTTTGCCTTCGTACCGCATTCCGGTTGAGAAAGCCCTCAAAACCCTGTTGGGAGCTGATCGGGTAAACTATGCCAAAGGCTGTAACATCAACGATACCGATAAAAAGCAATTCAATGCTGCTCTTGCTGCTTCAAAAATCTCTGAATACGTTGTGTTTGTTGCGGGAATCGACAGTACGATTGAAGGTGAAGGCTATTTTCTGGATAAGGAAAACGATGAAAAGGGCGGTGGAATCGTTAATCGGCCCGACCGCGCATCACAAACTGTTTTGCTGCCTGGCATGCAGAATGAGCTCATCAAAGAAATTGCCAAAGTGAATCCGAATATCATTCTTGTAGTTATTTCAGGTGGAATATGCAGTGTGACTCCGGTAATCAGCGATGTAAAAGGTTTGCTTTATGCATTCTATCCCGGACAGGAAGGTGGACGTGCCATTGCTGATGTGCTGTTTGGTAATTACAATCCTTCCGGAAAGATGCCCGCAACCATGCCGAAAAACGACAGTCAAATCTTTCCGATCAGCCCTGATTTCAGAAATCTGGTAAGCAAAGGTGTCGGCTATCGTTGGTACGATTCGCAGAATCTTACTCCTGAATTTGCTTTCGGTTTTGGATTGAGCTATACCACCTTTGAATACAGTAACATCAACATCAAAAATCCAAATGCCAAAGTCGGCGACCTGATTGAAGTTTCGTTCGATTTAAAAAACAACGGGAAAATAGCCGGAGAGGAAGTTGCACAGCTCTATCTTTCAACAGGCAAAATTATTCCTGATTTGCAAATGCCTAAAAAACAGTTGCGTGGATTCGAAAAAGTTCTGCTAAACCCCGGAGAATCCAAAACGATTACACTTACGCTTTCTCCTGAAGAGTTTTATGTCTACAACGAAGCGACCAAATCGTATCAGATTCCTCAAGGCGGGTTCATTGCTCAGGTTGGAGGATCGTCGGATAATTTACCGCTTAAAACTGAATTTAATTTGAGTAAAGCTGAAGACAATGCGGATCTTTCGGTTAAGAATATCCGCACCATGCCGGCCTTCCCAAAAGAAGGTGACGAAGTGGTGTTCATGGCTTCGCTGATTAACAATGGAACTGCTGGAACAAAAGTTGGTGACGATCACCTCATTCGTTTTTATGTGGATGGACAAGAGGTCGCCTGCTATTATTCCAAATCGACTTCCATTCCGGTAGGAGGTATGGAACTGGCCTGCGCACAAGGACTGAAAGGCAAGAACTGGAAAGCTACTAACGGGAACTTTAAAATTACTGCCACAATTGAAGTGGCAGAAAGCAAGGATTTGAACAAACAAAATAATATCATTGAAGCCGAATTGCAGATACCCAACGGAAAGGTTATTCCGATGGAGATTGCAAGAGTAATTAGATAACATTTGGAATAAGTTGAACCCACTTTGGGGTTCCTAATGATGTGTATTTTACTCCCACCGGTTTCACCGGTGGTTATTCAGATTAAAGTCCTTCAGACTTTTGCTAACAGAAAACCCAGAATGGGTTTAATTTGAATAACCGTGGGTAAAACCCACGGGAAGTGAAACCCGGGAAATCACAACCCTGAAAGGGTTGAATTATTCTCTAAACATATAGAAGTGAACGAAACTGCTGATAAATTAATACGAACAAATGAAACATATATTCTCTGTAATTTTCACAGCTCTGCTACTTGGAAGTGGAATCCTTCAGGCACAAACAGTGCAAAAGCCACTTTATAAAGATCCGGCAGCTCCGATTGAAGTCCGCATCAAAGATTTGCTGGGGCGAATGACTCTCAAAGACAAATGCAGTCAGCTGGACATCTGGCATGTTAATTCAACCAAAACAAGCGACAATCAGGTTTTTCAGAAATCGCTAAAGAATCTGGGTGATACAATCAGCGATGGAATAGGATTTTTGCAATTCGAAACCAAACTTCCGGCAAAAGAATGTATTCCCAATTTTAATGCGATACAGAAATACTTTGTCGAACAAACCCGCCTGGGAATTCCTGCAATTTCGAACGGTGAAGGTTGCCATGGTTTTGTAGGAAATGAAGATCAATCAACGGTATTTCCCGTTTCACCTACGCTTGGAAGTACCTGGGATCCTGAATTAGTCGAAAGCGTATACACCGCTGTTGCCAAAGAAATGCGCAGCTTTGGAATTACGCATGCCGCAACTCCGGTTATCGATCTTTTGCGCGATCCGCGTTTCGGACGCTCCGACGAATTTCTGGGTGAGGATCCTTATCATGTGGCTCAAATGGGTGTGGCTGCGATACTTGGGCTTCAAGGTCGTTCGCCGCTCATTGATGGGAACCACGTAATTGCCTGCGCCAAACATTTTGCCGGTCATGGTCAACCCGAAGGCGGCACCAATCTGGCGCCTGCCAATATCTCGGAACGTGTGCTTCGCGAAAACCACTTTTATCCGTTCGAAATGGCAGTAAAAAAGGCCAATGTACGCACGGTGATGGCTTCATACAACGAAATTGACGGTGTTCCAAATCATGCCAACAGTTGGTTATTGAATGATGTACTGCGTGGCGAATGGGGTTTCACAGGATATGTAATTTCAGATTACGATGCTGTAAATCGCATGGTTACCCGCCAGCATGCAGCACAAAATAAGGCAGAAGCCGGGAAAAGGTCAATTATTTCAGGAATGGATTTTGAGTGCCCCAGCAACTGGAAGGAATATTGCTTTCGCTATTTGCCTTCGCTCATTAAAGCGGGGGAGCTGAAGGAATCGGTACTCGATTCGGCCGTTTGCCGGATATTAAGGAATAAGTTTATGATGGGTTTGTTTGAGCAACCGTACATTATAACTATAAGCGAAACCGACAAGCTTGAGATGCAGAAAAATCACCGGCAAATTGCATTGAAAGCTGCCGAAGAAGGAATGGTTTTGCTGAAAAACGATGGTGCTTTACCATTCAACGAAAATAAGATCAAACGATTGGCAGTAATAGGACCAAATGCCGATGAGGTTCATTATGGCAACTATTCAAATGATAAAACACCGGGAGTCAGCATTTTGGAAGGTTTATCCAAATATGGGAATGGTAAGTTTGAAGTGGTTTTTTCCGAAGGATATAAAATTTACGAAAACGATACAACGATTAAAGCTCCTGAAAAAACCGTTGAAGCCGAGAATCTCCGGATTCAAAAAGCGGTGGAACTGGCCAAAACCTGCGATGCTGTTTTGCTCGTGATGGGTGGAAATGAACTGACATGCCGCGAAGAATGGGAAGGTCATACCGGTGATTATTATGACCTGGATTTGCTGGGTCGCCAAAACGATTTGGCAAAAGCCATTTTTGAACTGAAGAAACAAACCGCAGTTCTGCTGATTAATGGTCGTCCGCAATCGGTGAATTACCTGGCCGAAAAAGCCCCTGCGATGATTGAAGGCTGGTATTTGGGTCAGGAACAGGGAACGGCTGTGGCCAATGTGGTGTTCGGAAAAGTAAACCCAAGCGGAAAACTGGCAGTAACAATTCCACGACATGTAGGCCAACTGCCCGTTTACTACAACAGCAAACCGTATGTGCACGAAAGCCCTTACATTAATGGTAAATATTCTCCACTTTATTCGTTCGGATTTGGGTTAAGCTACACCAATTACACCTATTCCAACCTGAAACTGAATACTAAAAAGGTGATTGCCGGCGAACCGGTTAAAGTAACTATTGATGTTACAAATTCAGGAAAAACAGCTGGCGATGAGATTGTTCAGCTATACATCCGTGATATGGTAAGCACGGTAACCCGCCCAATTCATGAGCTAAAAGACTTTGCCCGTATTCACCTGAAAAAAGGCGAGACAAAAACCGTTTCATTCCTGATTACTGCTGATAAGCTGCAGTATTATGGCCCGAACATGAAACGAATGGTTGAACCTGGCGAATTCGAAGTGCAGGTAGGAAAAAGTTCGGCTGAATATTTATCCGATAAATTTGAAGTAATTGGTCAGTAAAGATTTATACTGATTGACCTCTTGGTTTTTTTTGATATTAACCCAAATACACATTAATAAAAAAAATGCGGTTATGAAAAATAAATTATCGATTGTTCTGATTGGTTTATATTTACTGAGTATCCAGGTGACTAAAGCGCAAATGGCAGGTAGTTCGCACAGCGGATTAACTGCCATTAGTGCAAAATATACGGACCAGCAATTTGGTGAAAATGTCTTTGTTTTCGATCCTAAAATGGACATGAAAGACATTCAAACACTGATTGATTCGCTCTACAACCAGCAGCATCCCCGAAAAAGTGAATTCAGTTTAAACCGCTATGCGCTCTTTTTCAAGCCCGGAAATTACCAGGTCGATTTGAAACTGGGTTATTACATGCATATTCTGGGCCTGGGTCAGTCGCCCGACGACGTGGTCATTCAGGGAAATATTATCTCGAAAGGGCTGATGAACAATGGGAATGTAACCCTCAATTTCTGGCGTTCGGTCGAGAATCTTTGTGTGGTCTCGCCGGAAGGAGCGATGAATGTTTGGGGCGTTTCGCAGGCTGCCCCCATGCGCAGGGTTCACATCAAAGGGGATATTCAGTTACACGACAATGGCTGGGCCAGCGGCGGCTATCTCGCCGATTCGAAGATCGACGGAACCGTATTTGCCGGACCTCAGCAGCAATGGTTTTCGCGGAATGTCGATTTAAATCAATGGAAGGATGGCAGCTGGAACATCATGTTTCTAGGGGCAAAAAATCCGCCGGCTGATCACTGGCCTGAAAATCAGTACACAGTAATCAAAGAAACACCCCTGGTTCGCGAAAAACCCTACCTGGTTTTCGATCAGTCGGGTTATCAGGTTCGGATACCAAGACTTAAGAAAAGCTCTTCGGGTGTTAGCTGGATGAACGGAGGAAAGGATGAAGCCGTATTACCGCTTGCCGGTTTCTATGTTGTAAAACCTGGAGTCGATCATGCCGAATCGATCAATGCCGCGCTTCGTCAGGGTAAAAACTTGTTTTTTACGCCCGGAGTTTATGCACTCGGTCTACCCTTGAAAGTCACCCGGCCCGAAACCCTGATTATCGGAGTTGGAATGCCAACACTGGTGCCCGAAAATGGCAATGCCGTCATGGAGCTTTCGGATGTTGACGGGTTGACTGTCTGCGGATTTACCGTCGATGCCGGAAAGATACCGTCAGAAAAACTTGTTTTGGTGGGAGAACCTCATGCATCTAAAAGCCACGCGAAGAACCCGACTTTTTTATACGATATCTTTGTCAGAGTAGGAGGCTACGGCGAAGGCAAGGCATCCACCTGTATGGAAATCAACAGTAAAAATGTGTGCGTCGATCACGCCTGGTTGTGGCGTGCCGATCATGGCAAAGAAGTAGGCTGGGATAAAAATACCAGTAAGAACGGGTTGGTGGTCAATGGGGATGATGTGACGGTCTATGGGTTGTTCTGCGAACACTTTCAGGAGTACCAAACCCTGTGGAATGGGAACAACGGAAAAGTCTATTTTTATCAGAGCGAGATGCCGTACGACCCGCCAACCGCGGAAGCCTTCAATCATGGCAGCACCAATGGCTATGCCTCCTACAAAGTTTCGGATGGGGTAACCCGTCACGAAGCCTGGGGATTGGGAATCTACTGTGTATTCTTTAAAGCACCTGTTGTGGTGGATCAGGCCATCGAAACACCCGGGATCCTCGAAAAAGACATCCACAATAAAATCCTTTACTGGCTGAATGGCGGCAATAAAGCGAGTGTAATAAAAAGTGTCATCAACGGAAAAGGCGGGAAGGTTGATGTTTCGAAAGTAAAAACGGTGATGGATTAACGACCTTTAAGGTATATCTGACTTGATAAAGCAATAAACAAAACAATAATCAGAATGAAAAAAATGCTGGTGCTCATGTCCGTTTCGCTTTTGCTACTGCACTTTCAGACCCATGCAAAATTACCCGCGCGAATACATGTGAAAGGCGGTGAATTGCACCTGAAAGACCAGAAGGTTGCAGTCCGGAGTTTTCAAATCTCGAAATATGAAATTAGCAATGCGGAGTATGCAGCGTTTCTGAATGTTGAAAAGATTGGTCCCGATGGTATTTTTAAAGGGAAGCAAATGATCAACATCTCTTCGGAAGATTTACAGTTGGAATATCAAAATGGAATTTGGATGCCTAAACCAGGAAAAGAAAATTACCCGATGGTGATGGTCAGCTATTACGGCGCCTGGGATTTCTGCCAATGGACAGGCGGAAAATTACCGACAGAAATGGAATGGATATGGGCTGCAAAAGGTGGTTTAAAAAGTAATAACTATATTTATGCTGGCAGTAACAACCTGGATGAGGTAGGCTGGTACAGAGAAAATTGTGAAGGTCATTCGCACGAAGTTGGACAGAAGAAGTCCAATGAATTGGGAATCTATGACATGAGTGGCAATGCATGGGAATGGTGTCTGAACGATAGCCTGAAAACCGATACCGATTTTTGTGTTCACATGGGCGGAAGCTGGTTTGCGGGCGAACAGCCCAGCCAAATCAGTGCACATTATGGAAATACACCGACACATTTCAGCAACAGTGTCGGGTTTCGGGTTATTTTCCCGGTAAAAAAGAAGAATCAAGAGCAAAAAAATTAAAATTACATCTATGAATAAAAGAATTAGAATCAACTTATTTTGGGTATTAACCCTTGGATTATTAATATCCTGTCAGGTAAAACCACTTATCGATTATAAAGGCAAGCCTTATTCAGATCGTGTTTACACAACAGGGGCGCAAACCATTCCAGGGAAATTGCAGTGTGAATATTACGATTTTGGAGGAGAAGGGATTGCCTTTCATGATACGGATACCATCAATTCAGGAAGCGGTCGATTGAACCCCGCAGATGGCTCCTACCTTCATGAATTCCGGATCAAGGAGGCAGTTGATATCTCTTTTACGAAGTTTCGGGATCCTGCTATTGATAACAGTCCCTACAATTTTGTGGAACCTGAAAAAGAACAGCTTTATGTGGGCTGGACGGAGCCTGGTGAATGGACCAAATACACGGTAAATGTAAACAAAGCCGGAAAATACCAATTGGGAATCATGTACACATCAAACAAAAATGGCAGGATTTCCGTTTCGGTTAACGACAAAGACGCCACTGGCCCGCTCTTAATACCATCAACTTTTGTTGAAGCGGATACTATAGCATGGCGGCAATGGCACCACTGGAACTATATCGATTCGATTTCAACCATTGATTTGAAAGAAGGATTGCAAACGATTACCCTTCATACGGTAGATATTGGTCAGATGAACTATGACTATGTAAACTTTACCTCTTTAAAATAACTTCTAAAAACTTTTAAGATGATAACAGACGAAAGAATTAAAAAGCTTCCCGATTGGATAAAGAAAGCCTTGAATTTTCTTCGGAAAGTAAAAGTTCCGGCGAGATTGGTTTACATTCTCATCTCGCTAATGGCAACCATTTGGTTCCTGATCCGGGTGATTCCAAAACCGACCAGGGCAACTTATCCATGTATGCAGGTCGTAGCGCCGGTTATGTCAGGTTTTGTAATCTGGTTGCTGACTTTAACGGGTGCCGGGTTCGCTTTCACAAGGGCAAAACATAAATTATTCGAGGCCAAATATCTGGCTGCCGGAATATTTCTGGTATTGGGAATCGCTGCCACTTCGCTTTTTTCACTGCAATCAGCAAAAGAAGTTAAAGCCAGTAATGGTAAGTTGGAGATTTGGTATAAACCGAACATCCCGCTTGGAGTTGCAAAAGGGATCAATCCCGGTCGTGTTGCCTGGGGGCACAATAATAAAATTGCATCGTGGGATGGAAAAACAGGTTTTTGGTGGGAAGACAAGTATAATAATCAGATAGAAACCGATAAGCTTCTTTCACAAACATTATACACCCTGACCAATGCCAGGAATGAAAAGAAATCCTGGGATGTTTTGTTCCGGTTCTTCAACAAATCAAAAAGAAATACGGAGAAAGGATATATCTCAGGGGAAAAAATTGCCATTAAATTAAACATGAACAACGTGGATGCCCACGAAAGCAATAATCGAATAAATGCAAATCCACAGTTGGTGCTTTCATTGTTAAGTAGTTTAATCAACCAGGGTGGAATTCCACCTGAGAATATTACCGTTGCCGACCCAAGCCGGTTTATCACAAATAATATATTCGATAAGTGCCATGCTGCTTTCCCTAAAGTCCATTTTGTAGATCATAACGGGGGCGACGGAAGGGAGAAAGCTACCTTCAAGGAAAATGGATTTGTCTATTCCTATGATTTCAACAAACAAACCCATGGATTGGCAAGCTGTTTTGTGGACGCCGATTATGTGATCAATATGGCTTTAATGAAAGGACATGTTAGTCAGGGCGTGACACTTTCTTCCAAGAACTTTTTTGGATGTCTCGACATTGAAACAGACTGGCGTCAGAATACTCATGGTGGAGGCTTTAGTCAAAACAGGGAGGGGAAAAGGCAATATTCCGTTTATCCTGATTTTATGGGACATAAAGACCTGGGCTCCAAAACTATGTTATTTTTAATAGATGGTATTTATGGTAATAAATTCGTTGACGGTATTCCTGAATCAAAATGGGCATTAACACCTTTCAACAATCAGTGGCCTAACAGCTTGTTTGCCTCGCAGGATGGGGTTGCTATTGAATCTGTAGTTCTTGATTTTGCGCTTACCGAATGGCCCGATGCTCCCGATATGATGTACAGCGATTATGCCATGGAAGAAATGGCCTTGGCTAACAATCCACCATCAGGCGTGGTTTACGATCCGGAACGTGATGGAACGAGACTTGAAAGTTTGGGGGTAACCGAGCATTGGAATAACCCAATCGACAAAGAATATTCCCGAAATTTAAAAACAGGAAATGGAATTGAGTTGATCTATATATTAATACATTAAATATGAAGCGATTAATGCTCACTAAATTTTTAACTGTTATGATGCTTTTATCAAACAGCCTGCTTTTTGCGCAGGAACCACAAATTACCAACATCGAAGGCAGAGTATCAATGACTTTGAACGGAGTCTGGAAATACATTGTCGATCCATATCAAACCGGTTACTACGATTATCGCAGAGATGTCCGCGATGAGCAACCGAATCCAAGTACTGCCGAATCTCTTTTTTTAGGATATAAAGCTCAAAGTCCTTCGGATCGGGTCGAGTATGATTTCGATAAGGCCGACAATATTCTGGTTCCCCGCGATTGGAACTCTCAAAAGGAAAAACTTTTTTACTACGAAGGTTCAGTATGGTATTACAAAAAGTTTGATTACGCTGGTCCAGCAAATGGGAACCGGCAGTTTCTCTATTTCGGTGCAGCCAATTACGAAGCCGATGTTTATCTGAACGGCAAAAAGCTTGGAAAACACATTGGTGGTTTTACTCCTTTCAATTTCGAGATTACCGGCAAACTGAAGTCAGAAGGCAATTTTGTCATCGTAAAAGTTGACAATACCCGTGGACTGGAAAAAGTACCGACCATCAACACCGACTGGTGGAATTATGGCGGTCTCACCCGCGATGTTAAAATCGTTGAGGTAGCAAATACTTTTGTTCAGGATTTTTACATCCAGCTTGCCAAAGACAACCAGAATCTGATAGCCTTTTCTGTTATCTTGAATGGTGCTGCAAAAGCTGGACAGACAGTAACTGTTGAAATTCCGGAAGCCAAAATTAAAGTTGATTGCACCACCGATGGTGAAGGGAATGCAAAAACTACTATTCCAGTTAAAAACCTGAAATTGTGGTCGTCAGAAAACCCTTACTTGTATGAGGTGAAAATTACTCACAACGGCGATGTTTTGACTGACAAAATCGGTTTTCGCACAGTTAAGGTTCAGGGAACTGAGATTCTGGTAAATGGCAAACCGGTGTTTTTGAGAGGTATCTCCATTCACGAGGAAAACCCTATTCGTGGCGGACGTGCCTATTCTAAAGATGACGCCCGCATGTTATTGGGTTGGGCCAAAGAGTTGGGCTGCAATTTTGTTCGTCTGGCACATTATCCGCATAACGAAAATATGACTCGCGTGGCCGACGAAATGGGAATTATGGTTTGGTCGGAAGTGCCGGTTTACTGGACAATTCAATGGAAAAATCCGGAAACATACGCCAATGCTCATGCCCAGTTAACCGACGAGATTACACGCGATAAAAACCGGGCTTCCATTATTATCTGGTCGATGGCCAACGAAACACCGATTTCCGCGGAACGTACAGATTTTCTTCTGCGCCAGATTAAAACTGCCCGCATACTCGATCCGGTTCGATTGATAAGCGCCGCACTTGAACGGCACACCAAGGAAGGGACCCAAAATACACAGGTGATCTCAGATCCGTTAAAGGAGCATGTTGATATCATCGCCTTTAACGAATACATTGGTTGGTATGCCGGTCTTCCGGAGAGTTGCAAAACGGCAGTATTCGATATTCCGGATGATAAACCTGTATTTGTTTCCGAGTTTGGAGGAGGCGCTTTACAGGGCTATCATGGTACAAAAGACCAAATCTGGACAGAAGAATTTCAGGAAGAACTATTTAAAGAATCAGTGAAGATGCTGGATAAGATTCCGCAATTACGTGGTATGACGCCATGGATTCTGGCTGATTTTCGTTCACCACGTCGCGTCTTATCAGGCATTCAAGACGGTTGGAACCGCAAAGGCCTGATCTCGGAGACTGGTGAGAAAAAGAAAGCATTTTATGTGCTTCGGGATTATTACAAAATGAAGAAAGCTGAATTCGACAAAAAATAACCATTTAAAGATAATAATGAAGCGAGTAAAAATACTCATGATTTTGGTAATTGCCGGAATTTTTTCCTGCCAGAAATCTGATGCGCAGAATATACCAGCCACGGGAATTGGCGCTGGCTACCATATGGTGAAGGCGCGAACGAATGCGGATAGTCCGAACTGGAATACCTACACCGCGAAAACCATTGACCGGTTGCCTGGGTTTAAGTTCTCTAAAGATCCTGCCTTGAATTCCTATGGAAGTTGGAAAATAAACCAATCAGCTGCTACAGGATTTTTCAGGGTGGAGAAAAAAGGAGAACGCTGGTGGATTATCGATCCGGAAGGTTATCCGTTTATTCACAAAGGAGTTGCGGTATATCGTCCTTCAAGTTCTGAAGGACAATTTGCCGCCATGAAAGCCAAATATGGAACGGAGGAGAACTGGGTTAAACAAGAAAGCCAGTTCCTGAAGGACAATGGATTTAATGGCACGGGTGCATGGTCGGATGTCGACCTGATGCGTCAAGCGCCGAATCCATTGGTTTATACCGTTATTGTGAATCCAATGGGAAGCTACAAGTCTGATCACATCAAAAAATTTGGTGGTAAATACGAAATGGCCGGATGGCAGGGTTACCGTTATGATTTGGCGATGGTTTTCGATCCTGAATTTGATGCATACATCGAAAAAACAATCGCACCCATAGCGAAATACGCGAATGACAAGTACTTGCTGGGTTATTTTACCGACAATGAATTACCCTGGAAAAATGATGCGCTTGACCGCCATTTGAAATACCTTGGGAAAGAAGAAGCTGGCTACATTGCAGCGAAAAAATGGCTTGATGAACGTAAAGGCAAAAATGCGTCTCTTGCTGATGTGAACGACGCTGATCGTTTGGCTTTTACTGGTTTTTATTTCGAGACTTACATCAAAAAAGTAGCAGCAGTTGTTCGTAAGTATGATCCGAATCACATGTATCTGGGTTGCCGTTTTAATCAGGATAAGGAAGAACTGCAAAATCCGGAGATATTTAAAGTGGCTGGTAAATATGCTGATATCATTTCAATTAATCATTACCGCAAATGGGAACCCGAGCAATCAGTCATGGCGAAATGGGCAAACTGGTCAGGAAAGCCATTTATCATTACCGAATGGTACACCAAAGGAGAAGATTCTGGTTTGCCAAACCGCACTGGTGCCGGATGGAATGTCCCTACCCAGGCTGATCGGGGCTATTTTTATCAAAACTTTACCATCGATTTACTGAAGAGCAAGAACTGTGTTGGTTGGCATTGGTTTACCTATCAGGATAACGATCCGCTGAATTTGAAAACCGATCCGTCGAACCGTGATTCAAATAAGGGAATAGTAAACAGCAATTTTGAACCCTATAAGCCTTTGATAGAAAATATGAAAATGCTGAATGATCATGTCTTTGAACTAATAAAATTTATTGACAAATAATTTAACTCTTTAAAATTAAAACTAGTGAAAATCAAACAATTGCTTATTGGAGGTTCATTCCTTCTGCTGAATTTGTTTTTTCTGAATGTGAATGCTCAGGTTCCGGGCGCGAAGATCGGATCGTTTGATACTTTTTCTGACATTGGCTCACCGGCAATTGCCGGAGCAGCAAGTTATGGCGAGCCTTCACAAAATTACCGGATTACAGGTTCAGGAATCAACATCTGGTTTAGTACTGATAATTTCGCTTTCCTGTCAAAGAAAATGAATGGTGATTTTATCATCCAAACTCAAATTCGTTTCCTGGGTGAAGGACACGAACTGCACCGTAAAACCGGTATCATGTTCAGAAGCTCTTCATCCGCAAGTTCATCGATGGTGGCCTGTACCATTCACGGTGACGGATTAACATCGCTTCAATACCGCAAAGCGGAAAAGGATAGTGTTAAAGAAATCAAATTTACCATCAAAGGGCCTGATGTGCTTCAACTTGAAAAGAAAGGGAATACCTATACCATGTCAGTTGCACATTTTGGTGAAGTTTATCAGAGCGAAAAAATCGAAAACCTTGATTTGGGTGCCGATTTAATGGCCGGACTTTTCGTTTGTGCACATACCGATAAATTTTCTGAAGAGGTGGAATTTACTAACACAAGAGTATTTTATACTGCTCCTGATAATCTTGTTCAGTACAAAGATTACTTGGGAAGTATGCTCGAAATAATGGAAGTAGCATCCGGTAAACGGCAGGTAGTTGGAAGTTCTGAAGGTTCATGGCAAGCTCCAAACTGGACTCCGGATGATAAAGCTTTGATTTACAATGCAAGCGGCAAACTGTATAATTTCGACCTTAATTCGAAAGAATCAACTGTGATCAATACCGATTTTGCCATTAAAAACAACAACGACCACGTGCTAACCTTCGATGGAAAGCAAATTGGGATCAGTCATCAACCAGAAGAAACCAAAGGTCAGTCTGTGGTTTATACTGTGTCAATTAAAGGCGGCGTTCCAAAAAGAATTACCGAAAATAGTCCATCCTATTTCCATGGCTGGTCGCCCGACAGCCAGTATCTGCTTTTTACCGGCCAACGCAACGGCGATTTCGATATCTATAAAATTTCAAAAGATGGCGGTAAGGAAATCCAATTAACCACCGCCAAAGGGTTGGACGATGGTTCTGAGTATTCATCAGATGGTAAATACATCTATTTCTGTTCGACCCGCACAGGCAAAATGCAGGTTTGGCGGATGGATCCGGATGGAAAAAATCAGACACAGTTGACTTTTGATGAGATGAATAACTGGTTCCCACATGTTTCACCAGATAACAAATGGCTGGTTTTCATTTCATTCCCGAAAGAAGTTCCTGCCGACAAACATCCATTCTACGAAAGGGTTTATTTGCGATTAATGCCTGTTGCAGGTGGCGAAGTAAAAGTGATTGGCTATTTATATGGTGGACAAGGAACTATGAATGTTCCAAGCTGGTCGCCCGATGGCAAGAAAATAGCTTTTGTGAGTAACGGAATATTCAAATAAATCATTTAAACCAAAAATTAATGAAGAATCAATTATTCAATCGGACAAGATTAGGGTTCATTGCCATGGCAACCATTCTGTTGGGATGTTTCAACCCAACAACATCCATGGCTAAAGGCACTAAAATCGAAAAAATACAATCGCACGTAAAACTGGCCTTAAACGCCTTTTCATTTAATGACGAGTTAATGAGAAAAGGGACTCCGGAAAAACCTGCGTTTACATTGTTCGAACTTCTGGATTGGTGTGCCGATCAAAATATTAATGCACTCGATGTTACCGGTTATTATATCCCGGGATACCCGGAAGTGCCTAATGATGAATATATCTATGAATTCAAACGCAAGGCATATAAGCTGGGAATTGATATCAGCGGTATAGGAATTCGCAACAATTTTGCATCGCCCGATCCAGCTGTACGCAAAGCCGATGTGGAACGTGCCAAAAAATGGATCATTATGGCTGAGAAATTAGGCGCACCTGTAATCCGTTTATTCGCCGGCGAAATTCCAAAAGGTTACGAAAACAAATGGGATGAAGTGGCTGGCTGGATGATCGAATGTTACAAAGAGTGTGCAGCTTTTGGTGCTCAGCATGGCGTAATCATTGGTATTCAGAATCATGGCGACATGCTTCAGACAGCAGAACAATGTATAAAAGTGGTAAAAGCTGTTGACTCAAAATGGGCAGGAATCATTCTTGATACTGGTAATTTCAAGGTGATTGATCCATATGCTGACATTGCTGCTGTGATTCCTTATACCGTTAACTGGCAAATGAAAGAAAGTGTGCTGGGAAATACCAGCGAAGTGAAAACCGATTTTGTGCGAATGATGAAAATTATCAAAGCGAGTGGTTATCGCGGTTATCTCCCGGTTGAAACATTGAAATTGGTTGGTAAGGTAAAACCGTATGATCCTTTTGTATTGGTGCCTCAGATTATGAAAGAGCTGAAGGCTGCACAAGACAAAGTTTATAAATAAACCAATGAAGTAATAAGAACCCAATAGACATATGGAACACTTTGAAAGAAAAAACCTTTGTGACCTATGTGTCTATTTAGTAATACTGATGAAACATATGAAAAAAAGCACAATTGCTACAATCGCGATAATTATATTGCTGATCTTCAATGGCATAAACGAATCCTTCGCTCAGGAATCTAAGGCCGATAAATTTGCTTTCGAGCAAAACAAGCGCCTTGGAAGAGGTGTCAATATTATTGGCTACGATGCCATTTGGGAAAATAGTTCAAAAGCCAGAATGACCGAAAAGCATTTTAAACTCCTGAATGAGGCTGGTTTCAACAATGTTCGTATTGTCATTATGCCTTTTAAGTTTTCAATGAAAGATGCTGATTTCACGATCGATCCCAAGTTTTTTGTCACCCTCGATTGGGCAATTAAGCAGGCTTTGAAGAATAAACTGATGGCCATTGTTGATTTCCATGAGCACGGTGCCATGCAAAAAGATCCGGTTGGTTTGAAACCAATGTTCCTTTCAATGTGGAAACAAATTGCTGAGCATTGTAAGGGTTATCCGAAGGAAGTTCTGTTTGAAATTGCCAATGAACCGAATATGAAACCAGATATCTGGAACGATCTGCATAGTTCAGCTTATAAAATATTGCGGGAGTCAAATCCGAAAAGAACTATAGTCATTGGAACCATTAACGGCAATCAGATTATGTATCTTAAAGACTTGACTCTACCCGAAAATGATCGAAATATCATTGTCGCCATTCATTATTATTCGCCTATCCAATTCACCCATCAGGGGGCGCCATGGTCGGTGAAGAATAAAGACTTAAGTGGCATTACCTGGACCAATACCGAAGTTGAGGAAAAGGATGTGAACTTTGATTTTGACATGGCTCAGGAATGGTCGAAAAAGTTTCACCGTCCACTTACCCTTGGTGAATTTGGCGCCTATGAGAAAGCAGATATGGATTCGCGTGTTCGCTGGACCAATTACATTGCACGTCAGGCAGAAGCCAGAGGCTGGAGCTGGAGCTACTGGCAGTTCGATTCCGATTTTATTCTTTACGATATCGATAAGGATCAATGGGTAAAGCCTATTTTGAAAGCACTTATTCCTGAATCAAAATAGAACTGATTTATAAAACAATTACACCAAACATGGCCGTAAATCCATAAATTTGCAGTTCAAAATATTTAAAAACTAATTAAATCTTGTGAGATGAAAAAATACTTCAATTGTCGTTATTTCTATTTCTTGGGGCATGAATTCTAAGTGCACAGAATAAACCATTGTTCCCCCAAACTCCTGGAATGGATTCTTGTGCATTCAGGAATAGTTTTTCAAAAGATATTGCCGCAACGCTTGACACAATTAAGAGCCTGGTAATTAATGATGTATAGTTTTCTGATTTATTTAATTGAAAAGCTGAAAATTTCATGGGATTTGAAAAGGTTCATACCTCGCCATTTTGTCAAGTGTATGAGCCTTTTTCATTAAATGCAATGGATAATCGGAGATGTAGACTTTTGCAGAAATGGTGAATATGCAGAGGATGAATGATCCAACTATTCTTAATCCAATTGTTGATAAAATTCAATCCGAATTTAATTCTACATTAAAGGTGAATATCACAGCAATGCGTTCTGATTAGAATTTACTTTTCTCTCTCGATTCACATAAAACATTGCCAAATATTTCCACTCCCACTACTCAGACTTTTGTTAGAGCGAACTAAAAATAATGAATAAGTTAATTTTTTGGACGATAGTCGGAATTAATTACATTGACAATATTATATTGGTACAGTCTAAGACTTCAAATTAAAAAAAGAAACTCCAATTTAGCCGGTCACCGGAAAGGAAAAATGCAATGCCGGGGCAAGTGTTCCGGTTACAACCTTTCAAGTAATTCAGGTTATAATAGGATTTCAAGTTTAATTTCAATAATTTTATAGTCATAAATAATCCACCAACCATTCCTGCTTTAAAAAGAACGAAATCGGACCTATGAGATTCAAACTTAACCTATCGCTTATTAATCGAAATCAAAATGTCCTGCCGATTAACTATCAGTATGAATTGAACGCATGGATTTACAAAGTGATCAATCAGAGCGACCAGAAATGCGCCATACTGTGTCCAGATATCAATCCCTTAATCTCATCACAGCTTATACTTTGTTTTTTCGATATTTTGAAGTTCATCTTGTTCCAGAAAACTGCTTGAGAAGAAATTCTTTGACATATTTCTCGGTCGTTGTATAGTGTTTTAGGGTGTTGGGGGAAAGTTGGTCGGTTGAAATTTTATAGTGGTAATCAATCGTATGTAGCAGCGTTCTGCCTTGTTCTTCAATTCCCAAAAACTTGTTTTTAATCAAAACGGCTGCGGGTAGCTCCCCATCAACCATTGACTCTCTGTAAATATTAGAAAGTCTTGTTCTTACATCATTTAAGAACTGGTTGAGTTCTTTTACTTCAGTTTTGTTGCCTTTAACGGTCCCTTTTGTTGAATCCCAAAGTTCTGAAGCAATGTTCTGCTTCAGCGAAATCTCAACTCTTGAACCATTCACAGTAACCCGGGCGTAGATCGTTAAACCGCTTTTTATATCCCTGTTTTCTCTTGTTAAAAACTGGATCCCAAATGTTTGTGTCGTTTCCATATCAATTTCATTTAACTCGTTTTAATGCCTTTTATTCTGAGTTTTTTATTTTGTCCTGATTTTAAGTACCAGAAGTCATCAAAATCAATCAAAAAAAGCTGATATTATGGTTATCTATAATATAGTTTCATTGATTTACAACTCAGAAAATCAAATTCATACAGCGATTCAGGTGAGTAAATGTAAATAGAATTTACAACTCACCGAATAGCTCGCATTTATATTGAAATTGATTGGTTTTCTTTGGTTGAAGAAAAAATAAAAAAGACAGTAAATCAACGATTTACTGCCTTTTGGTTCGATTTGGAATCCCATTTTGTGGGCTGTACTGGATTCGAACCAGTGACCCCTACCCTGTCAAGGTAATGCTCTAAACCAACTGAGCTAACAGCCCTTCTAATGGGTGGCAAATGTAGAATATTTTTCCAAATTAAAAAACGCTCCATTTTGAAACGGAGCGTTTTTTTAACTTAATGACTATTCGCTTAAAAAGATGTAACGTGTCACAACCAATACAAATAGGAGGTACATCATCCAATGTACCTGTTTGGCTTTACCTGATCCTACTTTCAATATAGTATAGAAGAAAATACCGCCGGCGATACCGTTAGCGATGCTATAGGTAAATGGCATCAGAACAAAAGTAATAAAGGCAGGAAAGCCTTCAGAAAAGTCGTTAAAATCGATGTCTAGTACAGAAGAAGCCATCAATACCCCAACGATTATCAGCGCCGGAGCTGTGGCCGCACTTGGAATCATCAAGGCCAATGGTGCGATCAAAAGGGCAAGTAAGAAAAGAACTCCTGTAGTTACTGCTGTTAAACCAGTACGTCCGCCTTCTCCAATACCCGCAGCACTTTCAACATAGGCAGTGACCGTGGAAGTTCCCATTAATGCACCAAAAGAAACACCGATTGCATCCACCAACATGGCTTTCCCAATCTTAGGTGAATTCCCGTCCTTATCTATCAAACCTGCTTTGGTTGCAGTGCCTACCAAGGTTCCAAAGGTGTCGAATAGTTCAACAAAAGTGAAGGTAAAGACCACCGTCCAGATTCCCATGTTAAGTGCACCTTTGATATCAAGTTCCCCAACAGCCAGGTTGTTAAAATCAGGAAGTGATATAAAGGCGAAATTTTCAGGAATTATTGTCACACCCATTGGAATACCGATCAGTGTAGTAACCACGATTCCAATCAGCAAAGATCCTTTAATCTTACGAGCCATCAGAAGTGCAGTTATGGTTAGTCCAATCATACAGAGTAACATACTCGGATTGTGAAAACTTCCCATTCCGATATTCCATTCGAAAAACTTCAGGGTAGCCATTCCTCCTGATTTACCAACTGCTTCTACTGTGGGTGGGATTAATGAGGTGCCAACCACCATGATTTCAGAGAGTTTCAATCCAATGATGGTGATGAAAAGACCTATCCCTACGGTGATTGCCCGCTTCAGTGAGTTGGGAACTGCAACAACCAGTATCTGGCGTATTTTTGTAACTGTCAGAACGATGAAGATAAGACCCGAGATAAAGACAGCTCCCAGTGCAACTCTCCATGGCATTCCAATTCCGGCCAATGCAACGGTGGCGAAAAGTGCATTCAACCCCATACCGGGAGCCAATGCGATCGGAAAATTGGCAACCAAACCCATCGCAATGGTTACGAAACCTGCTGAAATGGCAGTGGCGAAGAAAACTGCATTCTTATCCATTCCGGTTCCGGCGAGGATATTGGGGTTGAGGAAAAGGATATACGCCATCGTCATAAACGTGGTGATTCCCGCGATTATCTCAGTTTTAACCGAGGTTTTGTTCGCTGTTAATTTGAATAATTTTTCGAGCATGAGAGGTTATATTGTTTTAAAATTTCCATTTACCAGCAATCGTCGGATTAACCATAAATCCATCGTGACCTCCAAAATTGGAACTTAATTCGATTTCGCTACCCACTGAAAAATGGTCAGTGCAATTAAACCAAAACTGAGGTTCACTTAAGAATACAAAATCCGTAGCTTTTGTGCTTTCACCCACGCTTACAATATTGTCCTCTCTCCAGAAATCAGCAAAACCTGATAACGTGACTTTGTTCTTGAAAAACTGGAGATTCCAAACACCTGTTAACTGGAAAGACATATCATTTTTTCCACGGATATTTTTGTACATCGCTTGTAATGTGAATACCTTCGAAAAGTCTGCTGTATTCCATGTATAATTTCCCCCGAATAGCCAGGCATCATTGATAGGAAATGCATGATACGGATTAGTGTTATCTGTCGTTGGTAAATTATATTGCCCAAACCCACCATTATACTCAACATGCAGTTCGAAAGGGCTTTTCCAGAATTTTAGTCCGCGGGCGATTTCAAAATAGGCTAACTGAGGTCCCTGAACGCCATTTACACCACCTTTGCCGTAATCCATGTCGATAAAAAAGAAGGTACTTCCCCATTTGTCAGGTTTAAACATTTCGACTGTGGTGGTGAGGTATTTACGATCTTTTCCCATATCGTAATGTAACTGCACATTTTGTGCTTTTAATGCCGAAGCGGCAATAAAGATGACGAACAGAATTAAAATTTTTCTCATGAAAATGTTTGAATTGGCCATACAATCTATCATTTTGACAGTTTTTGTATGTTTGTGTTAAAAATGTAGAATTATATTTAAGAAGCCACAAAAATAGAATTTTTTTTATAAAGATTTCATAGTTGATCATTTCATGGTGAAGTGATCAATGTTCGACCTGATACTGAGGACAAACAATAATGCTGAATAATTAATTATTTTACACAAAAAGAGTAAAAGAATCATTATTTCGCATTATTAATGTATTTTTGTTACCATTAAGACCGTACGCGAGGTTACTTGTTTCAACTGTTGCATGGTCTGATGGCAAAAACTATTACTGCAAAAACCGGGTAGATTCATGGAGAAAATTTTGGTAATCGACGATAACAAGTTGATTCGTAAAACATTAAAAGATACACTCAGTAAGATTGGGTACACAGTTATTGAGGCAGAAGATGGCGAATCAGGTTTGATTCTTGTTCACGATGAACATCCTGATCTTGTTATTACAGACTTTCAGATGCCTGGAATCGATGGTCTGGAAGTCCTTGCGGAAATACGTAAATTTAATATTGCAATTCCTGTAATATTACTTACCGCATTTGGTGATGTTGTATTAACCATCAAATCCATTCAACTCGGCGCTTTTGATTTTCTTGAAAAGCCGATCGATCCCTATCAACTCAAATCTACCATCCAGCTTGCTCTAAATTCAGTGAAGGTCAGTAATAGCCTGAATGAAGTGCTACACGAAGATGTGTCAAGCGAGAGTATGCTCGAGGACAATATTTTGGTTGGAAAGACCGTGCAGATGAAAGAGATCTTCAAAAATATTGGACGCATCTCACTGAATAAGGTTAATGTGTTAATTCAAGGAGAAACCGGTACAGGAAAGGAATTGATTGCCAGACTTGTACATTACTCTGGTATCACCAGTAGCCAGCCGCTTGTTATTGTGAATTGCAGTGCACTTACGGAAACGCTACTCGAGAGTGAGCTTTTTGGTCATGTAAAAGGTTCCTTCACAGGTTCTATACGTGATAAAAAAGGCAAGTTTGAATTGGCTGGTGAAGGTTCGATTTTTCTTGATGAAATTTCGGAAATATCACTCAATACACAGGTTAAATTATTACGGGTAATTCAGGAATTGGAGTTTGAAAAAGTAGGTGGTGAAGAGACGATTCCTATGAAGGCTCGTATTATTGCTGCGACTAACCGCAATCTTGAAGAATTAATTAAAGAGGGGAAATTCAGGGAAGACCTTTATTACCGGTTAAAAGTTTTCACAATTGATCTTCCGCCACTACGCGATAGAAAAGACGATATTCGCGATCTTGTGATCCATTTTCTGCATAAATTGAATAAGCGATTCAATAAAAATGTTGTGAAAATTGGAGATGGAGTTATTGAAATGTTAAAGGCTCATGAATGGTATGGTAATGTTCGCGAACTCGAGAATACTATTTTACAGGCAATTGTGATGTCAAAAAGTGATGTGCTCGAAAAAGAGAATATTACACTGAATAACAGGCAGCATCAGGAAGTCGCAGTTAGAGTAGAGGTTCCACAGTACCGTTCGCTTGCTGAACTTGAGAAATATCATATTAAACGGATACTTGATGAAGTTAACTGGAATAAACTGGAAGCTTCACATATTCTTGACATTACCCGCCCAACCTTAAATGCGAAGATAGAAAAGTATAGTCTTGTACGGGGCTGATACAGCTCAGATTTTCCTGCTGATTTAATTTTCGGCTATCATATAAAAAATCCCTTCGATTCGAAATCGGAGGGATTTTTATTTTTGGACTATTTGCGAGTGAGGAAAGCGAATGGACGGTAGAAAGTGAGAAAATTCAAAGGTTGTCTTTTCAAGAATTACCATTACACCTATTTCTGATCGAATTGCCACGGCTTTTATACCGTGGCAATTAATATTTAAATTATTAATGGGTTTTAATTAAAAGTTTGACGTCGCAATGAAAATTCAATTTTCAACTTTCACCAGGATCTTTGCCTTCCCATTATTTTCGTTTTACACGTACAACATAAGCCTCAGTGAATCCTTTACTAATGAGCTTAGGCAGGAATGCAATTGCCTGTACCCGGCCCGGGAATCCACTAATTCTTACCTTATAATAATCACCTTCATATATCACAGCAATCGGAAGATCAGTAATCTTACGGAGTTTCCTTTCTGCATCATCGGCGTTTTCCTGACCGATAAATGCTCCAACCTGGATTACCGCACTGTAATTATCATCATCAAACGAAGTATCGTTCGTGTAATAGTTTTCCGGGTTGAGGTATGCCTCAGGGAATCCTGCCTGCGCCAATTTATCGATGAGTATGTCGGATTCTTCTTTTCCGGCTAAGCCTGTAATAAGAAGTTTGTTAATACCATTCTCTGGGACAATCGTTACTGTCCGACCGATTGCTTTGCTGATTCTTTCCTGGGCATCACGTGCTTCGGAGGAATCCCTAATAGCAATTATCTGAATTACCGGACCGTTTCCTTCATTTGAAGCAACCTGACCTGGTGTAGTAACTTCTTTTATAATCTCAGTTTTTGTTTCAATAATTGGTTTCACAGTCGTTACTTCCTCTTGTCTCTTTAGAACAACTGGTTTTTCCGCAGGTGCCGTTTCTTTATTGCCTTCAACAGGTTTCACCGCCACTTCGGCTGTAGTTTTCTGAGGAACGACCGGCTTTTCAGCTGATGGTGTCACCTTTATGCTTTCATCAGGTTTTACCGGTACCTCTTCACTGCGTTTCTGCTCAACCACTGGTTTCTCTATAGTTGGCGTCACCTTGTTATCTTCTGTCGGTTTTACTGCGGTTGCAACATTCCGTTTCTGAGGAACAACCGGTTTATCGGATTCCAGATTTATCCTGAAATTTTTGCTCTCCATTCCAGTTGCAAACAGGCGGGCACTTTCGCGGGAAGCAAATCCAGGGATTCGTATTTTGTAAAGACCATTTGAATAGATAATTATAACCCTATTACCAGTCCGCAACGCCAATTCTTTCCGGGCATTTAAGGCATCTGCTTCATTCAGATATTCTCCAACCTGAAGTGATGTATTCGGTTTAACAACCGGAATATACGATACCGGGAATCCGATTTTTGCTATTGTTGTAGCAAACTGGCGTGCAAGATTGCGGTTTGCGTAGCCTGCGATCCGTACTTTGTGGAATCCATTTTCGTAAACAATAATGGTTGGTTTTCCGGTGAGCTCTTCGAGTCTCTTACGTGCTACAAACGCTTTCTCTTTATCTTTGAATGCGCCAATCTGAAGTACATCACCTTCATAATCAACTATTGAAGAGTTGATAACGATCGGCCCTTGAACTTCTGTTTCGGCTATTTTTGCTTTTACGGAATCCACGGCTAAAGATTTAACCGGAGGTATAGTTTTAACAATATTTGGTACCTCAACAGAGTCACTCAGGAGAGGTTGAACCGGAGCCATAACTTCGATTGTATCGGGTTCCTCAACTTTGGCAAGACTCAATCTGAAGTCTAATCCTTCAACGATATCTCCGTCGAAGGAATGTGAAATAGTAATAGGTATCAGCTCAGGTTCAGAAACCATATTTATCTTTTTAAGCTGTTCAGCATCAACTCGAACAATATATTTCCCCGGCTTTAGTCCAAGATAACTGTAATAGCCGTCAGATTCGGTAAGGACACGCGCTGCACGATTACCATCTGGTCCATAGACGCCTACCAAAATTCGCCCTAAGCCTCTTTCTCCATTGTAGACTGTACCTGTTGCTTCACCCATCACGGAGATCGGAACTTCAATGTTTTTAAACTGATTTGGATCAATCATCACCTTCATGGTGAGGTTGTGCATTTGCCATGAAATATTATCGAAGCTATTTTTGTCAAGTTCAAGCAAATAGCTTGTATATGGGGTGAGATCTAAAATGCGGATAGTAGTGTCTTTGTCGTTTCGTATGATCGTTCCTCCGTTGATCCTGAACTGAAGGCCGTTTGCCCGGGGTTCGCCACGATCACGTTTCCCGTTTCCGTCCACATCCAGGAAGGGGAGGAGCGTGATGGCACCTTTCCCAACGCTGGTACGGTTATTCGCTCCAAGGTAGCGCGTCTTTCTGTCGTAGAGTAAACTACCTCTGGCAGATTCAACCAACGTTGTCAGGTCATTGCTGTTTCGGACTGAAAATCCGGCCTGTGCAAAGGAGAGATCGTAACGGAATCCGAATTCAATGCTTTTTGTCTTGCTACTGAAATTTTGTTCGTAAGACAGATTTAAATAGCCGTGTTTAAATAAGGGCTTTTCAAGATTCGCTTTCGCAGAAATTAATTCATTACGGTTGTAATCGTATTGAGTTTGTGGTGTAAATATAAAGCGTCCAGGCAACCGGAACGAAAGCGATAAATCGCTGTAAAAATTGGGTTTATCAAGGTCCGTGAATGTACCATGGGTGGTGAAGTTGGTGCTAACCCCGAAAACAGACCCAGACCAAAGCATTTCGGCATTGGTGTTTTTCAGGTTTGGAAGTACAATTTGGTTCACTGTCAGGCGCGAATAGGCTGCAAAATTCGCCCCTTTTATAGGCATTGAAACAACAATTTTTCGCTCCTCAAGGTAGTTGAGGTTAATCGCTTTTTGATCTTTATCATATTTGATATAATTCAATTCAAATTGCAAATTGGATGGAAGCCGATAGCTAAGTAGTCCTTTGGCCCGAACGCCATAGGTATATTCTCCTGTAACAAGTAATCCGCTCATCAAGCGAAGTGAAGAGCTCAAATACGGCATTGCACTATTGTTCATCAGTGACGATAGGTATTCAACACCACCACCGACTGTTAAACGTCGACTGACACCATAATTCAATGAGGCACGCGAAAACTTACTGTTTAAACTATCTTCAACGATACCTGCACTCAATGTATATTCCAGCTCTTTAGCAGGCAGAAAATTAAACGGGATACTGATATTCTCTTCTTTGATCCGTTCTTCACCCCATGGGCCATAAAACCTGAGTTTAACTGCAGAATTTCCGTAAACTAATGGTACTTCAAATTTATAAAACCCTGATGCATCAGCCTTCATGTAATCTACGAGCACATTATTAACATAGAGTTCAACCAGCCAGTTTGGTTCAGTGATATCGCTTAAGGTATATGTGCCGAATGAGCGCCGGTAGGTTGTTGGCGTATTCGTCAGCTGAATGCCGACAATTGGGTTATAAATGGAGGAGGTAATAGGGGTAAATATCTTTCCTGCCATTATCTGCCGTAAAATTGGTCGATCGTTATTGACAAACCGCCACAGATACTGTTGCTGTTTTTCAGTAAACGGTGTATTGTTGTTATAATTTAGAAATGCATTTGCTTCGCCCCCTGCAATGACAGTTCCAAGTGACAGGTTTATACGGGTATCTGTTTTTCCTGGTAATTTCTCGGTGGGTAACTGTTGGCTGGATATAACAGACCAATCGGCCATTCCAAAGTGCAATGCAGGATATTTTCTTCCAATTGTTGTGTCGGTTTTGACCTCACCCTTAAGTTTATTGATATTTGCCCGCATTTGTTCCTGTCGCATCTCACGGATAATTGGCAATTCTAATTTGGTATTCATCAATACCGATAAACTTCGGAAACTAAATACACAATCCAGTCCGAATATTTGTCCGAAAAGAGGAGAACGAAGATAAAGGTTCGTTTCCGTCTGAACGATATCATCATTTTTTAGATTAAAAACCTTTCCCTGATAAGTGATTCTTTTGTTTTGCTTATCAATTACATAAGTCGATTGTTGATTGATGAAAAAACCGGTGATTGAATCGAGTTGTGGTGATGGGGTATTTTTGATTCGCAGGAAGGAAAAAATATCGGTGACTGGCAAATAAACAGTTTCATCGCGGATCACCGCAGACAGATCAGCGCCTCCAACTTTTTGAACATTAAAGAAGACGGAAATTTCGTCATATTCAGGTATGGTCTGAGAATTACCTGAAAATGGCAGAGCAATTAAAAGCACAAAAAGGCACACTATGGACATCAAAATACCCGAAAGGCATTTGCTTTTCGGGTATTTCAGATATTTTGGTGCCAAATTTTGTGTCATAAATGCCATGAAAAATTAATTATTGTTGCACAAATGTAATGACAAAAGTTCCGCTGTATATCCCTGGCGGATTGGCTCCAAGCGGACCAACGGTCAGAGTCCCGCCAATAAGTACATCGGTTATTTTATTAGTCGTGATAAACGGAGAACTGGGTTTTGATCCATCTATTGCCAGGCTTAGGGTTCCTCCGTTACTTCCCAATAAGGACGTTGTGGTTCCATTAACTATGGTGATTAATGTACCAGGTTCCGCATCTACAAGAAACAGCGCTGGGGTAACAATCGAATACATACCCGGGATAATGATGCTCCCGGTTGCTGATCGGATCGAGTTAACGTCTACTGTTACGGTACCGAACGCACCGCTTTGTATAAATGTTCCAAAGCTGAGGTGCTGAGCCGTGCTTACGGTAACTGTAATCGGTCGCGGTGGTTGTTCCTGTGCACTGGTTGAAATACTGAAAAGTAATGTTGCAATGAAAATACAAAATGGCATTAACAGCCTTCCTGACAATGGGCATTGAATCTGGCTATTCATAATCTTTTCGTATTAAAATTTTTTCTGACTCTTTTCTTTTGTCCGAGAACAGGGTCACAACATAAATACCACTACCTACATTCTGATTGATCTCCACCGTTTCCATTTCAAAAACACCTTTTTGGAACAATGTCTTGCCCTGCATATTTGTTACAATCAGATCTCCATTCGTATTAGAAGGCAGGTTTACTTTCACATACAACTGATCTCCGGATCGGATTATTTTAAACATTTTTTCGAGGATTACAGCAGGCTTATCAGTAATTGTTGCGGATTTTTCAACCCCTGAAAGTGTGAAAACCAATGAAAAGCGGGAATTGTATTCGCCCTTTTTCAAATAGAAGCGATATCCCGGATTCAATTTTAGATCCTGAGTAACTTGCAGTTCTGCATCTACGATGTAAAGATGCACTTTACTTGACAATTGTTTGATATCTTTTGCATTAAAGTTAATCCATCCATCACTTAATGTGTTTATTCCTAACGGTATTTTTGAAATGCTATCACCAGGTTGTGGCATGCCATTAATTGATAGTTGCTTATTGTCTTTCGAGATTGTATAGATATTGGGAACAAGAACATCTGTATTCGTCATCTTTAAAGCATCTTTGTCGCTCTCAAAATTACGGTTAGAACTGTCGTCAAAATAAATAACAGCAGCATCTTCTATCGCATTTTTTGTTTCTAAATGAGCCGCAAACCGAAGAACAGGACGGCTATCAAAAACAGCATCCTTGAATATCGGATTCAGATCGTTTATCCGTACGGAATTTTTAACCCCAAGTGATGCATTTACTGGATATGATCCATCACTCACATGGACAAAAAATCCCTGCATTGAAGCAATCGTATTATCTGCATTCCCGGTCTTAACGCCGTTTACATAACTGCTGTAGACTCCTGTATATTGATCTGAATTACCGGCATTGAAGAAATATATTCCGTTATCAATATTTGATTTTGTCCAGTTTGTATTATCCCAATCAATAGGCGATGGATATGGATTCCCAACCAGATTGAAACCTTTTGTGTAAGTCCTGTTATTATTCTTCAGGTTGATGCTGAGCGTGCCGTTATTTACTGTGCCAGAAATATCCGCTGTTTTTGCCGGTAATAGTGGTCCAAAATTGACAGCATAACCCTCCAATGGTATTAGATTTCCTCCCGGAACTGTAAAAGAAGTCCAACCCGAAATGTCTTTACCTGCATCCTGATGGTTTTCATCATATCGGTAAAAGGTTGGGAAAGATGCGGAAAGGTCCATGTCGTCGCCAAATTCAGAAACAGTTGCTGATTGGAAAGGAGAACTGAAATATTTATATCCAAAGGCTGAAGGAAGATATCGCTGCATATTTACGATACCAAGAACGTCGCCTGTACCTGTTCCGTCGATCAGTGCTGTTTGTGTTGCTATCGAAACAAGGTTCAGGAAGCCGCCTCCCGAATTGAGGTTTCCAACGGTTGCCTTTACTATTCCGGTTACGTTCAGTGTACCACCCAATGTGACTCCTGCCAAATTATTTATCGTAAAATTCTTAATCGTATTGCCGGCAAATGTACCTGCGACAATTGTTTGCGGTGCAGAACCTTTCATTTCAATTGTCCCCGCAGTTGCGTTGAATGTTCCGTCGTTCAATATCGTTCCTGAAATTTGAAGTGTATTCCCGGTAACGGTTAGCGATGTAGCTCCGCTTTGAATTGTTATGTCGCGGGCTGTACCAGTTGAACCGGAAGATAGTATTGGATAAAATAATGGACCAGTATTCGGAATAAATACGTCAGTTGTAATTGTTGGGATTTGATTACAAACCCAGTTTCCAGGTGTATTCCAGTCGGAACTTGCCCCTCCGATCCACGAACCGATTGGCGTAATCGTGATTGATCCAGCAGCCGATGTCTGAACGCAGGTCCCTGTCGTTGATACGGAATAATTAAATATTCCTGATACAGTTGGGATGCCGCTGATTGTGAAGATTCCGGCATTGTAATTTCCGCTGACTCCTGCTGGCAATCCTGATGCAATTGCACCTGTTCCGCCGCCGGTAATTGAATATTCAATATTTGTTATTGATGTGTTGAGGCAAATTGTCTGGGAATTCGTACTGGCGGCTGATGTTAAAGCAATTGAAGCATCTGGATTAATTGTGATGTAATTATTTTTGGTCATGGTACTAGAGGCCCCTTCAGTGATCGTCAAGGTCACAGAACTTGTGCTGGAGCCTGTATAGGTAACCGTATGTGGACCTACACCGGTTGCTGTTGCAGGAGATGCACCCAATCCAAAGTTCCAGCTATAGGTAGTTCCTATTGATGTGCCAGTTGACTGGTTCGTAAAGATTGTTGTCGATCCGTCACAAACCGATGTAACGTTAGCACTAAAATCAGCAGCCAAACCGCATCCCATTAATGAAATTGGTTTATTTACTATGGCTCCGGCACATCCGCTTGCATTGGTTTCTACTACGCTTACTGAACCATTTGTTGTGCCAAAGTTAACTACAATGCTATTTGTACCCTGGCCTGAAGCGATACTTGCACCTGGAGGTAAAGACCATGCATATGATGATCCTGTAGTATTAGTTACACTATAGGTGATTCCACTACCGCCGCATGCTGGGGTGGCGGAGCCGATGATCGGGGAAGTTGTTGGTAACGCCAGAACAATATTTGAGATTCCTGTGCTGATAGCACTACAACCTGATGCACTTGTTACTATTACATCTATTACTTGACCATTAGCAATTGTGGTTGTTGTATATGTTGTAGATATTCCGCTTTGTACAATAGTTCCATTTACACGGAAAACATAGTTTGTTCCGCCCCCGGCAGTGAATATTACACTCGTTCCTGCACAGAAGCTGTTATCAGCATCTGTACTGATTAGTGTTGGAGTTGGTGTTACTGGTTGAGCGTTCACAACAATCGCAGCAGAAGCAGCCGAAACGCAGGTGGTCGAAGCCGCGAGGCGTGCCTTGAGAGTATGATTACCCGGTGCGAGCGTGGCAAAAGTAACGCCTGCCTGGAAAGCACCACCGTCAATATTGTATTCATAAATGGCACCGATCGGAGCGGTAACCACGATGGTACCGGTTGGAACAGCGCATGTAGGCTGAACAGTAGTGCTTGCGGTTGGCACCGCCGGAACTGGCGGAACAGCTGGTACGGCTATGGCTGCCGTGGCAGCCGAGATACACGTGGTCGAAGCGGCGAG
>JBBRZE010000007.1:0-94071 GCA_038236995.1 Bacteroidales bacterium | reverse complement strand
ATTTTTGTCCAGCAGTTTGAGTGAACCTTTTTCGGGTTTAACGACTGCAACAGGATCGAATCCTGCACGAAGCCATTCACCGATTTTGGAATACTCAGGAATCTCTGTATAGGGATTCAACCTTGCAGGAATTCCAAACGTGCGACAGGCAGCGACAAAGAATATATCTCTTGAGATTGGGTCGGCAACACGCAGATTGTAAACGCCAATCGGAGATAACGGATTACGTGAAAGGATATTTGCAACTGTATTGACTTGAATGTTTTGGCGCATCCAATTAATAAGAACGGCGATATCGTTGCGGCTCGACTGTGCCATTTCCTCACCCAATGAAGTGCTTAAAAAACTTCTCCACGGACTTAAATTCTCAAGCGCAACACGTGGCGACAATACGTATTTTGTAAAAAGCTCTTTCGAAAGAACCAGTTTTTGCGCACCCGATTTGGCTGTTTGCATCAGGTGGTCGGTAAGAATTGTTTCAGAAACATCGCTGAAATCCTTATCCGCAATCTGTATCGCCATTTCAAGCACGGTACTCCGGTATTGTGAAGCATTCTTTTCGAGGTAAGATGAAATCTCGTCCCAGTTGCCGTAGCTTAATTTGATAAAGCGTGAAATAGTATCAACCGGAAGTTTTGTCTTTTCAGCAAAAGCGGCAATCCATGCCGAATCTTTAAACGTTTTCATATAGGCATTGCGGATGGAATCTTCGCGTGAAAGACGGAGGTCGTTTGCTTTACGCGCCTCCGGAGTTACATTCATTGCAACTTTAGTAGCACGGGGAGGAACAAGATCATACGTCTCAGTTATATTTGCAGGTGTAATTTGATTGATCACAAGCTGAAGTGTATCTTTTTCAGGGACAGAAAGTCTTTTGTAGTCAAACTTTCCACTTTTCGAAGCCCAGACAATAAGGTCGCCCATTCCGGTAGTAAGGCTGGCCTTCCCGTTTGCATCGGTATAAGCTGTTGCAATGGGATAATACTCCGCATAATTGTATAGCTGAAATTCCACTTTTGCACTGTCGGCAGGCGTTCCATCCTCATTTTTAACCGAGACGACCACCTTCTTAACAGGTGCATAGTTTGTGGTGAGGTTGAGTTCCGAAAAGCGGTCATTTGCTGTAACAACATTTTCAGCACCAAGATAACGTCCGTAAGCACGTGTATGAACAAGCATAACGCGCGTTGCCGGCTCACTGAACCAACCCATGTTCAGATCGACATCAGGTTCGCAGGCTCCCAGGTAACTCCATTTACCATCGATCAGTACTTCCACCCATGCATGGTTATCGTCGGAGTGTGCCCAGCGTGGTGTATAAACCTGTCGTGCAGGAATTCCAGCCGTGCGCATCGCGGTAACTGTAAAGGTTGATTCTTCACCGCACCGTCCGAAAGATTTCTTTATTGTACTCAGGGGTGCACTTGTACGTGAATCAGTTCCGCGGTAATTGACTTTCTCGTGACACCAATGGTTGATCTCAAGCGCGGCATCTTTCATGCTCAGCCCTTTTATTCTTTCTTTTATCTCGGGATACATCACTTCCCTGAAATTATCGAGATTTTCGTTGTTCACCCGTAACGGCAACGTAAAATGAAGGAACTCCTCTTCCGGAATTGTCTTTCCCCATGGCATTTCCTGACGGGCCAGCAAGGCAAACTGCACATTCTTCAGAAAGAATTCTGGTTTGTAATCGGCGAGGTCACTCAGTGGCATATAGGCATATAAAAATTCCATGGCTTGCTTCTCAGATTCTGTTAGCGGCTGTTTAAAGATATCCCAGATGGGCAGCAGGCTTTTGGAGGTAAGCGCCTTCTGCTCATTCACCATTCGCTGAATATCAGCAATACGTTTTGGGTTTTGGATGATCACCTCTTTCTTCGCACACGACACAAAGAGAATTGAAATCAGAATAACAGTGAATAGTTTATTTATCATGGATGAAATATGTTTAAAAATTGTTGCTAATTGCAAATAACGTGATTTTCCGTGGAACAATTAAACCCCAAAGGGGCGTAGTTTTACTAGAAGAAAATTAAACAATCTCAAAGCCGAATTCAAAACTTTCCGGCAACAATGGATTCACTTCGTAAGGATAAATGTAACCGGCTGATAAGCATTCAGTTTCACCTCAAATAAATTTGCCTTGACAGGAATTACTTTCCCCAATGTTTCACCTCTTAAATTGCACGGACGGGCAAATTTATAAGGGCTGGTTTTCGGAAATGTAACGATACAATTTGTGTCTTTGCCGTTTTGTTCCCATAAGCGGATGATGTCACCTTCGCCATCTCTGTTCTTTCCAAAAGATGTCACCAATATGCCTTTCTCTGACAAACGGATCCCCTGATTTGATGCATAAAGAACTCCTGGTTTGCCCGTTGCAAGTGCTGCCATCAGCGGATTCCGAAACTCTTCGGAAGGAATAACAATTGATTGAGCATTTGAATATGCATTAATGCTCCAGATATAAAAGCGGGTACTCCACGAACCCTCAACCCATTCTGTAAAATTGGTACTCCACTGATTGTTGTACAGGTTAAAGAATACATTCGCTTTCCGGGGAACGAAGGTGGGTGAATATTTCCACAATCCAGGGCGATCGAGGCTAACTGCAGGAGCATCGGGCGACATGATTCCAAAACCCTGGCTTTTTGCATCGAGTACTGCCATTCCTGTATTCAGAAAGCAATAATCCATGTTAGACCCTTTAATAAAATCGGAGGCAGGATCAACCACTGCACCTAATCGGCCTAGTTTAAACTGCGGGTTTTCGATGTTAAACGGGAAACTGATCCAACCGCCTTCGGGCCATGCATCAGCAGGCTTGCCGTTGATACTCCAGATAATTTCTACGGCTGGATTATTTTTGTACAAACTAAAGGTAAGCGAATAACGATGTTTCAAATCTGCCTCTGCATCAAAATGCATGACCGCCGAAACAGATGCGGAATCTTTTAAAAGTTCAACATGCACGTTTTTCCCTGATGTTCGCCGGTACGGTTCATCCGAAAGGTTGATCCGTCCAAGTTCGGCATAAGCCCAATCCCATCCGCCTTTGATGTAATCTTTGGCATATTTGTCGGTATTCTCTTTGCTGAAACGTTCATAAACATATTGCCCGAATTGAAACTCAGATTCTGCTTTAACAGCTTCACGTCCTGACTTTTTATCGACCATTGACCGGATGGTTCCGCTATTCGGATCAAATGCAATCCGAAAGAATTCGTTTTCAATAGTGGCATTCTTTGTGTCACATACCAGCGTCGATTTTTGTGGAACACCTGCATCATCAACCGGAACAAAGGTAGTATACCCCATTGAAGGGATGTGATTTGCTTCAAATTGAATGATGTTCCTGTTTCGGGAAAGAGGTACAATTTCACCAGTTTCCGTATTTTTCAATGCTCTTTTAAGTGTCTGAATTGTTTGTATCGTCACCAAACCGCTTCGTTCCCATGGTAATGGATTGTAGACTACGATGCGTTCACCCGATACATTAACTGCTCCTGCAAGCCCTTTCATTTGTCGGCTAACCGCTGGATAGATAAACTTTTCAGCCTGCGAGATATGATTCGATTTTTCTTTCCACGAATATTCAATGGGCTCGTAATATCCCTTTGCCCGCAAATTCTCAAATTCACCACCATAAGCCCAGTAGCCACCATGTCCATGACTCATTGCCATTCCGAAAGAATGCTCGTCAAAAAGATTTATTTGTTCGAGCGCGCCATCAACAACCGGGATTATCGCCTCTTCGCTGGGTTTTCCCCAAATAGCTGTAAGCGTATTTAATGCTTCCAGGTTGGTGGCAGATTTACTCAACGACATACCCGCTTTCACCTCACGCGGCATCGACATATATCCGTGAATCCAGGTGTCTGGCATATCCCCCTTTACAACAGGCAATTCGGGCTTCTCTTTAATGATTGCATTGTAAAAATCGGCCATGCTTCCGGTACGAACTTTTGCTCCGGGGTTTTTCGCTTCAATGTCTTTCAGCGCTTTTTTAAATTCATCAAAAGAAGGTGCACCCGTATTATCATTGGTATGAATGATCGCCATCCAGGTCTGATAAGGCCATCCTTCGGGTGGTGCAGGAGAGGTTCCATAATACGGACCAAAATACATCGTCATTAAACGCGACTTATCGGGACCTTCCCACCAGAAAAGCAAAGGAACTTCCGGTGATTTTGAAGCCGCATTACACCCAATGTGAAGAAATTTGATCCCTGCATTCGAAAGAATGGTCGGCAATATCCATGAATGACCGGGGACATCGGTTTGTTTTGCATCAATGGGTAACGATAAACCAGCGTCTTTATTTATTTTTGAAGAATACGATAATGATCGGACCAATGGTTCGAGGTCGGAAGCTTCCGTTTCAAAAGTAAATGGCATACCATAAACCTGGAAATTACCATCTTTGATCGCCTTTTCAATCCTTAGCTTTACTTCCGGCTTCGATTTCGAAAGCATCTCTTTCATCGGCCAGCCTGAAACGGTCCATTTGAATTGCTGGTTTGCTGGTAACTGTTTCGACTGATCGATGATATCCAAAGCACCGGTCACCATTGATGTCGAATAGTTATAAATCACGTTGTCCGACCAATCTGTGTACCCAATATCAAAATGGGTTTTGAAAACAACGATAACCTCTTTCACCTTAGGCTGAACTGGCTGAGTCTGCCCAATTAAGTTTAGAGTCATCGCAAAAAGCGACACACAAGCAATGGAAGTTTTCATTATTTTCATCTTTAGACATTCATATTTAAGACGATTCCAATCATTGAGAGAATTTGGTCCATGCCCTCAAATTTATTTAGAATCAATTACCAAGGCTTTAATTACATGGCAGTTCAGCTTTGCAATTCGACGCAATTGCTATAGTTTGCCCCATCTCTTATTGGGCACATCACTCAACTCAAGTTCCAATTTTCCTCCGTTTGTCAGATCAGTATGATAGAACCAGAATTTTTCCAGACTTTTATTATTCAGTTTTGCTGATTTCACGTAGAAAGCGCCAGGCTTATTTTTCTTCGATGCAATTGTAAATGTTTCACCTTTGTAGTAATCTTTATTAAGGTGAATGGTAATCGAATTGAAAACCGGTGCAGTAATCTGCCAGGTTGGTTTTTGGGCTGCCCCACCCTGAAAATCGAATAGTCCAATAGCCGTTAATGCACCGAAAGCCCCCATCATTCCCTGATCTTCATCGCCGTGATATCCATCTTTGGGTGTAGTCTGAGTAAACAACGTTTCTTTGACAGTCCGCACCCAATACTGACACAAATCAGGTCTTCCGGCATAATTAAATACCCACAGCATTCCCAAAGCCGGTTCGTTTTCGAAATCGGTCCATGCCCGGCCATGCTCACCGTGAGGTACAATAAAATTCTGTTTCTGGCCGTTGTGCAATTGTGTTTCAAGGCGGGAAACGTATTTGTCATTTCCGCCAAAAAGCTGAATCAAGCCGTAGGGGTCTTGTGGTACAAAATGCGAGTATATCATACTGTTCGATTCGCAAAAACCCAGGGTATTAAAATCCTTGCCTTTGGCTATCGGCGTAAAATCTTTAATCCAGCTTCCATCTATATTTCTCGGGTGCATATATCCGGTTTCCGGATTCCATAAATTCCTGTAATTCTGTCCTCTGGCAGCAAAAAGTTTTGCATCGTCGATTTTACCAAGGGATTTTGCCAGTTCCGACAGACACCAATCCTGATAGGCATATTCGAGTGTCATCGAAGCGCCGTCTTTATGCATCCCTTCTCCTTCAACACCTTCGGGAACATAGCCTCTTTCAATATAGTATTTTATTCCGCCGCCTTGTGGATTTTTCATATTATGCTCATAACCGGCATGATCCCGGATGCCACCGGGGAAAGCGTTTTTTCTCAATCCCTGCCAGGCAACGTCGATGTCCCAGTTACGTATGCCATACTGATAGGCAGAACCCATAAAGGCAGAAGCAGGATCGCCAATCATCACGAAAGTGTAATTACCTCCCGATGGACCTCGTGGAATGAGCCCGCCATTGCGGTAAATATCGAGCATGGTATTACAAAATCCATTGACAATTTCGGGATAGGCCAGTCCCCACAACAAGGAGAGGTTCCAGTGTGCATCCCAGAAACCATCAAAATTATAATGAGGGTACGGTTGCCCATGAATATCTTTGCCTGTATGACGAATTTGTGTGGAAGCGCCTGTATTGTCTGGGTAGGCTCCATCGCAATCACTGATAATCCGGCGCCCCTGCAGCGCATGCCATAAATCGGTATAGAAACGCTGTTTCAGAGGTTGGTTTTCATCACTCACTTCAATGCGTCCAAGATACGAGTTCCATTCCTGACGGGATTCGTTGACCACGCGGTCGAAATCCCAATGGGACAGTTCTTTCGCTAAATTTTCATGGGCAGCGGCAATACTTGTGTATGAAAGAGCGACCTTCATCAATATGGGACTCTTTGTTTTGGCAAACTCTACCCAGGCTCCCGTATTGTTACCCGAGATGGTATCCGATTTTTCAGCTACAATCCGGGTGTCACGCCATTTTCCAAATTTAGTAACCGGCTCGGAAAACTGAACAGTAAAATACACCACAAATGGTTTCGGACGGCGAATCGTAGCGGCCATAGTGACTGAACCTTCCAGTTCATTGGCAGTTATTTTCTGTAACGATGCCGATTGTATTTTATCCATCAAAACGCCACAAAGGTCAAAATTAATTCCCGGTACCGAATCTTGGGGGAATGTATAACGATGCATTCCAACTCTGGTGGTAGATGATAATTCAGCTTTTACGTTGTAGGTCTTTAGGACTACACTGTAGTAACCTGCTTTTGCCACTTCTTCCAGATGACTAAATTCCGACTGACAGGCTGTTTGTCCTAAATTACCTTTGGGAGCCCCTGTAAACGGCATAACAGCAATGCCATACAATTGCCAGCAGTGTATATGACTGAAGCAACGAATATTATCATCTCCATAGAGATAACCACCATTCCAGTCGGTACCGGTGCGGGTATCAGGGCTTAAATTAACCATCCCAAACGGACGGGTGGCCGCATTAAAGAAGAACCACCGACTGGTTTCTGTCCCCGCCAAAGGACTGACATAATCAACGAGTTCAGGCTGCTTTTGAGCGGTAACAGATATGGAAAATGTCAAAAATAAAATTGTCAGAAAACGCATATTCATAGTGCTTTTGATGATTCAAGAAAATTATGAAGAAACAGATAGCGGGCCTTTACTTGAGAATAGTCAGTCACATCTGTTTTTAATTCTGTTTATTTGTCAAATCCTCGAACATTCTGATAGCCGTGTAGAGCACTCCCGCTTCACCCCTGAATGTACCTGAACCTCTGGGTTTATTATCAACCGAATACCATTCATAGAAGCCATTGTTGTCTTTCACCCGTTTGAGCATTGGTTGCAGCTGTTCGTAAGCTTCCTGCAGGAAGCCATTTTTAATCAGTTCATGAATCATTCGTCCGCCAAACCAGGTCCAGTCGCCCCCGTTCTGATAACTGTAAACAGGATTCATAATTTTATTGGCAAAGAAACCTTCAGGATAGGGAGGATAAAGTGTCAGTCCGATTGAGCCTGCACCTGCTAGTTTTACCCGCTTAATCATCTCATCGATTGAAGCTTTTATCTCTTTCTTGCTTAGCAGACCAGCTTCAATTGCAATGGCGGTTCCGCCAAAGTAGTAAATCTTGTTTTCATCAAAATCAGCCGGGAAAGGAGACCCTTTTTCGAGATAAAGGTGAGGAATAAACTTTTGGTTCTTTTCGTCCCATAAGTACTTACGGCTGTTTTCAACAATACTTTTCCTGATCTTGCCCCATTTCACCTTTGTTTCAGGAAGTATTTCCATCAGGTCGTTCAAGGCGATAATAAACATCGCATTGTCATAAATATCAATGGCCGGATGGGTATTTGCATCCAGATCGACACCCCAGCCATGTTCGGGCTGAACATCTCCCCAGTCAGCAGTTGTTGCGCCGATGATGAGTCCGTATTTCTTGTTAAAACGATTATTCATCAGGAAATTCATTGACCATTCAAGCCTTTCTTTAACAGTTTTATCGCCGATCTTTTCATCTAAAATGGTCCGGTCGCCTGTCAATTGGATGTATTTATAAACGGCCTGTATCAGCGAACTTTCCTGATCGGTTTCCACGGTATTCTTATGGCCTGCATAACGCGGTTCAAGTTTCGAAAAAATAAAATCATATTTAACAGCACCAATCTTTTCTGCAGGGGTAAAACCATCAATGATATTTCCATCATCACCCTGCATCCTGAAAAAGACCAGCAGATTTTCCTTAAGAACTGCCTTGTCGTTCACCTGAGCTGCAAGTTCAATAAAGGTATTGTAATCGCGGATCCAGACTTCGCGGTAACCATCGCCGGCATTAAAACCCGCTTTCATCACCTCCAGGGCCTTCGCCTTAACAAAAGGAAAATACGCATTCGTTTTGATCTTTTCGGCAAGTTCGTTGTCAACCAATTTTTTAACGGGAGTTGTGCCGGCAAAGACCAGCGCAAACAGCAGGAATAAGGAATAATATTTTTTCATGATAAATTTTTTAATAAATTAAATTGACTATTTCAAAATTATTTCGGGGTTGCTTATTGTTTTTATGATGAACCTGTTGGTCAATTCGATATCCTCCGGAAATTCACAATCAAATTTGAAGATATGCTTGCCGGTTTTTAATTTTGGAATGGCTTGCTGAATAGGGATATCTTTCATGAAGCCTCCTTTACTGTTGTACATTTTGATCGTTGTTCCATCGCACACAATCGTATTTCCGGCCGCATATTCGCCAGGCAACTTAAGCATGAAATAGCCATCCAGTTCGATCCATGGATTACTGATCGCACCCTCTTTGCCCATGAAAGTCAGCGTGAAATTTAGTGGTTGTTCCGCATCTTTATTAACGATTTCCCATTCTGAAAAAGTTGGCTGTCCAGGCTGAAGGAGCTGTTTGGCATGCTCAAATTTAAACTTTTTAAACGGGAATAGTTTCCAGCCCAGATTATCTTTTTCAAGGTGAAAATCGTTTTCTGGATTTTTTAATCTTGTCAATTGATCTGGAGAGAAAATATGTGTTTTGTATGCTGCCTGCCAAAGTTTGATAAGGGCAAGTAACTGGTTCGTGTCCGGATTTTTCTGCAAGCTTTTATACCGTGCAACCAGCGCAAAACCTGCGTTATACCCTGCAGCCCTGGCCATCATCCATTCGATGTCTTCAACCGTTGTAGTTGGTGAGAGTAAAAACCATCCCAGCATGTTGGGCATGTAATTGCGTTCCAGGAAGGGTTGATTTTCCAATCGGTAATCGCCCTGTGATTCACGGAAGCCCCCATACCATGGTTCGCCCCAGTTCCAGTAATGACAAATATGCCAGTAATAATGGCTTGACCGGCTGGTGCCGTTAACCAGGGTATGATCGGTTTCCTTAATAACCTTTTCGGCAAAGGCTTGCATACCATAATCCCCTTCGCCTGAAGATAGGCATCCTTCGTGACCATCAAAGTCCATATGCGAAACGCCTGTTTCAGTAAAAAAACGTCCGAGGTTACCTGCGATTTCCTGCTGCAGATCGAAATTTGGGAAAAGCGTATTGTAAGGGTAATCCATGAGCATAGCCACCTGTTCACCTTTATTATGACCGGAAGCTGTTGTTCCGTAAGCACCGCGCTGGCATTCGAGCAATTTATAAGGTTCCCCGGCACTCACTTCTTTGAAACGGATAATTTCTTTCCCGATTCGTACCGCATGCAGCGTACTCGGTTTGATATTTTTAAAATACTGATCAGACTGAACCGGAATTTCGGCAGTTGTGGAAATTATACTTTCGGCAAGTAAAGATGATCCCGTTTGGGCAAGGCGTATGTCGGGCACCGGGGTAACATACGGATCGTTGGTATTGATAAATGTACTGAGCGTATGGACGCCGATACGAAGTCCTTTAGCAGTAGCTTTCTCTACACACATTTTCATTCCTGCTACACCGTTGGGGAAGCTGGCCGGGTCGAGAATAAAATGTCCCCATGATTTAAACGGACCTTCATGGTAGAGCGACATAAGACCTGCCTGTTGGGTGTAATCCAACATTGCATCGATGTTCTTTTCATCGAAATCAGAAATGAGGTACGCCCGTCCGGTTTCGGGTGACTGTTTTAACCAAACGCCGTTAATCATTGGATGAGGAAGTCCTTCGGCAAGCTCGATCACACCAATGCGCGACAGTACCTGAGGTTCGGGACAGCCAAAGAGTGCAATTGCCGAACCAACGGTTGTTTCGTTGGGTATTGCATCAACAGGCATGGCCGGATAATTCTGGCCCCAAACGGTAAACTTTCTGGCTTTTGAACGATCGAGACTAAAGGCTTGCAGACTGCTGCCATAAGGCTGAACAAGTGCTACAGAACCCCGCGACTCATCTGCTCCTTCGTCATTCTTCAAAACTCCGCCGATCGTTTTTGCATTTAATGTTTGAAGACCAATGGCGTAATTGCCATCGCGCACCACACCGACAACTTCACCAATCGTTTTGCCTATTATGGTAGGATATGATCCCCAGCAAATGGCATTCACCTTTTCTTTAGCATTCAGCCGAATTAACCGGAATGCCAGATGGCTTTTATGTTGGGCAACTTTAATTTCGGCTGAGATTTTAGAAACCGGGAAATTCAGCGTAATTACATCCGATCTGCTATTAAAAAGGGCCCGGTCCGGATCTTCCCATTCGCTGCCAACACGAATTCTTAATAAGGGTGCCTTTTCACCAATTGGCAGATAATTTTTACCTGTCGAAGGGTTCAACATTTCTGTTAACTGGCCACCTGGTGAGATGGTCAGGTTTAAGTCGTCAGTCCGAAGACTGATCTGCTGTGCAGAAAGCGTCAAAAACTGAGAAAACAGGATCAAGCTAATAAAGAGCAGTTTTTTCATAACTGGTGGCTCATCAGGTAAAAAATTATATTTTTATTCGATTGATTTTAATATTCCATCCCTCCATTTCAAGATTCAGTGATTTTGACTTTTCAATTTCTGGAAGTTGGTTAAGATCAACGCCGATCTCCCTGCTTTCTCCAGGCATCAGTGTGAAGTAATTATCGCTGAAGAAAACGGGAAGAGCCAGCTCGCCGCTCTTTTCATCAGCTACTTTAAGCCGGATAAAGAAGGCTGTTTCACTTCCGGGATTGCTGATAACCGCGATTTTTTCACCTTTGGAATTGGACTTGAATACTGCCTGTAAAGTAGTTTGCTTTAAATCATTCAGCTTTTCGTAGCTTTTCCCGGGTTGCGATAACCAGTAGAAATTCTGATCTTTCAGTTTGTTCTCCTTATCAAGCAATTTTAACCTTAAAAAATAGACTTCGTCCTTTATTCCTTGTGACTTGATTTTATGCTGTACCGAAACTTTATTGGCTAAGAAAGAAGCTTTATAATCGTCCTTTGACAGAAGCTTTCCGTGAATATCAAACAATTCAGCACTAATTGTCAGGTCTTTCTGATCGAAGAGTGTCTGATTAACAACGCAAACAGAAGAATCATTCAGGTTTAATTGAATATGAAGTGGTACAGCACCATGTTGATATCCGTAGAAACCACCATTTTGCTCAAGGAAAACATCATAAAACTGTCCGCGTAAAGCAGTCCATGGATTTTGGTTCTTCCAAACCAGCATTCCTGAATAAGTGGTCCACATGCCAGCGCTGAAACCTTCCTGAAGAGCACGATATTGTTCGTAATTAACCAATTGAGCTTTTTTACAGAAATCGTCGATACCTACGGCTTTGCCATACTGATCGATATAATTGTCGTATCCGATGTATTTGTGATAGGTCCATGTAGGATGTTCACCTCTTTTACCAGGGAGAACCAGGTCCTTTTCAACCATTATTTTGCGCATTGTTTCCACATTCGGCATTCCCACTGAACCCAGCTCAGGATTAAAAGGGAATGAAGTTACGGTGAAGAAGTGAAGTGGATTTTGTATTCCATAAGGTCCGTCGCCGTTGCCTCCCAATGTATTCATCGCCAAATCGGTTGAAGTTGATTCATTCAGATAGTATCTTGTTCCGTCATATTTCGGAAATACTTCATTCTTCAGTTTTTTATCGATGTCAGCCGGTGGAGGAAACTCATTGCCTCCCACCCATATATAGAGGCTTGGATGGTTTCGCAACATCTTTACCTGATCAATTACTGTGTTAACGAACAACGAATGACTATCAGGGTATGCACGTCGTCGTTCCTGGGTTTCCTTTTTTTGAGGATCGAACCAGCGACCGTTGCAATCACCCGAAATATAAAGATCCTGCCATACCAATAAGCCATATTTGTCGCAGGCATCATAGAATTCAGGACGTTCTGTCATCGATCCGCCCCAAACCCTGATCATATTCATGTTCATTTCGGCGTGCATCTTTACATCTGCTTCATAACGTTGTGCCGATAATCGCAAAAGCGCATCCGAAGCTATCCAGTTTCCGCCTTTGATGAATACATCCTGGCCGTTTAAGGAGAAGATCCTGGCCCTGATCTTTTCATCAAAACGGCTCGAAGTTTCGCGGATTCCAAAAGAAACATTCTCTTTATCAGAAACAGTGCTGCCATTAAGTACGAATGAAAATTCAATATTATACAACGGATGTTCACCCATTCCATTTGGCCACCACAACAATGGATTTTCAATTTTGAATTCAGGAAGTGCAACCGTAATTTTCTCACCGGCAGGGATCTCAACAATTTTTGAAACCTCCAGCTTTCCACAGCGTGCCATCACTTTACCACTTTGTTTGGTATCGGTGCTATTCAGCAGATCAACCGAAGTAACAACAATCGCTGTTGCCTGTTTCCCTGTTGGAACTCTTTTTCCTGGCACTTTCGTTTGCACAAAAGGATCAAGTACATCAACAGGACCTGTAATTTCAAATGCGACTTCATCCCAGATACCTGTATTACGGTCCTTAATCGGACAAATCCAGTCCCATCCTGCCGTAAACTGCATTGTTACTGACTTTGCGATGGTTCCGTCACCACCTTGTCCATTAGGCGCTCCGACAGGATCTGGCGGACGAACCAGCACTGCAAGACGGTTCATCCCTTTTTCAAGGTACGGGGTAACCAGATATTTCTCGCGAAGAAACATCCCCTGATGGGTATCCTGATTGATCTTTTTACCGTTCAGGTACATATCGGCAGAATAGTTTATTCCCCTGAATTTCAGCCACACCTGCTCCCCTTCTTTCAAATCGGGAAGATTGAACTGATTATAAAACCAATACGTGTAGTAATCGGCTCCTGTATTATAAATATCAGGAATCAGCTCATTGTTCATCCCAAAGAAAGGATCAGGAACCTTCTGGTTATGCAGCAAAGTCGTCAGTACTGTTCCCGGAACGACCGCTTCCATCCAATCGTATAACTTAAAATCTTTTCCGGAAACAACAGTTCCATCAACAAGTACATCAATTGCGTTTTTAGCTTTCCATCCCGAATTAAGTTTGATTACTTCATGTTGTGCAATCGCCGGAAGGGTAAGAATTGTCAACAATACAATAAGTAGTCTTTTCATTTTTATCTTTTAACGATTATCAGATTTTATATTCAAAATAGAATAACAGACAAATATACCATCAATTAACGAGAGGAAGGGGAAGTTATTTCCATGACAATGGAAGGATTCGTTGCATATACTCCCTTGAAAAAGAAATGAAAAGCATAGCTTTCACCCAAACTGAATTTGACGAGTACAATGAATGGTTTGAAATTATATCTTCCCTTCATAGTACAGGTTTCTTATCAAGTTTTATGACTAATTCCCCGCCATTCACAATTTTCTCAAATGGGATCAACCCTGAATTGATCTCTTTTCCATCTAATTGAACAGACTGGATATAAATATTCGAAGATGAATTATTTTCTGTTTTGATCGTGAATGTTTTGCCCTTATAATAATCAGGATTCAGTTTGATCGTGACCTTATCAAACAACGGACTTCCAATCTGAAATTCCGGATTTATCCCGGTGAGCCCTTTCACATCAAATAACCCAATTGATGACATCACATACCAGGCTCCCAGTTGTCCCTGGTCTTCATCCTGTCCATAACCATAACCATGAATACCTTCCGTCCCATAGAACTCGTTGCATATTGCCCGCACCCATTTCTGAGACAAGTATGGTTTTCCTGAAAAGTTAAACATCCACGATACATGCAAATTTGGCTGGTTCCCATGATTATACAGGCTCTTCACACCTGCAAATGCGTCAACCTCTTTTCCTCCTCCAAAAATATTTTTCTGCGATATCGTGAAAATACTGTCAAGCCTGTTGTTAAAAGTTTCTTTGCCTAATGTTTTAACCAGTTCTTCAACATCATGAGGAACATAGAATGTGTATTGAACCGCATTGCCTTCCTGAAAACCACGCCATGGAGCCAGGGGATCGAAATTCTGAATAAATTGCCCGTTTGAATCCTTTGGGCGTATCAGTTTTGTCTTTTCATCATACAAAAGTTTCCATCCTTTTGAGAGATTTGACAGCAATTTATAGTCTTCAGTTTTATTCAATTGCTTCGCAAACTGTGAAACAGCGAAACTGCTAAATGAATATTCCAATGTATGTGAAGCTCCAAAGCCAGATCCTTCGGCTGTTGTTTTCATATTAAGACGATCATCAAACGGACAATAGCCCCTTTCTACAAATTGCCGGACATCCATTTTCCCGGCACCCTCTATTCTTCCCTCCCATCCGATTTCATTTTTAAGGGCTGCTTCATAAGCCAGTTCAACATCGAAATCACGTATTCCGCAGTTATAGGCCGCAGCAATCGCCAAACCCGTAAAATTAGTTCCGACACCCGATACATATTTACTACAAGCTATTCCGTCGCCAAGCCAGCCGGCATCTTTATAAACCAACAGCTGACTTTGTATCCAGTCGGAGTAGTATTCAGGATATGCCACGGCCCACAACTGGGTAAGGTTCCAGAATGCACCCCATATTGCATCCGTGTTATAATGTTGGTGGATTGGCTTACCTTTTGCATCCAATTCAATTTGCCCGGTCATCCCGTTATTTTTCGGATAAGCGCCATTAACATCACTTGCCAAACCACGCCCGAGCAAAGCGTGGTACAACCCGGTATAAAACTTTATTTTATCGGCTTCAGTCTTTCCTTCAACAACCATCCTTCCGAGGTAATCATTCCAGGTTTTTGTAGCTCCATCACATGCTTTATCAAAATCCATGTGGACTGCTTCAGCTTCAAAGTTTAACCTGGCATTTGCAATCGAAGTATAAGACAAGCCAATTTTTATTTCAACGGCTTCTTTATCTTCTGTTTTGAATGTAAAATACATGCCGGCGCCTGCCCCTTTTTCTTCTTTTTTACCCGGAGTAAATGTGGCATTTACAAAACTGCCATACGACTCAGGCTTTTTATTCATTTTACCTGAAAAGTACATCCTGATGTCGGCACCTTCCTGATATATATTTACATAAACCGGAGAAGTGATAACGTATCCTTCAACCCATCCATCATCGGTGTAGGTAACGGATGCATCTTTCACTTTACCACTTTCACCCTGCTGGTTTCCGATGTCAAAAAGAATATTTGCCTCGTTTGTTTTCGGAAAAGTGTACCGGTGGAAACCAACCCGTTTTGTGGCCGTGAGTTCAGCTTTTACACCATAATCTTTCAGCAAAACAGAATAATATCCGGGTCTGGCCAATTCATCTTTTTTATCAAACGATGACCGGTATCCCCCATCCGGATTATCAAGTTCGCCGGGAATAGTCTGCAACTTGCCAACTGTAGGTGCAATAACTACGCCTCCAACCTGAAATTCATGAAAATTAGCAAATCCCTCGATCGACTTATGCCTGAAATCATAACCTACAGCCTGCCATCCACTGGCATTTCCGAGGTGGGCATCCGTTGATGGTGCAAGCTTCGCCATTCCAAATGGTAAAGCAGCCGGCGTATAAAAAAACCAGCGGCAATGGGCTGTTCCTATATTCGGATCGACATATGCCGATGGATTAAAGGTTTCCTTTTTTGCAGTACACGATGCAAATACACCCAAAAGGCCAAAAAGAACCAGAATTCTTAATTTCAGATTTACATTACTATTCGTCATTATTTCCCCATTTTTTATTTGGAACTGATCCCATTTCTAACTCCAGAATACCCCCGGCAACGACATCCTTAAACTTCAGTTTAGGCATATTTAATGCCTTACCATTCAATTTTGCAGACTGAATATAGATATTTTCATCGGAGTTGTTTTTAGCTTTGATAACGAAGGTTTTCCCCCCATTGTACATCTTATCAATGTGGATATTGACTTCTTCGAACAATGGTGAAGTAAGATCGAAGGTTGGATCGTCGGTCACGGCTCCGTTCATTTCGAATAAACCCATCGAGGCAATTACAAACCAGCCGCCCATCTGACCCTCATCTTCATCACCTTCCCATCCATGATATGGTGTATTTCCATAGAAATTATCGAGAATGGCCCGCGAATATTTCTGGGTGAGCCATGGTTTCCCGGAGTAGTTGAATAAAAATGAAGCCTGCATATTTCCTTCGTTACCATGGTTGATGTAGTATTCAAAAGCAATCTCCTGGTGACGGTCGAAAGCGTGAGCGGCGAAATTATGCTTTACAGATTTTTCAAATCCTTCTTCCAAGCGTTTATTAAACAGATCCTTTCCGATAACGGATACCAAACCAGGGATATCATGCGGAACATACCAGGTATATTGCCAGGCATTCCCTTCAACCCAGTGTTTGCCAGAGAAAGGATCGAAATTTTTCATCCAGTTTCCGCTCGAGTCTTTCGGAACCTGCATCTTCAGCTCTGGATGAAACTGGTTCTTCCAGTTTTCCGACCTTTTGCTGAAAAGCTTGTAATCGGTATCCTTATTCATCGCTTTTGCCAGTTGGGCCGCGCAAAAATCAGTATAAGCATAATCCAATGTCCGGCACGCAGCATCAATTTCAAGCGGAACATATCCTAATTTGTTGTAAACATTTAATCTTTCCATACCCGAGAGTCCGGTTCCCGGAAATCTTTTACCTTGCTCCATTCCGTTATGCCTGACAGCATCGTACAATTTGTTCTTGTCGTAATCCCTGATTCCCTTTTGATAAGCCGAAACCATTAGTGCAATTTCGTGGGTAACCTCCATGATGCCTGTAAGCTTCAAACCTGTCGGACCATTGTTTGTCCATCCTGTCTTGTCGTAAAGTTCAAGTTCTGTTTTTACCCAGTTATTCATGATATCAGGAGCCACAAGCGATAGAATTGTATTGTAATTCCAGAAGGTGTTCCAGAATGCATCGCCACCATACATCACACCACCTTTGGGTAATTGCTGAATTTTATTAAAAGGGTCAACATAACGGCCATCCACATCGCTCCAGGTTTGCTTGGCAAAACTTCGGTAAAAATTGGTATAGAATTTCTCCTTATTTACTTCGCTTCCTTTCACTTCAATTGTTGAAAGAAGGTTGTTCCATTGTTCGCGGGCTAATGCAACAGCTGCTTCAAAATCCCACCCAAATGGTTCCAATTCTGTTTTCAGGTTGTTTCTTGCCCCAGCCATATCAACCAATGATAGCCCAACTTTCATCATGATGGCTTCGTTATCACTCGTTGAATAAGTCACATAAGCACCCACATCCTTTTTGCCGGTGATTTGATCAACATTGGTTTTAATCGTATTATCCTGCCAACCATTCAGCGACTTAAATGGCTTATTAAACTGGATCGTAAAGTAAAGTGTATACTCACCAAAATCGGCTTTCGTTTTGGCATATCCCTCAACCGCATCATTCCCTACTTTACTTATAACAGCACTTTGAATGTCAATTTTATATTCCGTTGGAAAGTTTAAAACCAACATGATGCGAACATCATCCTTGGCTTTGAAGGTATACTTATGAAATCCGCAATGGGTCGACGCGGTTAATTCGGCTTTGCAATCGGCATCGTACAGTTCGCAGGAGTAATACCCTGGTGATGCTTTCTCGCTTTCCTTAAGGATGCGGGAATGAAAACCTGCTCCTGCGCCGCGATAAGCTTTTGAACTTGCCCCGTTATCTTTTGTAAAATCCTGCGTTGCGGGCATCACCATCAGGCCAGCCATTGTCCAGGCATGAATGTGACTAAAACCAGTAACATTCATGATCGAATAATCGTACCCTGCCATCCAGCCCGATTCCTGGTTATCGGGCCCCAATTGCACCATTCCATAGGGGACACCCGCATAAGGACCTAACATCCAGCGGGAATTGGAAGTTCCGGTAAAAACATTCACATAATCCACCGGATTGTGTTTGTTTTGAGCGATGGAGGGATGGAGAAAACCTAAGGTTCCCAACACAAATAATAAGATTTTTAGCTTCATGACAATTATTTTCATTTTAGGAACTGTAGTTCTATATGTTCACTGTTTTTATTGTTTTTCCGATTTAGCAGGAGTTCTTATTATTCAGCCTTCCCAAAATCCTTATTTGGCGTTGGCCCCAACCAAAGTTCAAGTAAGCCCCCTTTCGCAAAATCCCGGTGATAAAACCAGTTCTTTTTCCAGGATTCACCATTCATCTGTGCCTTCTGGATGTAATAGTTTTCGGTTGAATTATTGTAGGTCTTTATCACAAATGTCTTACCTGGATAGTATTTGGGATCAAGTTTGATTGTAATTTCATCAAAAACCGGACTGGTAATATCATAAACCGGATCGACTTCTGTTGTGCCGCGCAAACTGAAAAGTCCAAGCGACATCAATGCACTTACTCCTCCCATCTGGCCCTGATCTTCATCATGTCCACCATAACCCTTATCCGGAGTGATGGCTCCATAGGCTTGTTCGTTTACCTTTCTTACCCAGTATTGCGACAGCCACGGCTTGCCTGCATAATTGAAAACATGTGCATTGGAACATCCTGGCTGATTGGCATAACTTACATATCCTCCCCCGTATCCGAATACAAAATCTTGCGGTTCTGCCTGCTCAAATGCATAATTCAGTTTGGCGCATAGCGTGTCATTACCACCCATTAAGTCTGCCAGGCCTTTGATATCGTGCGAAACAGACCAGGTGGCCTGCCAGGAATTGGCTTCAATCCATCCGCGCCCACTCAACGGATCATTGTGAAGCCAGTTGCCATTTTTATCTTTCGGGAAAATTAGATTTTGCTGATCGTTAAACAATTTTTTCCAGCCGGATGAGCGTTTCAGAAAGTAATTGCTGTCATTTTTCTTTCCAAGCTTTTTTGCCATCTGCGACAGCGACCAATCCTGAAAGGCGCACTCTAAGGTGATACCTGCATTCGATGGAATATAACCATGATCGATATAAAACTGCAAATCTCCCGGATTAAGTCCCATCCCCATCATACCGCCCGGCATATGGTTTGATTTCATGGCCTGGTAGGCGCTGTTTACATCCATTTTAGTGAGTACACCTTTTTGGAATGCACTAACAATCAAATTTGTTGCGGGACAACTGGTCATAATGTACGAATATCCGCCGGCATTGGGCCCGCGAGGCAGCAATCCTCCGTTTTTACTGTACTGTACCAATGAGGCAGCAAATTCGTCTAACACTTCAGGCCATGCAAGGCCCCATAAAATATTAAGATTCCATTGAGTCAACCAAAAAGCATCAGAATTGTACATGTGAAAAGCAACTTTCCCCTGGTCGTTTTTAGGAAGGGAACGGATTTTCAGTTTTGCATTTAATGTATGTGTTCCGCTTCTTTCGCCTTCGGTATAATCGGGATAATCACCACTTATATCATCCAACTTATGGCGTCCCAAAAGGACATGCCATAAATCGGTATAAAACTTAATTTTTTGAGCATCACTTCCTCCTTTAACCTCGATTCGCCCCAACCATTGGTTCCACTCGTCCCGCGAATCCTTCTTTACTTTGTCAAAATCCCAATGATTACATTCAAGATCCATATTATTTCGGGCATTTTCAATGTTTGTATATGAAACTGCAACTTTTACCTGTATATTTTCTCCGGCTTTGACCGTATAATTGGCCTTAACACCGGTAGTGGGAGAATCGTGATAACTCCAGCCTTCGGCAATTCGGGGAGTACTTCCCGGTTTTCCACTCAATTTAGAAATATCCGACAGATTTTCAGAATCGACCCAGCCATCTAGTCTGTCGAAGGGATGATCAAACTTCATTACGAAATAGATCCGTACATTATCAGGCCCGCCCCACAATCGTCCGGTAGTGTTGACAGAACCTTCAATTTCCGTATTGCTTACTTTTGTGACTTCAGCATTGGTCATTGTTGACGTTGACAGGTAACCTCCGAGGTTTAGCAGGATACTGGCCGCCTCATCGCGGGTATACTTAAAACGGTAAAAACTTACACGCTCGGTGGAAGTCAATTCTACCCAGGTATGATAATCTTTTAAGAATAAACGTTGATATCCTGGCTGTACAATTTCATCGTCGTGAGAAAAGCTTGATTTCCAGCCTTGCTCACCTTTTGTCGGATCAGTTAAACCGGCAACCGGCATCAATGTAATTCCTGAAAGCATCCAGCCGTGTACCTGCGGGAACCCTAAAATTTCAGTTGAATTGAAGTTATATCCGCCTCCATACTGATTCTTGTTCCGGGTTAAAGGAGCAGCTCCGACCATTCCGAAAGGACGATTACCGGTGATAAAGAAAAAGTACCTTCCTCTGGTTGTTTCGATATAAGGATCAACCCAGGAAACAGGGTCAGCATAATCCTCGGGAGACGGAAAAACTTCGATCTCGGATAATCCCAGGTTTAGTCCATCACCATCGGTCACATCAAACCGTAACCATTTAATCTTTTTTGACGGGAACAAAATTACTTTTGGGCTTCCATCGTTTGGAATCTGGGTAACACTGATTTTACTCCCGTCACTGAACAAGAGTGTACCACCAGCCGTATGCGACTTTCCATCAGGGCGATCATAAAGAATTATTTTGCTGATATTTTTAGAGCTGTCACAATCCAAACGAATCCATGGATAATCAATCTGGCCCCAAAAAGTCATACTACTGCCCGAAACCCATTCGCACTGATTCATTATTCCGATCTGTCCGTCATTAACTTTTGATGAACCGGATTCAGTATTTAATGAGGAAGATGCTGTTGTTTTGAACCGGGATGCAATATTGTCCGCACCGGCCACTGCAACTTTTAAACAAAAAAACAGCAAACTAACTGATAATAAGACTTTAAAATTCAGGTTCATGAACAGATGTTTTTAAAACAGTTGACTTTGGGTCAAAACGACAATTATTTCTTACCTCTTTATATCAATCGTATAGGTGAACTTTTCGGCAATGTAAAAACCAATATTGTATTCGATTGGACGGTTGCCCGGATCAGAAACAAAACGCTCGCGCACCAACACAGGATCTCCCCTTCCGATTCGTAACCGTTTGGCAGTAATTGCAGAAGCACTTTTTGCGCGAATTCTTTCAGAAGATATTGAAGGTACAACATGGTAATCGTGCTCAATAATATCATAAAGAGGTCGTGTAAAATCTTCTTTCCCAGTCAATCCAATTCGTGGATGGAAATAACTTTCAAAATAGACAAAAGGTCCATCTTCGAATCCCCTCAACCGAACCAGGCAAAGCAATTCAGTTTCCTCCGGAGTCTGCATAAAATCGGCAATTTTTGCATCCGCCTTTACCCATTTCGTCTCAATCACGAAATTGATGAACACCACTCCCTTCTCCGACATCTCCTGGGTAAAACTGTGCCAGCTGTCAAGGCTGGTTGTCACTGTATTTTGCGAAACCTTCGTTCCAACCCCTTTTTTCCTGACCAGAAGACCTTCATATTCGAGCTTATTTGAGGCCTGCCGGATTGTATTTCTGGATATTCCCAACCGTTTTGCAAATTCAACTTCTTTGGGTAAAAATCCTCCGTTTTTATATTCAGGAAGTTCAATCAATTTCCGCAGCAACTCTTCAACCTGATAATGAAGTGGTACCGGACTATTGTGATCTATCTTTAATTCCATTTGTACATATGTTCAGACATACAAATAAAATGAAATTAATTGGAAAATAAAACCAGTTATAAAACATGTAATTAAGAAACCCGTCGCCGGCAAATTATTCTGATCAATTGGCCTGCAACGGGTATAAATATGATGTTTAAACTAAGCGTATAATAAACTCTAAAGGACTAAAATCTTTATTTTGCCACCTTGCTCACTTTAAATACGACAGCATATTTCGATGGTAAAGACTTTGCCTGACTTTGAGAAACAGAAAATTTAAAACCTGATCCATCCGTTTTCCATTTAAATGTACCTCCCTTTTTGCCCGGCATTGTGATCGTAGCACCTTTTTCAGGAACAAAACCGTTTACATTAATTTCCGTCGGAAGTTTTTCATTTTCGTCAAGCAGATAAATAATATAGGCAGCGCCATCTTTCCCCTTCGTGAAACGTAATTTGCCATCTACATAAGGGGCTATTGGTCGCGTGTTGTAAATAGCTTCACCGTTTATCTTCAGCCATGCACCCATATCATCGAGACGGGCATACGCCTCATCATACCACGTACCATCGGGACCCGGACCAATATTCAGCAACAGGTTACCACCTTTGGCAACAATATCAGAAAGCATATGTATCATGTCACGCGAAGGTTTCATTTTGGCATTGTATGAAAACGACCAGCCACCACCCATGATAATGCATGACTCCCAGGGGTAAGGCAATAATTTACCGGGCACCATATTTTCAGGCGTCAGGTAATTTTGATTTTTACCCTCAACAGCGCGGTCAACAACAATGGCATCAGGTTGTTTCGAACGTATTTTGGTAACCAGTTCATCCATTTTAATATCCTGATTAAAGGCTTTTTTAACGCTGAGACCAGGAACCTGAGGTGCTTCACCTGTTGGGGCAGTCTGTTTCTGAACCCATCCTCCGTCAAACCAAAGAAGGTCGATTTTCCCATAGTTGGTGCACAGTTCCATCACCTGGTTGTGCGTAAAATTCACAAAGCTGTTCCAACGGTCAGGATACTTTGCAGGATCGTAATTTACATTTCGGTCAAGAGGGGGAAAATGAGACCACCAGTAATCCGGACTGTGCCAGTCGGGTTTCGAAAAATAGGCTCCGATCCACAAACCCTGGTTCCGAAAGGCGTTGAAAATCTCCTTCGTAACATCGGCTTTAGGATTGGTATGAAACGGGCAATCTTTTCCTGTAATCTTATAGTCAGTGTATTTGCTGTCGAACATGCAAAACCCGTCATGGTGTTTCGTGGTAAAAACTACATATTTCATACCGGCGTCCTTGGCTGCTTTTGCCCATTTCTCCGGATCAAATTTTACCGGATTGAATGTTTTCCCGAGGTTCTCATACTGTTTTTTATAGGCAAAATAGTCTTTCACCGTATCAGGCACGCACCATCCTTCGTCCTCCGGGCAAATCGACCACGACTCCACAATTCCCCATTGGCTGTACGGGCCCCAATGCATCAATAGCCCGAATTTGATATCCTGCCAGTTATCAATTCTTTTTTGAATAAGCGGGTCCGGGTCAGGAACATAGGTCTGTACCTCATGCTGAGCAGAAACTTTCAATACCGTAAGTATCAGAAAAAGAAATACAAGTTTTATTGATCTCATAGAAGTAGTTGTTTATTTATTAGTTTGTTATTCCTGAATGTAAAAATAGCACATTAGAACGAAACAGATCAAAGTCATTCTAAACTTTTTAAACATTTTTAGTAACACAAAGGAAGTTCTTATAAAATATCAGGATTAAAAAAAATTGTTTTATCTTGGTACCATCTAAAACTAAATATAATAGCAATGAAACAAGTACTTACCCGAATAATGATTTTATTGTGCTGCGGCTTAGTATGGAGTTGCAAGCCTAACAAAACCTTCACCGCTGATGAAATTTCCCTTATCCCGCAGGTTCAAAAAATGACCCTGGGCGAATCGTCGTTCCAATTTAAAAAAATGACGCTGCTTGTCGTGGAAAATGCCGAGCAAAAACTTGTTGCTGATCAATTTGCCGGTTTATTTGAGAAATCAGCCGGATGGAAATTACAGGTTGCACTTGGCGGTGATCAGGGTTCCGATCAGGTTTATTTTAAAACAGATCTGACATTACCCGCTGAAGGCTATACGCTCGAGGTGCAGAAAAAACGCATTGAAATAAAGGCATCGAAACCGGCAGGTTTCTTTTATGCGTTGCAGACTTTGCGACAATTGCTACCTGCAGAAATCGAAAGTATCCAGAAACAGGAAAAAGTAGAATGGCTGGTTCCTGTCATTAGCATTTCGGATAGCCCATCCTTCCCCTGGAGAGGCTATATGCTCGATGTTTCGCGCCACTTCTTTTCGAAAGCTGAAGTATTGCGGATGATCGACAACCTGGCTTTTCATAAAATCAACACTTTCCACCTGCACCTTACGGATGACCAGGGATGGCGGATTGAAATTAAAAAATACCCTAAACTTACCGGAATCGGTGCCTGGCGAGTTGACCGTGAAGACATGCCATGGAATGCCCGGCCAAAACAAGTAGCAGTAGAAAAGGCTTCTTATGGAGGATTTTATACACAGGAAGATATCAAGGAAATGGTCGCCTATGCTCAAAGCCGCTTTGTGACAATCGTTCCGGAAATTGAAATGCCGGCACACGTTACTGCTGCGTTGGCAGCCTATCCGCAATATTCCTGTACGGGAGGTCCCTTTACTGTTCTGCCCGGTGGCGTCTGGCCGATAACTGATATTTATTGTGCCGGAAACGATTCAACCTTTCTGTTTATTGAGGATGTATTGTCTGAGGTAATGGATTTGTTTCCATCAAAATACATCCACATTGGTGGCGATGAGGCAACAAAAACAGAATGGGAGAAATGTCGGAAATGCAAACTAAGGATCCGGACCGAAGGACTTAAAAATGTGGGCGAACTCCAAAGCTATTTTATCAAACGGATTGAAAAGTTTGTCAATTCGAAGAACAAAATTCTGCTTGGCTGGGATGAAATAATTGAAGGTGGTTTGCCTGCCGAAGCAACAGTGATGAGCTGGCGTGGATTTGAAGGAGGTATAGAAGCAGCCAGGCTGGGACATGATGTTGTGATGACTCCCACCTCCGATTGTTACATCGATTACTATCAGGGGCCAATGGATCAGGAACCTTTGGCAATTGGTGGTTATCTGCCATTGAGTAAGGTTTACAAATTCAGCCCTGTTCCTCCTGAATTAGATGGGGCAGCGGCCAAACATATACTGGGTGGCCAGGCCAATTTATGGACTGAATATGTTCCCAACTTCAAACATGCAGAATACATGACCTTTCCACGAATTGCCGCAATGGCTGAAGCTTTGTGGAGCCCGAAAGAAGTCCGTAACTGGGATGATTTTTCGCGTCGCATCCGTATGATGATGAAACGATACGATCTGATGGGGATTAATTATTCAAAGAGTGCCTATAAGGTAAGCGCCAAATCGCAATACAATCCGGAGAAAAAACAGCTTGCAGTGACGCTTAGCAGCGAACTTGCAGGTATTGAAATTCATTATACTACCGATGGCAGTGAACCAAATGCAAAATCACCAACTTATACAGAACCGGTTTTACTGGATAAAACATCGGTTCTTAAAGCGGTATCCATCGAGAACGGTTCTCCTGCCGAAAAAGTGTTAAGTCAGTCCTTTATCATCAACAAAGCAACAGCCAAACCAGTCAAATACCTGGTTCCGTACAGCGAAAACTATAAAGGCTCGGGTGAGTATACGTTGGTTAACGGCATCCGCGGAAGTACCAATCATTCAGATGGTGAATGGCAAGCCTGGTCCGGGACCAATATGGCAATTGTGATTGATTTACAACAAGCTACCGAAATTCACACGATTTCAGCAGGATCACTTCAAAGTGCCGGATCGTATATTTTTCTTCCCAAAAAAGTAGAATTCTATACTTCGGTTGATGGATTTAATTTCATTAAAGCAGGTGAAGTATTGAATGATGTAAATGCCCTTTCAGCAAATAAACAATTAAAAGAGTTTACTGCAACATTTAACCCGATATCTGCCAAATATGTAAAAGTAGTTGCTCAGAACCTTGGGAAATGCCCCAGAGGACACATTGGTGAAGGTAAACCTGCCTGGTTGTTTATTGATGAGATTATCGTGGAATAAAACAGCGTTTCCTCCAGTAAAAAAGCCAATTCCGGGATTCGGAATTGGCTTTTATTTTAAAGTTTCAGGTGAGTGAAGCGAATAGCCAATGGTCAGATTAATGAAGTTTGAAGATCATCGTTTGGGGGCATGCTTTCTTCGACCTGTCCAACCGGACGGCTAAAATACTAACACGACGGTCAAAACCTTATTCTCCTTAAGTTTACCTGCTGTATAAATTTTTTCAAATTACTGATAATCACAGCCATTATTCTAAGCCACACGGGTTTGTTTGTTTATAGAATTACAAGGTGGAAAAGCAACATTCGACTCCGGAGTCGTACCATTCCTTTGTCGATATGGTTTTTATGAACATGTGACCTCCGGGGCCATATGCAATGGGATGAAGTATGGACAATCTCACGCACTTTTTACCTCTTCAGGTTCAGGATGTACATCAGGGGTGATGATGCTCGTATCGAAATACATTTTAATTTTTTCGGGCTGTCCCTTGTAATTGCGCGCAATCACGAGCAGATTATCAAAAGCCTGATCTTTCATTATTTCGAGGTTATCATCCCACGAGCCAATCGAGCCTCCTTTATTTTGCTTTTGCCTTTGCTGATCCGACCTGGCTGCATCATACTGGTCTTTCAAATCCTGAAATTCTTTCAGTATTTCGCTGCCAAGTACATCCTGATGAAGGGTGAAGGCCAGGATAGCCTGATCCATCATCGTGTCGATATTGCCCTTGTTCACATTGTTATATGCAGTACGCCCGTTGGGGAAGAATTTGAGATATTCGGGAGTCGGTTTCTTAAATTTGGTCAGAACCAACGCTTCGCTGTCGAGGATTTTCACCTTGAACACATCAATGATCTGATCAACTGTTAACGTTTGCGATTTAAGCTGCGTTTTGGCAGTTACAGTAGAGCTATGGCTCAACTGAAGATTGGTAAACTTTTCGCTGGTAGGTGCCAGGAGGTCGGCGAAAGGTGCGCCGTTTGCTACAGCTTGTTTAAGCCGGTCGGTCATATCACTGAAAAATACAACAGTCAAATCGCGACCAAAACCAATGTTGCCAAAAGGATTTTCGGCATAAGATTCAAGTTTTTTCATAATTTGTTGAATAATTTAATGAATGAATATGTTTTTTATAATATCCTTTAAATTTAAATCAACTCTGCGGAAAATGCAAATAAAAAGGGATTAATTATCAATATTATTGCAAGTAATTATTTCCATCGGCCTAACGGTTAACAGCTATGATTATTCTGATCAATATTTTTTATTACATTATTGCTAAACTTCATAATACCTACCCTCCTTTCGTAATAGACATCCTTAAACTTCATGATGAGCACCCTGCGTTCAATATGGTCATCATGAAAATTCATAATACATACCCTCCTTTCGTAATAGTCATCATGAAACTTCATGATGAGCACCCACCATTCGTTATAGTCATGCTGAAACTTCATGATGAGCACCCTGCGTTCAATATAGTCATCATGAAAATTCATAATACATACCCTCCTTTCGTAATAGTCATCCTTAAACTTCATGATGAGTACCCTCCGTTCGCAATAGTCAAGCGCAAACTTACAGTTGACTATCATCTAAATTAATTGGCCAAAAAAAAGGCCACCCGGAGTCGGGCAGCCTTTTTATAATTTCACAAGCAACTAAATACTAGTAACCAGGGTTCTGAGTTAAACCCGGGTTAACATCCGTTGCATCTTTCGGAATCGGGAAAAGCAAATGTTTCGCATCGCTAACGCCTCTCCATCCCGGAACAGCATTTAGAAATGTTCCAAAACGAATGTTATCCTGACGGCTGATTTGTTCCCAAGCCATCTCAAAGCGACGTTCTTTGCGAATATCATCCAATGTTGCCAACGCAATTGGTTTTTCAGGACTGAAGGCGCGTTTGCGAACGGCGTTTACTAAAGTTGTTGCTTCTGCATTTGCACCGTTCAAACGGGTTAAACACTCAGCTTTCATCAGATAAACGTCAGCCAAACGGAAAATAGCATAGTCGTTTTCCAAATCACTTGACAAACCTTTGGGAATTTCCCATTTCCAGCAGCGGGCGCCATCTTCCTGGTTACACCAGCCCCAGTTCGAAGTTGCTTCATACATAGTAATGTCAACAGTATGGATCAATGGCCGGCCATGAGCAGTTTGAATCACAAGTCCAGTAGCAGGATCAAGCATTGGCCCAATAAGGAAAGACCAGTTAAGACGCTTATCTTCAGGATCATATCCTTTTACATAATTAGGATCAGCACTCAATCCATTCCATGGGCCGATACTCAATCCCAGCGCCTTGGCATCCAAATAATGCAACGTCATAAAAGGTATTTGATTACCACCTAACAATGCACTGTAAACAGCTGGCATAATGATCTCTTTCGAGGATTCATTTTTAACCTGAAACGATGTTTTCCAATCAGGTTCCAAAACATAGGGAAGACCTATCACAACGTTACAGGCATCAACACATTTCTGCCATTGCGGAGAACCAGCCCAAACACCTGCATTGAGGTACATTTTTGCAAGAACTGTATAAGCTGCACCTTTTGTCATTTTACCGTAAGAACTTGATGAGACATCGCTTCGAAGCAAGTCTTTAACAGCATCTAATTCGGTAATAACAAAATTAAAAAGTTCAAGACGGGTTTTTGAAGTTGGTAAAGTTGTTACAGAAAAATCTGTTACTAACGGACCTTGTCCAAAATAATCAACATAATAATAATACCAGAAGGCACGTACTGCCCTTATTTCAGCGATCGTTTGCTCCTTATTCGGAATATTCTCCATACTCTGTACCATCTGCAATATTTTATTACAGGTTGTAATACTTGAGAAGATATCACTGTAGGCACCTGTAATTAAAGGAGTATTATTATTTGTCCATGTGTGCTGCTTGGTGTACATATGTTGTCCGCCATCCCACCAGTCACCACCCTTGCGTGTTGGAACAACACACATATCGGCACTTTCGTCAGCCAGATGCCTGAAATTCCAGCTACGTGCAGTTTGAAACGTATTATACACAGGCGCAACCAAAGCTGTAACCTCCTTTGTAGTGCTCCCAAATTTATCTGTTGGCACTTTATCGTAGACGATTTCGTTGAGGTCGGTACACGATTGCAGCCAAGGCGTAACCGTCAGTCCGACCATTAGCAATAATATGAATATACTTGTCTTTTTCATGTCTTCTTCTATTAAAAATTAGAAACTAATGTTAACACCCATCATTAACGTTCTCGATTTTGGGTAGTAATCACGTCCTTCAACGCCAGGATTCAAACCGCTCATGTCAACTTCCGGATCCAATCCTTTATATTTAGTAATCTTAAACAGATTTTGGCCAGTCACATATACCCTAAGGTTTTTAATCCATTTGATACTTTCAGCTTTGAAGGTGTATCCCAGGTTCACATATTCGCAACGAAGGAAGGAGCCATCTTCAATATAGAAACTGCTATAGATTGGTGAATCTGTTAATCCTGAAGTCAACGCTTCTTTCAATACATTTCCACCCATAAGCCATTGTGTGGTAGCAAACGACATTCTGCTATAATTCAGGACTTTATTCCCATAAACACCTCTGAAAAACACCGACAAATCCCATTTTTTATACGTAAACGAGTTGTTAATACTGTAAGTCAGTTTTGGTTGAGGAGATCCGATGTAGGTAAAATCTTTATCGTCAATCTTTCCGTCAGTATTAATGTCTTTAAAGATGTACTTTCCATTGGCATCCAAACCTGTACACTCATATCCATAGAAAGTTCCGACATCGTGTCCAACTTCAAGTACATGTGTTGTTGTGTTCGATCCGCCACGAATAAATGCAGTACCAGATTTAACCCTGTCTGTCTTAAATTCATCATTTGAAAGGCTGGTAACCACATTTTTATTGTGAGCAGCATTAAGACCAATTGTCCACTGGAAATCGGTTGTTCTAACCGGAACAAGGTTTAATAATAATTCCAATCCTTTGTTTGACATTCCACCAACATTGGCCAATATCGTATTGAACTGATAGGGTGGCACAGGAACGTTATAAGTATAAAGAAGATCAGACGTTTCCTTATTGTACCATTCAACGGTTCCGTTTACACGACTACCAAAAAGCGAAAAATCCAAACCTATATTTAACATGGATGTTTTCTCCCATTTCAGGTTTGGATTGGGATTTTGTGTAACACCGTAAGCGGTATACCAATTACCATCATTATAGTATTTACCTTGTTGTCCATAAAGATTGAGTGAATTATAAGGTCCGATACCATCTTGGTTTCCGGTAATTCCATAACCAATCCTTAATTTAAGGTCATTAATTTTGCTCATGTTACTCATAAAATCTTCTTTCGTGATATTCCACGCTGCAGAGAATGATGGGAAAGTACCCCATTTATGATTTGCACCAAATTTTGAAGAACCATCCCGACGAACGGTCGCAGACAAAACATATTTCTCGTTGTAATTATAAGTAAACCTGGCAAATGACGAAATCAGCCTTGACATGTTCCTATTTGATTCAACGTCTGCAGGTTTCAGGTTTTCACCAGCCTGCAGGTTATCATAGCCTAGCAAGTCTGTTCCAAACTGCTGATTTCTGGCCATGAATCTTCTCCAATCGTTCTGTTCCCATGAATATCCTGCCAAAGCAGTTATGTTATGGACCTCATTGAAACTCGCTTTATAGCGAAGCGTTGTTTCAAAAAGACTTTTGTCCCATAACTGACTTTCGCGTTGAGCAAAACCTATTGAATTGCGACCAGACTCGGTTGTAGAATTGTTATAAAGTCCCCAGTCATTTGTATTGCGTTCACGAAAGCCGCTGGCTGTAAAATTCAGCCCCTTGAAAATTTCAAGATCAGCTTTCACGTTTGCATAAAATTTATTGTCCTTATTGTCTCTTTTATTCAAGGCAATATTGTGAACCGGGTTACCCTGGTCAAAATCGGTATTTTCATACCAGTCGCCATTCGCAAGTTTTACAGGAACTACAGGTATTGTATTATAGGCTAAAATAAAATTCTGATTATTTGTAGGACTATTGTCGCCCATAACCGCATTTCCAGTAAAGGATATCTGCAATTTGTTGTTTAATGCAAATTGATTGAAGGAGAAACGAAAGTTAAAGCGGTTCATGCTGTTACCTTTTACAACACCCTGGACATCCATATAGGATGCTGATGCCATATAATTGTGGTCTTCACCTCCACCCGAAAAAGATAAACTGTGGTTCTGAGTTACACCCGTTCTCATAATCTCTCCAAACCAATCTGTATTGGCACCCATATCCATTCCTGCGATATTCTTATTATTGACTTTAGCATATTCCCGCCACTCTGCACCATTCAATAATTTAGGTTTATTGGTTACCTCGTCTAGCCCAACATAACCCTCGTAACTAACTTTTGTGTTTCCCTTCATCCCTTTTTTGGTGGTAATCAAAATAACACCTGATGCCGAACGCGAACCATAAATGGCTGCTGAAGAAGCATCTTTTAAGATACTGATAGACTCAATGTCCTGTGGTGCAACAGCGTTCAAATCGCCTCCGGGAACACCATCAATTACAACAAACGGAGAACTGCTTCCTGTTAATGAAGAAGTTCCTCTTAACCGGATAGTTGGACCACTAGTAACGTCACCACTTCCCCTATTAATATTCAAACCGGCAACTTTACCCTGCAATAAATCGGCCGCATTCGACATTACCCCTTTGTTGAAGTCCTTTGCTGAAACATTTGTAACAGAACCCGAAATCTCTCGCTTTGTTTGCGTTCCATATCCAATTGCAACAACTTCAGCAACTGCAGTAATCTCATCTTCAAGTACGACATTAATAACTGCCCGATTGTTAATCGATTCAGTTGCCAACTTCATGCCAATAAATGAAAATTCAAGATTTTCGGCATCGGAAGGTGCTTTTAGGTTGTACTTTCCGTCGCCATCTGTAACAGTACCTGTAGAAGTACCTTTCACAACAATAGAGGCCCCAGGTATAGGCGACCCGCTCTTGTCAGTTACTTTACCAGTAATTGTCTTTTGCTGTGCAAAAGCCATTCCGGTCGTCAATACCACAAGAAGAACCATAGAAAATAACATCCTGGTCCATTTTCCTTTTGGTAGAAAAATCAGATTTTTTTGTTTCATAAATACATAAACTTTAAAATTAGTTAATAAAAATATAAGAACGTGCAATTATTTATCTAATCATAATTTTAACTTTTTCTGCAACAAAGGCAATCTATCGGATATTTGAATATGAAAACTTCTATTAAAAAACAGAAAAAAAGAAGCAGGTCAATTATTTATTTACAGCCAAATTGGAATTTATAAAATTGTATTTCAATTACTTTCAGCTATTGAATTTCTTTTATTCATTCGGAACCTTCAAAGTTAAGCATTGTTAACTATTAATTAATACTTTTAACATTGTATTGTCGCATATTTTATTATGCAAACGTTTGCACCAGACATGTTATACAACATACTTTTATGCTTTTGACAAAGAGGCTTAAATTCATTCACGATTTTAGCGGATTAGTAATTATTAATAGCCCTGATTTTGCTTTAAATTTTCATTTACATCAATCGCAGAAGTAGGTATCGGGAAAAGTGATTTATTGATAGCAGTTGTAGGTTTTTCCTGCCAGGCATCACCAAACCGACCAAAACGGACGAGATCCTGGCGTCTTAATCCTTCCCAATAAAGTTCGTAACTCCTTTCCTTCAGAATTGCTTCCAAAGTTGCGACGGTAAGTAAAGGCAGCGTTTTGCCGACCGCACTTCTTCTGGCTCTGATATAGTTGATATCAGTAAGTGCCCCGGCGGCATCTCCGTTTCTCAACTTCGCTTCAGCCCTGACGAGATATATATCTGATATTCTGATTATCGGCACATCATTTGGAGACGAAAACTGTCTCTCAGTTGTAGGATTTGGGGCGAACTTGACAACCCTGATTCCGGCATTCTCCGGTGAACCTGCCAATTTTACTTCCGGCATAAAAATCAATGGGTCATTATTTCTCATTTTTAAAGGAGTGCCATTAACTCCAAATTGCTGTCCAACAAGAAAACCCTGGTTAAATCCGGTCTGAGGCTTGATTCTGGCGTCATAATAACGGACATCTTCAACTTTATTCCAGGTATTGAAAAACGTAGAAGTTGTTGTTGGCCCATTCCAGAGGCTTGTGTAATTTCCAAATACCTGAGAATAATGCAATGTGAAATTAACCCATGCACTTCCACTTCCCATATCAACTTTATCATCCATCGGGACTCTCAAAATAAACTCGGGATGTTCAGCCACATCTTTCTGAAACATTGACCAATAATCAGTTGCAACTGCATAATCGCTGCTGCCAATCACTAAATCAGCATATTGAATTGCCTCAGTCCATTTTGGTTCACCTGTATAAATCTCATAATTGAGGTAAATTTTGGCAAGTAGCGCATTTGCTGCTCCAACTGTAACTCTTTCTGATCCAACTTCCGATTTAGTTTTAAGCTTGAAAATCACCGCCTTTATCTCAGCAATAATATAATCCGCAGCCTCTTTTCGTGTCATAACTTTTGGGGTGACCGAAAAATCAACCTCTGAAGCTTCACGAAACGGAACCTGACCAAAAAGGTCGTTGATCAGGTACATATAATAGGCACGCAAGAAACGGGCTTCACAGATGTACCTTCCGGCAGTTTCGTACTGTGTAAATTTTCCGATAAAAAAAATCGCCGTATTTGACCTCGAAACACCCTGACTTAAATTTTCCCATACTGCTTTCAGTTTTCCGTGATCGGCCGTCCAGGTTTGAAGATGCAACTGTTGCCAGTCGCCGTTATCGTACCAGTCGGTTCCCCTTGTGGGAACGATCACTTCATCTGAAGTAATTTCCTGAAGTGCCCAATAGCTATCCCATTCAATTGTTCTCCTCAAGCTGGCATAGGGCGGATTAATTAATGACTCAATATTAGCCGGATCATTGATCAGGTCAGCACCCAACTGTTCATCAAGGATTTTCTCCTGAAGATCTGTACAGGATAATGCTCCAAGAAATGCCAGTGTAACCAATGATAGGAATAATTTATTAGGGTTCATTGTTGCATCGCTTAAGATTAGAATTGAAGATTAAGACCCAGCGTAAATGTTCTTGCCTTAGGATATGCTGTATAATCCATACCTAAAGAAGGAACGCCATTCTGACTGGCATTAATACTCACTTCGGGATCAAACCCGGTATATTTAGTGATTATAAGCAGATTGTTACCTGTTGCATAAATCCTTGCGCTTGTTAGCCATTTTATATGTTTTGTTTTCCATGTATAACCGATCGTCACATTTGACAATCTTAAATAAGAGGCATCCTCAACAAATCTGGATGAAAAGGCGTTGGCATTTGCCGGTGATTCATTGGACTTGAATACCGTCGTTGTTACGTTTGATCCATTGTCAAGTGTTCCTTTTACAAATAATGCATTGGCTGCATTGTTGTAAACCTTATTTCCATGTGTCCCATACCAGAACATACTGAAGTCTAATCCATTAAAATCAAAAGTGGAATTTAGACTGTATGTAAAGCGGGGTAACGCAGTACCTAAATACTCCTTAACCTGTGCTCCGGTAGCATCTTTTTTGTAAATGCTCATCCCATTGGCATCAAGACCCTGGTAAACCAATCCATAAAATGTCCCTATCGGTTGACCATTTGTAATAATCTGAACCCGTGTTCCTGATAATCCCTGACCACTGGCATTGCCAGTTTCAATCAACTTTACAGGAAGATTTTTTACTTCATTTCTGATAGTTGCAAAATTGAGACCTAATTCCCATGCAAATTTTTCTTTTCTAATCAATTGAGCATTAAGCCCCAATTCAAGCCCATTGTTGATGATCTTAAGATCCGGAACATTCTGCCACTGAGTTTGGGCTGCAGCCGGAGCTTTAGCAGGAATCTCGAGCAATACATCCTTTGTCTGTTTATTGAAAATATCTATGGTACCGGTTAACTTGTTATTCCAGAAACCAAAATCAATTCCTAAGTTGGACTGATAAGTCGTTTCCCATTGAAGATCAGGATTTGGGGTTCTCAAAAAGGTAATCCCTGGCGTAAGTACTCCGTTAAAATAACCATTTGCAGAAGGAGTTGTGCCAACAGCCAGCAGCGAAATTTTATCTGGAATTTCCTGATTTCCTGTCACGCCGTAACCAAACCTCAACTTTAGATCACTTATAACTTCCAGGTCTTGCATAAAATGCTCTTCAGAAGTTCTCCAGGCAAACGCCGCTGATGGGAAAAATCCGTATTTTTTATTCTTCCCGAATTTTGTGGAACCATCATAACGACCTGTAACAGTAAACAAATATTTATCTAAATAACTGTAGTTAGTTCTTCCAAAGAAAGATTGAAGTTCTCTTTCATATGCAGAAGAACTTACAACAGCTTCGGAAAATTTACCATATTGTAGATTGTCGGTGTATTTGATATCCCTGACTACAAAACCGTAGACACGTAATTCATTGGTCGATACCCGAATATTTTGGTAAGCATGACCAGCCAGAAAATTTAAATTGTGCTGATCACCGACTTTCAGTGAATAAGTGAAGTAGTTTTCTACCAACCGGTTATTTGCAGTGATTTTATTAATATTTGCCTCACCCCTATTGACCATATAGGACAACTTTTGATCCTGGTTGACCCTGCGTTCGGCATTCGTGCGGTCAAAACCAATATTGAGTTTGTATCTTAAGTCTTTAATAATTTCAATTTCGGCTGAAAAATTAGCAAGTATACGATCTGTTTTTGTGATGTCATCAACCAGATTGATCATTGCAACCGGATTCCGCTGATCTTTTGAATATTGGAAATAGGAACCATCAGCATTTCGTATCGGATAGGTTGGATTAGACTTAAGTGCGGTAAGTATAACATCACCCTCAAAACCACCTGTTTCGGAGATTGGCACCCTAAAATCCTCAACATGTGAAGCAATGATACTTGAAACAATATTTAACCGGTTGTTGAACGAACTTTGCGAGATTTTAAGTTTTCCGTTTAATTTTTCGACTCCCGTTTTATTGACTATACCTTCCTGATTCAGGTATCCCAACGAGGATTGATAAGTGAAATTATCAGTACCACCGCCAAATGAGAGGTTATGGTTTTGAATAACCGCAGTTCGGAAGATTTCATCCTGCCAATCAACGCTGGCACCCTCATCAAGCAATGCTGATCCATTTGGTTTTCTGTAGGTTCTGAATTGCGAAGCACTCAGAATATCCATTTTTCTCCTGATCTGTGAGATGCCGGTATAACCATCGTAAGTAATTTTACCAATGCCCTTTTTCCCTTTTTTAGTTGTGATCAAAACAACACCATTTGCACCTCGCGCCCCATAAATAGCGGTTGATGATGCATCTTTCAGAATATCAATTGATTCAATATCCTCAGGATTCAGAAAACTTATCGGATTTTTTTTGCTGCTTTCATTGATACCGGCTGCGGTACCTCCATTGGGTGTGACGTCGGCATTGTCAAGCGGAACACCATCAATCACATAGAGAGGTTCCTGACCTGAGCGTATTGAGTTCGAACCTCTGATACGAACACTCATTCCCGACCCCGGTTCGCCATTGTTCTGTATAATATTTACACCTGATATACGACCTTGCATCATTTCTGCAGGTGAAGTTGCAATGCTTTTGTTCATCTTTTCACTTATCAAACGGTCAGTTGCACCTGTCTGATCTATCTTACGCTGAGTCCCATAACCTACAGCCACAACTTCATCAATTGCATATGCTTCCTCTTTCATCGTGACAATGAATAACGTCCTCCCCAACATATCCAATTCCTGTGTTTTCATACCAACAAATGAAATAACCAGGGTATTGGCATCAACAGGAATAGAAAACTGAAAATTCCCATCAAAATCAGTTGTGATACCGATTGTGGTACCTTTTGCCATAATTGTTGCGCCTGGTATTGGCTGACCTTTTGTATCGGTCACACTACCTGCGACTTCCTTCTTTAAAAGCTGTTGCTGTTCAAACAGAACAGGCACACCCACTTTTTCTTTAAGTATAATCTGACGGTCGCGGACTTCGTAGTCGACGTTAGTTTGTGTACATATTGATTTGAGTACCTCTTCAAATTCTGTATTCTGAAAATCAACCGAGATTGGTTTCGAACCATAGAAAATATCATCCTTGTACAAAAAAATATAGTCGGTTTTCTTCTCAATACTCGCCAATACCTCATGGATATTGGCTTTGTTAAATTTAAGTGAAAGCCTCACCTGTGAAAAGCTTTTGCCATAAGAAGCAATGACCAAAAAGGTTAACAGTATGGTACGTTTCATCTTTCCTAGTCTTAGTCGCATCTCATCCCCTAACGAGAACAAGAATTCTTGTTTTTTTTTCATATTTTTGACTCGTTAAATGGCACATTAATACTTAATTTAACACTTCACTAAACCGGTGAGTGCTCGAACACTCACCGATTTTTTATCTTATAACCTCATAGAGATCATCTCCCTTTTTAATAATTTTTATTGCTGCTGTTGAAGCTATGCGGCGGCATATTTCATCTTTGTCTTCATTTAGTTCAAGTTTTCCAGAAATTCGCAGACCACCCAGCAATTGATCACTGATGTGGAAACGAACATTATAAAATCGTTCAACCTGTTTAAGAATCCGGTTCAGATCAGTACTTTCAAATTTAAGAATACCTGCTGTCCACAATGTATAATTATCAGTTTCAACAGTTTTTACATCCGTCATTTTTGTAGTTTTATCAAACGATGCCATCTGATTGGGTACTAAATCTGTTGCTTTGTCAAAAAAACCGGCATCATTCTGCCCAAGACTTACTTTCCCTTCAGCCAGCACAGTTTCAATCACATTATCTGCAGGATAGGCCGATACATTAAACCGTGTTCCCAATACTTTTATGCGAAGATCACCTACCATAACAATAAACGGATGGTTTACATCGTGTTCTACTTCAAAAAAACCTTCTCCTACCAAATAGACTTCGCGCGTTTCACCACTAAAATTTTCGGGATAGATTAACCTGCTACCGGCATTTAAAAACACTTTGGTCCGATCAGGTAACAGGATCTCGGATGTTTTACCATAAGGGATAATTAATTGATTCATTGCCAAATTCCTGGCAGGTTTAGACTGGTCGACGTTTATCGTATCTTTGTTGACCACCAATTTGCCATCTGTCTGGTATTGAACGATCGATTTTTCGTCGGTAAGTGTAATATCTTCTCCATTCGCACGAATTAATTTGGCAGAACTTCCGGAAATAGGCTCCATGAATTTCTGAGCATAATTTTGAAGATCGAAATGATTGGGCTTATAAAATAACAGCGCACCTATTGAGAAGAACAACAAAGCAATTGCAGCATACTTTATCAAGTCAAAAACCACCCGCTTTGCTTTTCCCGAATTCTGTTTTTCTTCTACTTGTTTTAAAACTTTCGAAAACAAAAGGATTTTCTCAGATTCCGTTAATTCATTATTTGTAGTTCTGAACTTCATCAGCACCTTACGCGCTAACTGTATATTCCTTTTTTCTTCCGGATGTTCTGTCTCGAATTGAGACCACCATTCTTCCAATTCGATATTTGGTTGAAATACCCACGCAATAAAGTTTATATTTTCGATGTATTTGCTCAGGTGTGCCATTCGTCGTTAGTTGTTACACCTATAAAGGGAAAGAATGGTTAAAACATGGACAGAATTTTTAACTTTTTTTTAACGTGAACGAAAATAATACAGTTACTGATTGGTTACTAATGATTTCACGAACCGTTTTTAATGCTCTGTGAACTTGTTTCCGAACCGACTCAACTGAAATATCCAAAATAGCGGCAACTTCCCCGTATTCGAGTGATTCATTATAACGCAAATAAATGGCCTCTTTCTGTTTTGGAGGAAGTTGTCGGATGGCATCCGATACTTTACGGTTGATCTCCTCGTCCTTTTCCTTCTCTATGATTTGAAATTCAATACTATATTGAGGCTCAAAATCAACAGATTCATTAAATTCGTGGGTAACCATTCTTCCGGCCTTTAATTTTTTGATCAGATTTCGCTTGAGCGCCAGCAACAGGTAAAACTTCAGATTTTCAGGAGAGATCTTGATTTTATCGCGGTGAAGAAAAAGCTCGAGAAAAAGGTCCTGCAAGGCATCCTTAACAACATCCATATCCTTACAAAGCTTTGTACCATAACTGTAAAGCGCATTTATGTGATGGTTGTATAATACAGCAAAGGCCTCCTGATCTCCCGATTTGAAACGAGTCCAGATAACCAGCCAATATTCATTGTTGACCTCTTTACTCATTTCTTTTAGTTAGATATTTGTAGCAGATGATTTTTTGACTCAATTACAATATTAATTAAAATATTACCAAGAAAAGCCAGAATATAAATAAGAATATGAAATTTTCACAAATTAAGTCGCCGATATAACAACAAATTGTCTATTTCCAACTGATTTTTCAGATAAAGATGTATCATGAAAAAAAGGATGATTTTAGTCACACTTTTTGATTTACTGATTATTTTTTCAACCACATTCGTTCAATATCCTCAAGCGATTTGCCTGTCGTTTCCGGAACCAATTTCCAGGTTATATACATGTAAGGAATGCACATTACGCCAAACAGCCAGAATACTCCGGCCGGAGACAGCGTTGTCATTAACCAGGGCGTAAGCTGACCGATCAGGAAAGTTCCGATCCATAATGAAAACCCGGCAGCTGACATGGCTAAACCCCGAACCCGTGCAGGATACATCTCCGAAAGCAGTACCCAAATCACCACACATATCGAGATGGCACAGCTGAAAATGTAAATTAGGATCAATATCAATAGTGTAACAGGGGGAATCACATTTGAGGCTTTATTCAGTGTGAAATAAAATCCAATAAGAATAAGCGATACAATCATTCCTGAAACACCATAATAAACCAGCTTCTTACGACCAATTTTATCAATCACAACCATCGCAATAATGGTTGATCCAAAATTTACCAATCCCACAAGAACCTGATAAAACAAGGAATCCCCTTCAGACAATCCGGTTTGCTGAAAGATTGACGGGCCATAATACAATACGGCATTTACCCCCATAAACTGACCCAAAATAGCCAGGCTTACACCAATAAACAGGGCAATGCGGAATCCCGGCTGAAATAGAATTTTCCAGTCAGATTTTTCTTCAGCCTGAACCAGGTTTTTCAAATCAGCTACCTGCTCATTGGCAATATCGGTGCCATAAATACGTTTCAGCGTTTTCATAGCCGCCACCTCTTTGGATTTTAGAACCAGCCACCGGGGACTTTCAGGAATGAAAAACAATATAATGAAGAACAGTAATGCAGGAATCGCTTCTGCACCAAGCATTCCACGCCATGTTTCGTTCACGATGTATTTACCCCAAAATCCACCTATAGTTCCCAATTCCCTCATATGAATCGCATATTCGCTGATTGCATAATTGACAAGGTAAGCGCCAACAAACCCAACAGTAATGGCTAACTGGTACAACGACACCAGGGTCCCGCGATAACGCGATACTGAAATCTCGGAAATGTAGAGGGGAGAAATCACGGATGCAACACCAATTCCAACTCCTCCAAGAATGCGGTATAAAACCAGGTCCGAGATACTACCTGAAACCATACACCCGATTCCGGAACTTGTAAATAGTATTGCAGAGAATAAAAGCACCCCCTTTCGACCAAAATGATCACTGAGTTTTCCAGCTATAGCGACGCCGATGATAGAACCAACGAGCGCGCAACCAACATACCAGCCTGTACTCACATCATTTAAACCGAACTGGGTAGAAACGCTGCCGATTGTACCTGAAATAACAGCGGTATCATAGCCGAACAGGAATCCTCCCAACGCCGCAACAGCAGCCAGAAAAATTACGTACAGCAGGTTTTCCTTACTTTTTTGAATTGTCATGAAAGGAGTTATTTTATGTTGAAATATTCTTTGTACCGGTCGTATAAATGGCCCGCCTGAAGATAAGCAGATTGCGGACTCATGAAGTGTGAAAATTCGAAAGTGATTCCCTTGTCATATCCTGCCCTGGAAGCAGCCTCAAGCTTCATCCGGAGTTTATCAAATTTGATCGGGAAAAATTTAATAGGCATATCACGATCGAATGTTTCGGCGTTGGTCCAGCATTTCATCCCATATTTATCAGCCATCTTTTTATTCACAGTGAAGAAGGCGTCGAGTTCATCGTAATCAATATGACCGTCCTGGAATGCACAAGCATCAACTACGTCGTGGATTCCGTCAAAGATCTCGCCCCACTCACGCTCGTGCTCCTGCACCGATACTGCATTTTCCTTCGTAAGGTTACCACCAGCAGCATCAACTGCTTTCTTGCCATCAATCCAGGGAGATATAAATGTGGGCAAGCCACCTGATACATCTTTACATTGTTTTCCCATCGCATGAAAAGCACCAATTGCCCCTTTTGTTTTCCGGCTTATTTCACCGCTAATGTACCAACCCTGGAAACTTTTGTATTTGCTTCCGTAGTTCTTCCAGATTTCATCAATCACATATTTATTGTCTTCCACCTCCCAGCTTAAATCGCCAGTGTCCCAATATTTACCGGAGTCGTACAAACCGAAATAAAATTTCATATTGTATTTATCCGCCAATCTCAGGTATAAGTCAACCAGATCGATTGATGGCATGTAACAGCCATGCTTTTTGATCAGGTATTCCGAAGGGTAGGTAATAAATTTCCTGTAGCCCGAACGGATCATGATCACCGTATCAATCCCAATAGCTTTCATATGGGCAAAATCCTTATCCCACTCTTTTTCGCCCCAATTCTGATGAGGAATATCGTGAGAAATTTCATCAAGAAAGGTTCCGGTAATTTTCAGTCCCTGTCCTTTGGGAAGAATCAGTTTTGATGTTGAATCGATAAGAGGTTCTGGAGTCAACTCATTGCCGCCAAAAGAGATGAGTGACATTGACAAGGCTGAAAGCCCAACAAACGAAGACTTTGCGAGAAAATCCCGACGGGAATTTTGATTTTCCATATCTGTAAAATTTTATACGATAATCAATATTACTTAATAAAATTTGTTTTTTATCGGAGGCGATGGATCCGGTCCAAATAACGCCTTCAGACTGATTGTTAAACGACTGGTTGAATTAAACTTAATCGGCAGGAATAATTCTGCTCTATTTTTTTTGGTAAACTTTCACATAATCGACAATAAAGACATCGGGGAAAACAGTTTCAACGAGGCTCCTGAGTTCACCGGGAAGTTCCATGCTTAGGATTATATATTCTTCAATTTTCGAGACGCCACGTGTTTCTTCGTGGAATTTGTAACCATCGATGTAGAAGGAATATTTTTCATCGGTCCATTCTAAACCATAGGTATGAAATCCTTTGCTTAATCCTTTCAGGTAGCTTTTCTTTGGCCCGATTGAATGCATATTCGGTCCATAATTCCAGTGAATAGCGTGCGTAATGGTATCGTTACCCATATTTTCAAAAAACTCGAAAATATCAATTTCCGCTCCGAATAACGCTGGGTCTTCACCCTGAGCTACCTTTGACGACTGTATCCAGAAAGCGCCCCAAACACCAGACGACTTCTGAAGCTGAGCCCTACATTCAAAATATCCGTATTTGGGGGTAAAATGTTTTGCTGTTCCGACTGCACTACCCAATATGCTGTCGCCTTTTCGCATCGCATATAGTTTAAGATAACCGTCTTCGACCTTTACTGCAGTGGCTGAATTATAACCAATCCTTCGTGGGCCTATACCCCGAATATTCCACTTGGTTGTGTCTAGTTCATAACCATTAAACTGATCTTCCCAGATAAGCTGATAACCTAACGAATCAAGAGAGATCTTTTTTTGAGACATGGCATTGTTTGTCATTTTTTTCTGACCAAGACTGCAAGTGGCAAATAAAAACAGGAAAAGAACAGCAAATATATTTCTCATATTTAAAGCTTTACTGATTACACTGTTTGTGAAAAGAATATTATTCAAGAATCTTCCAGATTTCATACAAACCTCTGGGGACATGAAAACAGCCTTTCCATTTTCCGCCTTTCAAGTCAAGCAATGGGTTCCCTTCACGGTTAAGATAACCGTACCATTCGGGAAATTCAGGATCCTTGAAATGCTTCCAGGTGTACTCGTGAATGGTTTCGAACCAACGTTTACAATTCTCATTTCCCGTAAGGCGATAACCTTTGGCCATCGAAATCAGCGTTTCGATATGAACCCACCAAAGTTTCTGATCCCACTCCAATTGTTGCGTTGGATGACCTTTTATATCAAGAAAATAGAAAATACCACCTTTATTTTTGTCCCAGCCAGATTCCGTTGAGCGAAGAAGAATTTCAATCGCTTTGTCGATTAATGCCTTATCGTTGTTACGTACCCCTAAATCCATCATAAACCACATCGACTCGTTGGTATGCCCGGGATTGGTAAGACGTCCTTCAAATGAATCACTGAATTCACCTTCAGGGGTAACGCTTTCAAGTATTAATCCTGATGCCGAGTTATAAAAAACCTCCATCACTTCTTTGATAAGTGGTTGAATGGTTTTGTTGACCTGTTCTGTTCCCAGGATATCTTCCATAATCAATGAAAGGTTGCATAGAATCATCGGCAATGCAAAACTTTTCAACGGCCGTGTTCCGGGAAATGCTTTATTATACAATCCTTTGGGATTATCCTGTCGTTTCTGAATATTTGCAAAAGTAGCCAAGGCAATCTGCTTGTGTTCTTCATCACCGGTTGCTTTGTATAGCTCGCTGAAAGCCATGGCCGCAAAACAATCGGAAAAAATATTGTAAGGTTGTACGAGGGGTTTTCCTTCGCGGGTCAATGAAAAATACCAGTTGCCAAGCGCATCCATTCCGAATTTTTTCATGAATTTGGCGCCATGCAAAGCCATTTCAAGCCACTCCTGTTTTTTCTCAGCCTTGTTGAAAAGCATCGAAAAAAGCCAGACTTCGCGACCTTGAAGCCACATAAATTTATCCGTATCATAAACTTTCCCCTGTCTGTTCAGACATGTTAAATAGCCACCAAAATCTGAATCTTTGGAATGGTTCATCCAAAAAGGGATGACCGATTCAAATAGTTCATTCTTGTATTGTCCTGCGTATTGCGCTAATTCGTTATTCATTTGGTATTTTATATTCATTTTATTTTACATCCTAATTCAATGATAATTACCGTCAAAACCAATTGATTTGGCTTCAAAAGGACGTATCAATTCATCAACAAGCACACTCAATTCTCTTTTTGTAATTAAAAGTCCGGGGTCAAATTTCCGGTTTAGTTTTTCGGTCCACAGTTTCTGTGCATCAGCTGATATATTTCTGTTTAGAAATTCAGTGATCAATTCATTGGCTTTTTTTACCGTAAGAATTGACTGATCTCTGGAAATTAAAAATTTATTATCAAATGATTTCAAACCTTCGGAGAATTCTTTAAATGTGATAGTTGTATCGGGATAAAACCATGTTCGATTTGCCCATTTATAGGATTCTCCTTTGACTTTCAAAATTCCGGAAGCTGTTACCCGCTGAATTGCCTGGAATTCTTTATCTTGCGGGTTCACATCTATCAGAGGCATCAGGTAGGCACCTGCATCAAGAAGCGTCTGTTGAACTTTGCGAATGCTAACTTCCCGGACATTCTGATCTTTCTGAACACTCAGAGCAGCAATGGCACCTGCTGCCTGGCCAGTAAGCAAAACGCATGGCTGAAGGCGGGTAGCACCATTCATAATATTGGAAACAGAAATTGCTTTGTCAGACACAATCAGACCATCAATCTTTTCAGGGATAAGGGCCCCCAGCGGAATATTAAAGGATGGTACGGCCGGGAATTTGATTTTCGGAGCATCTGGATTACAGGCGTGATGATGATCGACCGGATAGTCGCCAACTGAAATCCCTGTCCGGTACAATTGCTGACCACCGTAAATATTACGTACATGATTGATCGTCAATCGCTGGATGCCTTTCAACCGACGACCTTCACGGTGATAGGGAATAAAGGCAAGTTTGTCTGCAGTTGGAAATTCGTCATCGGCCAAACCAAATTGTTTAAAACCAAGTTCGGTCTGGATATAATAAATAAAACAAAGTGTGCGGTCTTTCGCCTTCTTTAGTTCATTCCTGCGTTGCGACCAGTCCATCTCAACCACATTTAAATAAATATCGTTTCCATGTTTTGGCCAGTTAATCATGTATTTGTTGTTGGGTAATCTACCATAATTCAGCATCTTTCCACAGTCAATCAAAACTGAATCTACAGTCATTGCACAAGAGCCCTGGAATAATTCAGGATTGTAATTATCTGGTTTTCTGACAGTTTTGTCAGCACCCGTTCCGTAATCTTTCAAAACCGCAGTCCACGTAAGATCCTGTACGATATTATTTGCAGTCTCCGGAGCATTTTCTTCGCCGGTTACCGATCTTGCTTCCATTCCCAGATCATAAGCGGCACCGGCCATTGCCAATCCATCACCCAAGTCCGTAGCATCAATTACAACTTTAGCATGAACGGTTAAGCGTTCCATTTGCTCATTCTCAAAGATAGCGCCAATCACTTTGTTGCCTTGCTTAAGAATCGTCGCTAAATGGTAACCGTATATAACCGAAAGTTTTCGTTCTGCGTTGGCCATGGACTTAAAGATGCTATCGCCAATGTGTGGCTCAAATTGGGTATTGCTAACCCATCCGGTTGCAAGTGCGGCTTCCCCGCCATAATGGGTTCTTAGTTTACTCCGGAATTCATTCCAGATTCCTGAATTCAGAAGGTGATTTCCGTCTGTTGCACTTACACCCGCAGCGGTCATCATACCGCCAAGCCAGGGAGTTTCTTCAACTATAAGCGTTGGAACATTCAATCTGGCTGATTGCAGCCCAGCCGAAATGCCGCTGGTAGAACCACCGATAACCAAAACATCAGTTTGCTCAAGTTGCACTTTCGGCACACACGCATAGAAACTCACGAAGATGCAACAGACAATTAATGCAAAGAAATTTCCGTTCTTCATAGGTTAACTCACTTTATGCTATAGTTGGTTCGTCAAATGATTTTATCTAGCATTCGTAGAAATCAAACTTTTTTCACCACTAAATTAATTCATTTCTGAATAAATCAATATTTATTAAATTATTTTAATTCAACAAACGTTTTTCTGAAATTCATTTAATAATGGAAAATTATTCCTGACTTACAGAATGTTACCAAACGCATATACTATCTTGAAAATTATGGCCAGATAAAAAGGGATAAAGTTAACATTCGGAAGCTGTTGAGGAACGCAATACGATTCTCAAATTGAGCCTATGCGCTGCGGAAAAGTTTATCCCGCAGAATATAGCATGCTCCAATTACGCCAGCTTTCGATCCCAAGGCTGACATTTTCAATTCCATATCGAGGCTTACGAGGCTTAGCGAGTATTTATGGATAGCAGTCCGGATGGGCAAACGCAAATACATATCGGTTTCAGCCAACATACCACCAAGGACGACAAGCTCAGGATTAAAAATATTAATCAGCATTGAGAGATAACGTCCCATGTTACCTCCAATTTCTTCAATGATCTCAATACCAAGTGTGTCTTCGTTTTTTGTAATAGCGGACAAAATATCTTCAACTGTAATCTCTTCGATTGCCCTTTTTCCTGAAAGAATTGAAATTGATCCATTTTCGAGCGCCTTTTTAAACTTTCGCTCCAACGCAATGCCGGAGGTTTCGGTTTCAAGACACCCTTTTTTTCCACAATGACAAATAATTTCATTATCGAAAACGGGACTATGTCCAAACTCGCCAGAATAACCGGACTTGCCATAATACAGGTTCCCATTGCAAACGATGCCGATACCAACACCCAAACCAATGTTTACAAAAATAACATCCTTCTCATTCTGAACTACTCCGCAGTTGTATTCACCGTACGCCATGGCACGCGTATCATTTTCAAGGAAAGTTTTAATGTGTATCTGAGATTCGATGATCTCGCTAAGTGGTTTCTCTTCGAAGAAAAAATAGCTGTAGCTGAATCCCTTGCGGGAATTAATTCGTCCACTCAGATTGATACAGGCCCCAATTATTTTGTCTCTTATAACGCCTGAATCATCTACAAACTGGTTGATTATGGAGCAAAGCGAAGACAGTGATTCCCTGGTGTTTTCAAGGGTATATAAGATATTTTCAGATAGTTTTACAAAGCTGTTATTAAAATCCTGAATCCCAATATTAACTGAATCACGTTTCACTTCAACTCCCAGGTAAAAACAGGCATTGGGATTTATGCCATATTGTGACGGCCTTCTGCCACCCGCTGTTAAAACCTTACCATCCTCAAAAACAATACCTTCCTCAATCAGTTCTGCTATGATTTTAGTAACAGTGGGGATGCTAAAGTCGGTTTCCTTGCACAGTTCAGCAATGGTTGCGACTCCGATCAAGGTCAATCGCTTGATTATGTTCTTCTTAAGCTTAATCAGTTTTAGCACCGAAAGCGAAATATCTTCAGGGTAATCAAGCAGAATAGAAAGACTCATACTGGTTTATAAATTCAAATATCACAAAGTTGTTGAATAAACCAACTTAGCTTACTTTAATTATTCAATATTAGTATTTTTTCTGTTAATAGCCTTGATCGAAATTCGTCAGAGAATTTGAATCGAGGTTGCCTTCAGAATATGTACTATTCGAATTTAATCGGCATAAACTTTTTAAACTCGTGAAAAGATTGATCGATTGGTGTCCATGCCCATTTGACCATCTTGCCACTGTCGTAATCAAGCCGGTAAAAATTTGCATTCCAGACAGTTCCGCTTACAGGAGGAACGTTTGAAAGAGGATTGAACAATTCATACGGGAAAAACAGTTCTGCGCTCCACGATTTGATCGTACCACCAGCCTCCATTTTTCCACCTTCGATATGAACTTTCTTTACAACCCGTCTTTCATTTTCATAATGCCATGGAATCCAGCCATGTATTTTGCCATTCAAATTGGGAATGATCAGCACAAGCTCCTTGTTCAACTGGTTGATTTCGTATTCAAAATAGAGTGGCATTTTTGGATCGGGATGAAAGAACACTTCAAATACATCGCCATTGAAAAGATTTCCAAAATCCTCATCGAATTCTGTGGTGATCTTGCTGTCAGTCCCTTCAAAAAGTAAATAGATTCCCTTGCCGGAGTACAGTATTTTAAACCTGCCCGGATATTCTTCCCCTTCCGGATCAAGCTTTATCAACTTGTTCCAGGTGGCCTTATTCCATTCAGGATCAATTCCTTTTCCGGTTACACTAAAATCCTGGCATTTTTTAACCGGCAAAGGTTGTATGGTGGGTGGGTTTTCAGCAGAAGTAAAATTAATTGAGCCCAGACAGACCACAAAAACCCCTATTAATAACGAGTATAGCTTCATAACGCCTATGATAAATGTTTGAAGGATCGTTTGAAACGATAAATTATTATCCGCTCAAACGACCTTCTTTTAAAATATACTAAATCTTATATCTATTTGTCAGTAGCATGTTTGCCGGTTTCCCTTCCTTCCCAACCGCTTTTACCTTTATCGATAAAAATTTCGGTAACAGTCTTTGAAACACGGTCATCGACTTCTTCAACCAGTTGGATTCTTAACGGATTGGTCAATTTCTTTTGTAATTCAATAACAGGGGCATATGGTTTTGCACCTTTATCCGTTTCATAAATCAGGTAAGCCCATTTTTCTGAAAAAACATTCCCCTTCATTGCCGGAATCATCTGTTGCATATTCGAAGAGAGGAAACTCAACGACAGCGCACGGGCCCAGTAGATCCATGGACCACCCGTAATATAAAAGAACGGATTAAGCAACCGGGGTGAAGATTCCAACCCTGCATTGGCATAGCTTAGCTGAATACCGGCAAAACCGACACCCGTCTTTTCGTTATAGAAGGTTATCCATGGAACATCATCCTCCATTTTTAAATCGGTAAGATCGGGCATCTGGGTTACGTCATAATTAATCACTGAATCTCTCACCACGTCGTACCATGCAGCATGGGTAATCAATTCCCGTTTGATTACAATTTCACCGTTTCGCAAAGCCAGACAATTCACTGTTTCATTGATTCGAAGGACAGATGAGCTGATGAAATAAGGTTTTCCCGGATAAAATTCATACCTTACCGAAGCATCGACCTGCGGTATCTCGCGCAGATTTCCCCAAACCTCGCTTGATGCAAGTACAGGTCCAGAAAAGGATTTCATATTCTGCGGTGGTTTCCAGTCCGACGTGTGCGTCCAGGGCGTTGGAGGTGTGTAAATTTCCGGATTCCAATGAATGGCTCCATTTGTTTCCTTCCTGTGATACAAAGGAAAATCAGGACGCTTTTTTAATGATATTTGATCAAGGTGGCCTGAATTAGGATGCAAGACAACTGAAATTAAATCATTGTCAATTTGAAGTCCCGGAGCATCACCCTGCATATGAAGATCTGTTATATAAGGCTTTGCCATCGCCGCTTCGTTGTTGTAATAGACCAGAAAAACCCGGCTACTTTTGGCAGGCACATCAGCAAGAAATGCCAGGCGGGCTGTAACCGTAGGAAGCCAGATTGGAACCTGACGAGTGGGTTTACCATTCGCATCGGGCGCAAGATCATCTTCTTTCAGGTACTCCTGAATATCGAAAATCTGGCATGGAACCTCTGTCAATTGATGGGTTTCAGGATCAACGGAAGCCACACGAATTTCGCGTTTCAGATCCTTTATCTCATCAGGATAAAAAGCCAGCAATACCTCTGTTGGCTCAGCCTTCCTTGCAATGCCTACTGTTTCGCTTAATACAACTGATTTATATTTTTTCCATGCCGGATCAAAAGCTTCAGAACCCTGTGGTGCATTAATAGTCTTTGAAGCTGTAATAAAGAGGTCATTATCAGAATTCTTCGCCTCTTTTTTCATCCTTACGGTAACTTTAACCTCGTATTTCATTCCAGGTTCCCATTTTACCCAGCCAATCACATACGGACGATTATAAATGGAATTATCCTGTGAAAGACCTGCCCCCGAAGGTGGACGATGTGTTAAAACAGGCTTATTCAAATCTTCTGTATCGGTTTCCTTATGCAGATTTGTGAACCGAAGCGTCTTTCCGTTTATGGCGACTTCAACTTCCATAATAGACGGATAAGGAAGTTCAAGTTCAGCTTTTACAAAGTAGAATGGAATTGCCGGGCACGGATATCCCAACTCCACCTTACCAATTTTCAATTCTTGTTTAACGGCACTGAATCCGTTTATGGTACCCAGCAGCAAGAGGATCAGAAATGTGAGACTCCTCATTAAATGATTGTTCTTCATAGGTATATATTTAAATTCTCATTTTGAAAATGCAACATTATCTTTCAGAAATCAAATTTCTTTTTCGCAGTTCTTTCACCCCATTTTCCCATGGACCGCCAGCTCCCCATATATAGTATGAAAAATACATCGTACTTTTCTGTGTGATTGGTACCCAAGGCTGAAATTCAGTGTAGTAATAGTGCGCATCGCCATTGCTCGGATGGTTCATCCACATATGAAGGAAATGTGGTTGGGTTACAGGATAAGCTCCAACAAATGTAATATCTTCTTTTTCATCATACCCTGCATTCCACCCCTCTTTCAAGGTGAATAAATGGCCGTAATATCTTTCCGGTTTCATCCGATATTGCTCCAAACCATCAACTGTCGGAACAGTAAACACATCTTCAGTCCCATGAACGGCACCCAATTCAAGTATAGGTTGCGGCCCAATTACATTTGCTTCCGGATTTTTGAAGGTCAATGCGAATCTTATTTCAAGCAAGGGGGAATTGCCATACAGCGTAAATGTCTTTTCAAGCCTGTTCCCAAAATAATCAGCCACCATTTTAACCTGTACAAAATCGCCTTTGTCCTGAACCAGCGTGGCATCATAAACCTTATGCGTTTCCATACTTCCCTGCCCGAGAAAATCTTCAAATCCTCCGTAAGGGTAATAACCTCTATCCCTGAACGGACGTCTGTCATCAATTGATTTTTCTGGCCAAAGTTTGAAAAGCAGATTATCCTTTCTGCTTTTTACAATATATTCGATGACCCGCGCTCCGGTCGACAACAGTGTTACCTGCACGCTGTCATTTTCGAGCCTGAATTCATTCACACCATCGCTGTTCAAATCAACTGCATAGGCACGCGCAGCACCTTCTGCTTTACCAACACCTAACTGGCTGGTTGTTTCAACGCCCAATGCAGAAACTTTCACCCAATAATCTCCGGCAGCCAATTTAAGGTCAAAGAGCATATCCTGATATTTACCCAGCGTAGCCGTATTATTTTGATTCGCAGTGAAAACAGCTTTCCCAGGTTTCTCTTTTGCAAATACCTGCACCTGCACCGGGAAAGGGACACTACTTGAAAAATTATGAATACTGACCGGGTATTTCACGGCTGGAGCATGACCATAAAGTAACCGATGAACCGAAATGGCTGGCGGCATATCAAGAATCGCCATCGTCATTTTCTGCTTGTCACTCCATTTAAAACCGGCAACAATTGGATTGGTAGTATTCATCCCGCTGGCCAGAGGTCGAATCTTTATGACAATTGTTTTAGAACTATTGGCAGGTAAATTTAATGCTGAAACAATTGGTTCATCTGCCTTTACCTCGGGGGGAAGCTGAATATCCAGGTTCCCTGAAACAGCATGTGAATAGGTATTCGAAATTGTAACCCTTAGATTATAGTCTTCAACTTCAGCCTGTATATCAATTTTATCGCCAAAGTAATCTTCCAGGTAAACGCGGTCCAGCAATAGCATCTGCAAAGCATTTCGATAAAGAGCCGGCCCCATCATCTTACCCTGATTCAAAATAGCTACCTCTCTCCGGTCCATGATGGCCTCCCACATTAAATCGCGGGTCAATTTTTCTCCTTTTTTGATGAATAAAACCATACTTGGAATCAGGTCACCTTCGAATGAACCGGTATTGGAAATAAAAGGAACATTCTCGTTATCAATCTGTTTCTTATTCCCTTCGGTCGCAATGTATCCGTCGTAATGATAAGGGTCACTTTCAGCATCATAGACTGGCCTGAAAACGTATCCGCTTTTATCATGCGCATAATCAATCCACGATTGTTTGGTAATCATATCCTGCACCTGCAATCCCTTATAATCTTTACAACCATAGATCGGCGAAAATCCAACATCGGCAACAACTGGCAGATTGGCTTTACTCATCCAACCGGCCAATTCATCTTTCATCCAGAAATCCATGTATCCGCTAAATACAAACCAGGTATTTCCTTCGTTCATCCCCTTTCCGATCAGTTCGAGCGGATGTCCTTGTACACAAGTCACACTTTTTAAAAGAGTTTCGGCGCCAAACATCCCCTTATGAAGATCGTATTCTGCAAGGATTTTCTTCGTACTTTCAAGAAGTTCTTTTACCTTTTTGAGTAACGAACTATCTGTTGACGACACTACAAAAATTTTCTTTGCACCGTTTTCAAGATAAAAAGCATTGACTTCTTCAAAATCAACAGCTCCATACTGATAGCTTTTCAATTGCTTTTTCAATAAACTATCCGGGACGTATTTCTCCATTAGCTTTTTCCCCGCTTCCGAAGCAGGGTTTGTGAAAACCAAAATATTGCCGGAACCGATTGATTCTTCCAATTCCTTCAGCGAAGGAGCTTCTATGATTTTATATTCACCCGAAAACAAGCCACTCAGGAACCCTTCCTGAACCGATAACCCGGGAACCTGCAAGTCTTCAGCTATATCAATTTTACTTTGGGCGATATTGTTGCCAACATTAGGAATGCTCATTTTAAACAAATTCCCGTAACGGATCCACTCCTTGTAATCATTGTGCCAGTAATTTGTATATCCATTGAACTGGACATCCGTCCGAATCGCATTCTCGAGCGGACCGGATGACCCCTTAAATGAATAATCATTTAATTGTTGGGCATTAGCGGAGCCGGTAATCAAAAAATAAAAAACCATTAATAACGAAATTGTGCTCCAGATTGAAGTTTTCATAGTTCATTAATTTAGGAATTGAATATTCTTTTTACACGCTACTTTGGATTTTTAGTTGGTATCTGTGATTCCAATATACGTGGATCACCAAACATTAGATTCAGGAAAAAGGTAAAACGGTCATTTTCGATCATCTCAGTTTGAAAGATTCCAGCTTTTGCGCGGTCGCCGGAATAAACAGCATTACACCACTGAATACTTTTGGATAAAGGATTCTTCGCAATTAACTCTTTCATTATCTTGTCGCTTTCTGATTTATTCCCTTCCTCTTTTAACAGCCAGGCTGTCAGGAAGTCGTTTTCATTGAATGATAAGTTCTGAAGAATCGCATCCCCTGCGATTTTGTTCTGCATCTCACCAGCTGACCGATTGTCTTTTAGTTTTTTATAACATTGAAGTGAGATAAAATCTTCAAGCCGTTCATCTGGCGTATAGGGTTTCCCCACTCCCAGATTTTCAGGCCATTGCCGGGCATTGCCAATACTTTCGAGTGCTTTCCGGTATTTTTGGGTCTTCATCAAATCCAGTGCATTTCCAATGTTCGCATTCCGCCATAATGTGCGTCCATCAGTGGCTCCTTCGTTCGGCAGAACCTTGATTTTTAGAAGTAAACTCACGCATTCTGAATATTTATGGTTCATTTCCAAAATTTTGGCATAATGTAAACCAAGAATATAGTTTTGAGGATTCTTTTTATAAAAATCACGGCCAAGTTCTTCTGCCTTTAGCAGGTCGCCCTTACCCATAAAAAATTGAGAAGCAAACAAACCGGCACGCCAGTTATTCCCTCCAAGTTCCAGCACTCTTTCAACATCAGATTGACTTTGCTTACTTTCTGCATTAGCAAGTTGGGAACGAGCGATGTAAAACGGAAAGAAATCGGGTTGATTACCACAACTGTTCCATAAATCAGAACCTTTATTTTCATTACCTGCATTCAGGTAAACAAGTCCGGTGTAATATTTAATTTTCCAGTTATCAGAAATGGATAGCGCCCATTCCAACGGTTTCAGGGTTTCTATCCTGAAAGGAAATACGAACAAGGGACTGGTCTGGAATGCTTTTGCAATGGTAGCTTTGGCGATATCCTCTTTCCCCAAAAGATGATTCAGATAGCCTTTCCAAAGCAAAACAACCGGATGATCACCAGGTGCCAGTTGAAGAATCGTCAATGCATCTGTCAATTGTCCGTTCCGGTAATACCACACGGCATATTCAAGATAAGTTTCATGTGGCATTTCGCTGGTAATATGTGCTTGAACCTGAGTTTTGTTCTCAGAAGAAGATTCTACCAAAAATCTTTCAAACCGTATAAAATGGTTTAGTGGGTCCTTCAATTCTAAATTAGTTATTACATTACCTGCTTCTTTAACCATCCCCAGTTTTCGTAGACATAAAATCTTTGCTTGAATGGCATCAGATCCCAATTGGTTATACAACAGGCTTTTGTCAGCATATGAAAGAGCTTTCCGGAAATCATTCCTGCTTAGAAAAATCGAAGCGAGCGCATTATAAGCCGCACTTCGTTGCGAAGTACCGGCAGAAGCAATTGAAAAACCATCAATGGCTGCAGTGGTATCGCCCAGTGCCAATCCTGCCAACCCAAAGATCATATTGGCATCCGCATCATACGTATCAACTGAAAGTGCTTTTGAGGCAAATTCCATCGCGGTTGAATAGTCTGTTTTCCGGTACGCAAGGTTGGCCATACCTGTCAATGCAGGCACAAACCAAGGTTCAACTGCCAACGCCTTTGTGTATTCCGCCCCTGCTGTTTTATACAACCGTTGCCGTTCCTGTTCTTTGCCTTTCGTGTAATGGCCATATGCTGATTCCCAATTAAATCCGGCGGGCGATTCAACAGGACGTTTAAGAAGGTATTTATCCCGGTTGGTTTCGAATAGCAATTCATTTTTCAACCAGACGCTTAGGTTATTATTGGTTCCTTTTCCTTTATACGCAAATGAATTTGTGAAAACCTGCATCGGATTTGAATGAATTTCTTTCGCGAAAACGACTTCATTGCCGTTCCTGACTTCAATTAGTCCATCTGTTTTCTCATTAGGGCAAAACCATAATTTAACAGTATCTCCTTGTTGCTGAATATTTATAGATCCCGAAGGAAGAGCACTTTTAAGTCCGTTGGTACCTTTAACCGGAAACCAGTATTCAGTCCATTCGTCAGTTGATCCCGAAGCAAATCCCCTGTTTTTGAAAGGGGTATTACTACTCTCACCTGCGGCCTGGTTAAATAACCTGCCCGACTGAATTTCTGTATACTGCCCATCAGTATCAGTGAGCAATTTGTCCCATATCATTCCCTGATCCGACAAACCCCAGATCCAGACTTTCTTACCGGGCTTATCATCATAAGTCGAGTAATGTACAAATCCGAAATCATCGTTATGCCAGTACGCTCCATAAAAGCCTGTTGCTTCACCAAACACATGGTATGATTTGTAGCTTCCGAAGTTGTTGTTCTCATAAAAATTGATCTTCCGGCCTTGTTCATCCGTTGACCATGGTGAATGTTTCCCATCATGTCCCAGGAAATAATTTCCCGGGAAGGTATATTCCAGGTTGCCGGCGGTTTTAATTCCGAGGTTCATCCAATGGTAATACGCTTGCTCGAGCAAGGTAGAATTGTCCCATACAGAACGTGTGGTGAAATAGGCTTTATCTTTGGGTAAATTGACCTCTACGCTCCAGCGTGTGCGTGAAGGAAGGTCAATTGCTCCCACAAAACAGCTAACACTGCCGTCGTCGTTTTTACGCACGACATAATCAACAGGTGAGGAACATGTTGGTGCATGACCAATTACCCCGAAATTCAACTCAAGTCCTCCGGAAGTCCAGGGTCCGCGCATGGCTACATCACGAAATTTCACGGCATGATTGTAATAAATAAACTCTTTTCCGGTTGATTTCTCAACAGCACCCCAGATTTTACCGCCAATCTCAGGTGTAATCCAAAGTTTGATATAATCATTCTCCATTTCTACCATTTTCCAGTTATGCATGAGTCCTTTATCAGAATAACCTTCAAAACGGGAATACGGATAGATTTTTCCAATTTGGGGTATTGGATCCTGATCTGAAAAAGAATAGGTTACAAGAGGAATTTGTTTTTCTGAAATGAATGAAGTCTGGGCTGAAACAGGAATTGAACAGGCCGAATAAATGGCTATTATCAAAAAACTTCGTATTTTTTTCATAAAGTTAAAATGAATAGGTTATACGTTATAACATGATTTGATAAAAAATAATACGCAATATTTGAAACAAAGCCATTTTTTGATGACCGACAGAAACACTAATTTATATTAAAAAATCATCTTCTTGTTCTGATAAAAATGATTATAAAATTTGCTTCGATTAAAGTCCAGTTAAACAAGTTTTAGCACGCTGATATTTCAAGTTTTCAAGTGGAAATTTTTAAATACCACAATCGGCCTTTAAAATAATCATTTAAAACACTCTCTTATGCGAACTTATGAAAAATATTTAATCTTTGATTAAAAATATTTTAAAAATTAGTGCGTATTGCTAAAATATTTTGATGAAGAAAAATTGATCACCCTGCAAAACAATCGCAATAAGTCGCTTTTGCTATAATTTATTTACACTGCATAAATTATTATTTTACACTTATTTAAATAAATCCGTTTTTTCAGGTACATTTGTTAAAAAATATGAACCTTTTCTCAATGCAAACGTTTAAGATTTAGTACCCGAAGACTGTATTAAAATGAAAAAACTAATTATAAATCTACTAACTCTTTTTCTGTGTTTCACATTAGCTGTTGCTCAGGAAAAAAAGAGTCCTGAGCCTTATAAAAACTGGGAAATTGGAGTTAGCGCAGGAGTAGCAAGTTTTACGGGTGAGTATAACATGTACAAAAACGCTCGTTTTAATCATTTTAATCATTGGAAAAGTGAGATGAATCTTGGATTTGGGGCGTCTGCTAAAAAAAATTTCTCCCATGTCATTGGTTTAGAAGCAATGTGGAACTATTCAAATCTTACGGGTTCATGGAAATACGATTCCAGGCCCATTGCTGATTTCAAAACAGAGATAAATGAGTACAATCTAAATACTGTATGGAATCTTACGAACCTACTCTCGAAAAATAAGTTAGAACGAAAGATGTACTGGTATGCGAAAATCGGTATCGGTGCTTCACACTTATGGAAGAAAGCAGGGGTAAATTCATTAATTGATGAGCATTGGAAACTGCCGACTATTCCATTGGGAACCGGTCTTTCGTACCGTATAAGCGATCAGATACAGCTTAATTTAGGGACACAATGGAGCTGGGTAAATACTGACCGCCTTGACGGACGCAGAACAGAGATGATATCAGGAAATGTTAAGCCAGGTTATTCTGAATCAGATATTTTCGGAACTAAATTATATACACATGCCGGACTCTCGTACGCTTTTGGTGCGAAAAAGAAGAAAAAGCCGGAAACCACTGTCGAAGCTCCAAAATCAGAGCCTAAACCAGAACCAAAGCCTGAACCCAAACAACAAAAACAGCAAATAAAACCAGGTAATGTTGAAAATGCAGTTATCGGGCATGTTTACAATGTTTATTTTGGGTTTGACAAATGGGAGCTGAACAGACAAGATCAAGCAAATCTCGAAAAACTGGCCGATGATATGATTGAAAATCCCTCTGTAAATGTTGAAATAAAATCACATACAGATTCGCGGGGACCAGCCAGTTATAACATGAAACTATCTGAGAAACGTGGGAAATCAGTTATTGATTTTCTTGTGAATAATGGTGTTAGTGTGTCCAGGGTAAATGCACAAGCCTTTGGAGAAAGCCAACTGACAAATAAATGTGTCGATGGTGTTAACTGCTCAAGTGCTGAACACGCAATGAACCGCAGAACTGAAACCATCATTATAAACTAATTAAAATCCATTCACTTGCATAATTTGCTTGTGAAAATGGTTGCAAACAGAGAGGGTTATCATTTAGATGACCCTCTTTTATTCCTCCTTCCTGAAAAATGATTTGAAACTGACCGGATATGGGATTCCATACATTGTTTTGTATTCTTTTGCAAAATACTCGTAATCAATAAATGATTGATTATGGTTCTTTTGTCTGATAAGGGCTTCAATCTTCAGTTTAAAAGCTTCTTCATTCAATGGATCTGACTTTAAAATAAGATTCGCAACACGGCGGATTGTTTCAGGGTTTTTATCTTTTTCAAACGAGTCCGCAAGCAAAAATAGATAATCTATCAATGAGCTCAAAAACTGACTCTTAAGCGAGTCAAGCCATGGCATCCTTTCGTCCGCAACAAATATGCCCTGAGAAAGAATTAGAACAATTCTTTCAAATTCTTCATGCGTGACCGGTTGAAAATCTCCCTTCATCTTTTTAAGAAGAAAATGATAGTCACAAAAAATTTCATTACTTAATTTTATTGTCCAGCGACCTTCATTATGAATTATTTGAATACCCTTCAGTCCACTGAGCAGATCTCTCAACTTCTTAATATTTACATTCCTGTTATTTTTGGCACTTTGGGGTGAGTGATACATCCAGTGAATGCTATTTAACTTTTCATTGGTAATCCCATTGTCACTGGTGCCCAAAAGAAAAACCGACAAGAAGAGATGTTTTAACTTTGATGAAAGAAGATGACTGATCTCCACTCCTTCAGCATCGTAAATAAGAAATTCACCAAACAGATAGATTGCATTCTTCTGAGGCAATATCACATGCTTCTTATTTAAATTCTCCGTTCTAAAAGGTGTTTTATCACTTACTAACGAATTATACTCTTGTTCTTCTTCCAAATCCTCTTCCGCCCGGTGAAGTTTTTTCAATAACAGAAATAGCAGATAAACCATTATGAGAGAAAGCACTGCAACCATCCCATAAACAGGTTTCGTCCAACTTCCGGGAGTTGACAGGATGGTTCTGAATGTAAACGACATCAATGAACGATTTACCGGTGGATAAGTAAGTGAGAAAATCTTATAATTTGCAGAATCTCTTCCGGCCTGTGTTTTTATTACAGCAAAAAATTCCTGTGTTTTTCTGAAAAAGAACAGAGACGCTTTTGATCGCTCTTCATCAAAATAAAAATGGATGGTATCGCTTACTACAGAATAACCTGCATTCTCCAGTGAAATGCGGAATAGTTTAAGATAGGTACCATTCAGAAAAGGAGGGAATCCAAGTACATAAAGTGCAGGATGTTGTTCATTAACAGTTGTTGAACCCATCGGAATGAAATTTTCCGCAACATTCTCCATTTGCCACTTTTTTTTGAGCACCAAATCCCCTAGTTTCAACTGGTAGAGATCGTACAGACATTTAGGCCCAAGCTCCTGCTGTCCAGATACATTGCCATAACCCCCAAAAATTAGATATTCACCTGGATTTCGGGTTTCTGTAACAGAAGCATATGATCGGGGTTCCAATTTGTCACCCTTTAGTAAAACCTGGTTCCAACTCTTTTCAAAAAAATTATATCGCATCAGCATATTATAATACCTGTAGCTTCGATATCCGCCCACGGAAAAAGCAGAACCCTGTTCATTCATAAAAAATGTTGAATTGATATACTGCGAAGATTCGCTATTCGGAAAAGTAGTTTCCCATGCATTTTTGCTTTCATCATAAATATTAACCTGGCTTGGAAGAGACCCCACGGAATATATTTTTTTTCCGGGTGCGGAATAAAAATAAGATTCAGATTTTAAACTTGAAGGTTTGACATTATTTGCAATTTGCTCACTGGTTTCACCTGTTATAATATCATAAGATACAATTTTATGTTTCCCGACAAAAATAATTCGGTTCTGCAGTGTATCAAAAGTCACGCCGGATGAAATATCAAATCGCAGTTCATGCTTTTTTGTCCAGAAAAAGTGATTATTTATGAGCCAGGTAGGATTGCTAATATTGGCAGTATAATTCCCTTCGAGATCAGTTGCCTCATTTCCTTCAGACTCATTTAACAGCCAATTGTGACGTGACTTTCCCCGGGAATCTGTAACCCGGATATTACGGATTGCCATTTGAGGAACATCAGTTGTTGGAAAATAATTTGATTGATTGGCACCAAAACAGAAGTAAAGCCGCCGAATACCAGACAGATCAACCCTATCGTCTGAATAGATGATATCGCCCAAATTTAACTCAACAATTCCTGTCACCAAATCAAACGAAAGATTAAGATGAAGCCAGTTATTCCTAACCAGATCCTTCTCTGCCAGTGCGATGTTGATCAAAGTTGGATTTCCGTTCACCACGAGTTTCAAAACTGCCAACGTGCTGCTTTTGGGGATATAAACAAGATCAATGTTATGACGTTGCTTGTCAAAAATTCTGAATATATAACCAAATTGTTCCCGATTCCAAATCGCAAAATCAAACTCCAAACTAAATTTATTACGCACAGAAATTGGAGAATCTGGCGTAAGATTCAACGAAGTTCGCTGCTCTTTTGGTTGAGGAGCTGCAGTAAAGAGCAATCCTGTGTGGTACAGATTCTGAGACGATGTTTTATTCGACAATAAAATCAGAAAAACCAGTCCCAAAAATATCCACGACCGATTATTCATATTCGACCCAATTAGTTGTTTATAGATCCTTGATTGAGGGTAAAATTAGAAATTAATCTTATATTAATCGCTTAATACTCCCCCGTTAATCGGTTAAAACGGAATAAAGCCACTAATTGTTTCGATTTTTTAAATATTTTTAAAAATGGTTGAGCTGTAAACAGTTCCCGGAAAACCTTGTTATCGCAACAAACTGATTTAATAAATGATTTCCAGCAATGAATATTCTAAAACTGTATTTCAGGATAATGTTTTTCTAATATTTTTAGATTACTCATTATCAATTTATCACGTTGTGTGACACACGATTGTGTCCGTCCCGGATCCTCCGGGGTATTCCATGCATAATCAATCAATTTTTCAAGCGTCGTAGTAGCAATATGCACCCTCGTATCGGAAGAAGCATAATAGATAAATACAGTTCCATCGTTATCCAAAATCCATCCGTTACTAAAAACGACATTCGAGACATCGCCTATCCTTTCCTTTCCAAGCGGCTCAATAAAATGTCCTCCGGGTTGTTTGATCACCCGCCATGGCTCTATTAGGTCGGTCATGAATATATACAAAGTATATCGTAAACCAGCAGCAGTCCGCCTGACGCCGTGCGCCAAATGCAACCAGCCTTTTGATGTTTTAAGCGGTGCAGGGCCCTGTCCGTTTTTCACTTCTTTAACGGTGTGGTATTCCCGGGGATCTATCATTACTTCGTTCTCAATCACAGCATGTTCCATTGAAACGCAAAAGCCGGCACTGATGCCGCTATCGCCCGTCTCGATAAAACTCATTTGCGGGCGCGTATAAATCATATAATTTCCATTAACGAATTCCGGATGAAGCACACAATTCCGTTGTTGTAATGCCGTAGATTTCAAATCCGCAAGACGTTCCCATTTTATTAAATCTTTCGTTCTGCCAATTCCGCAACTTGCTAAAGCAGCCGATGAATCATCCGAATTATTTAAGTCTTTCCGTTCAGCACAAAACAATCCGTAAATCCATCCATCCTCATGTTGAGTTAACCTGATATCATAAACATTTTTTTCCGGATCATTGGTGACAGACATCACGATTGGTCTGTCCCAAAATTTCCATTTATCAATTCCATTGGGACTTTCAGCCACAGCGAAAAAAGATTTCACATCAAAACCTTCCACCCGGGCAATCATGAGGTATTTCCCATTCAATTTTATTGCCCCTGCGTTGAATGTAGTATTAATACCTAGGCGAATCATCAAATGTGGATTCGAGTCGTAATTTAAATCATATTGCCAAAAGACAGGAGCATGATCGCGCGTCAAAACAGGAAATTCGTAACGGTCATAAATCCCATTACCACTAATTTGCTTCTTGTTGGGCCTGTTGATCAATTTATTGTACTCAACAAAAAGCATTTGAAGCTTATTATCGAAATCTTGTTTTTCCATTACTATAAATGAGGTTCGAACTCTAGGATTAATTTATTCGCACAATTATTCTTTTATAAAGATCAAATTTTCAAGCCGGTCATACCAATAAACCTTGAGCATCATTGAAGTGATCACGAAAACACCCAGGGCAATTGTCATTGAACTAAACTCACGAATAACCAGATAAATAGGCATTACCACCATTGACATTTGCCATGCAATGCCCACAACACAGTTCATCATATCACGTTTAAAATCTATGTTTTTCTGAAAACCGGGTTGTTCAGCTTTCACCTTTTCGTAGATCGGATTCCAAAATCCCCAGGGGCGAACAGAAGAATAAAATTTCTTCAGAACCTCCTCGTCATCGGGCTCTGTTAACAAACTTCCTGCAATAGATCCTACCGATGAAATTAATAAGATAATCGGGAAAGAGTTGAGTGCTGAAATATCCGGCAGGAAAAGAGGAATGAATAACGAAGCGACCAATCCGGTTAACATTCCCCAGAAATAACCATATCCGTTGAACCTCCACCATATCCATTTTAAAACATTAGCAGCTGTATAACCTCCATATAAAGAGGATACAATCCATTTTGTCATCGAATCGATCGAATCGATAAAAAAGCCAAAAACAATTCCAATCGTTACAACAACAAGTGAAACCAGGTAACTCATGTTGATATACCGCTTGTTTGAAGCATTGGGATTAATGAATTTTTTGTATATATCGTTTACGATGTAGGCTGGTCCTGCATTCACATAAGCTGCATAAGTTGACATAAAAGCAGCGATCAATCCTGCAAGTAACAATCCCAGCAAACCAGTAGGGATAAAATTACTCACAGCATAAGGCAATACCATTTCGAAGTCGATATCCGGACCCATTGCCACCAGTTTTGGGCTGAAATAGACAAGTACCAAAACAGTTAAACCAGCCACCATAAAAAAGCGGGGAATGAACAGTACCAAAGAAGTAAAACCGGTCATACGTGCAGCATCGCGTGGACTTTTGGTTGCCAGTATCCGTTGCATATCGTAACTCGGGACAGGTCCGGCAATACTTGCCAAAATCCCTTTAAAGATCATGATCATAAAGATGATGGAAAAAAACTCATATCCATCTGTCGATATTTTATTTGTTACAGAAGGAATTAGATTACTCCAGTCGAGATTTAATTTCCAACCAAAAAACAAGTCTTTCCAACCTGCAGGTATCACTGCATTCAATTGTTCCGGAGTGACAAGGTTCATTGCAATAACGCCTACAATAAAACAAGAGATAGTCATTACGAGGAATTGCATGATTTCAGTTGCTACAACACTATACATTCCTCCCTTTATTGCATATATCGATGTGAAGCCCATGATTAACAAGGCATACATGTTCTCTGAAGAAACTATGGCTGAACCGATTTCGGTTGTCAGATCCCATGGGAAAAATGAGGTTGCGAATTTTCCAATGCCAGCAAAAGTGTAGGCAATAAAACCGACCACACTTATAATTGCAAAAATCACTACGATAAGATGGGATAACTGTCCTCCACGATCTTCACCAAACCGCGTCTTCAACCATTCAGCGCCGGTCATAACATTCGAACGCCGCAACCAGGTCGCAAGAAAGACCATTAAAAAAATTTGATTCCAGATAGGCCACATCCATGGCAGCCAGGCACCTTTGAGACCGTAAACAAAAAGAATGGAAACAAACCACATTGTTCCGGTAATGTCAAACATACCGGATGCATTCGAAATGCCTAAAATATACCACGGAATACTTCTTCCACCGAGGAAGTAAGAATCGAGATTTTTGTTGGCATGCTTCGATATCAGAAAGCCAATAAGTATTGTTAAAACCAGGTAACCGATTACTATACCGATATCCAAAGGTTGTAAATTCATAATTCAGCTATTAGGTTTATCCCAATTACAAAGTCCGGCATTTGAAGCGAATACAGTAAATCCAATAAATTACGATACACTTAAAAACTAGAAAATACCCCCCTACAAAATGCAAAAGGGTATTTTCATGCTTTTTGTCAAACACTTAGCTTAGAAATTTGGACCGGTAGTATCCCACCATAAGCGAGTACTGATAAGGTCTGGTCCACCAAGTTTTGTAGTTGCATCTGCAACACCAGGAGCGTTTCCAGTTCTTTCGCCATTGGTAAAAGGCATTCTTTTAATCCACTGATCAGCAGGTATAACACCCCAATCAGGACTGCTATCATTCTTAGCAACATGAGGTATTTTGGGATATCCTGTCCTTCTGAAATCGCACCATGATTCAAGCGCATTGGTGAAATTATTGATCCATTTCTGAGTCATGATCTTCTCTAATTTCAACTCGTTGCTATCGCCTGCGTTCCAGGCAACTGTTATTGTAGAAGAGGCAGTGAAATTATTTCTTGCATCCTTTGGATCAACATAGTCAATTGGTTTACTCGTTGCATCTGCAAGGTAGGCATCTACACCGCCAGCGCCCCAATCGGCAAAGGAAAGTCTGACACCGTCTTCGTAATTGGTTTTTGCATCACCGGCACCGGCCCAGCCTCTAAGAGCTGCTTCGGCTTTCAAAAAACTTACTTCAGCAGCAGTTATTGATCTTCTGTTTTGTACGGTTTGAAAATCATCGGATACCCTGGAATAAGGTACTCTGTCTATTTTAGCTTGCGTATAAGCACCATTGCGAATTCCTTTATAGACATATATCGAAAGGGATGCGTCCTGGGAAAGATTTGGACCCTGGAAGTATTTCGACACCCTTCCATCTTTTAAGCCAAGCAAGAAGGATTCCATTACGGCACCCATTCGAGTATCGTCCCATTCAAAACAAATTACTGCCATGTACATCTTATTCCCCAATAATGCAATGTTAAAGTTATCTGCATTGGTGGAAATTAATCCGGCAGCATCGCTCATCGCCTTTTCTCCTTGTGTTTTTGCGAGAGCAGGAGCAACTTTTGATATACGCATGGCCAATCTCAAACGCAAAGAATTTACAACTTTCAACCATTGGTTAATATCACCTTTGTAACTAGGGTCAAATTTTATAAAACCTTTATAATCTTTGTTCGCAGAAAAATCAGTTTGAACGGAATCTAACTGAGCAAAAAACGTATTGTACAAATCAGACTCCTTATCGTACATTATGTTATTATCCGCTTTCCCGTAATTGGAATAGATCACCGGCCCATGAACCGCAGTCAGTTTTGAGACAGCAAGTACCCTTATCAATTTTGCCCATGTGGCAAAAAGCGGTAAATTATTGTCTTTTGCTAACTGGATTACTTGCTTGGAAGGAGACATAACTGAGCCATAAATGCGATCCCAGTAGGCATTCCATCGTATATAGTAGGTAGTATTATTTACATTACCAACGAAAGGTGTCGGTGTATTCAAATAACCCATCCAGGAATCCTGGCACAGATCTTCTTCAATCTGATGCCCGTTGATATTGAACAATAATCCCGAGAACGGCGAACCAACAAGGTTAAAGTCCTGCTTAAGCATCTCATCAGAAATCTGATAAGGATTCTGATTCTCAGTTACAAATTTATCAGTACAAGATGCTAGCGCACCAAGGAATAGTAATACTATAATTAATTTTTTCATATCAAACATTTTTAAGATATTAGAAAGTGACCTTTAAGTTAAACCCGTAAGTCCTTGTGGCAGGCATACTAAATACCTCATTTGACTGCATATTGTTAGCAGTACTCATTGATTGTTCCGGATCGTACGGAGCTTTTTTATAGAAGAAGAATAAATTCCTGCCAATCAGTGATATCGAAGCTTGTTTAAGTGGCAAATTTAGTTTTTCCATATTCAAGTTATAACCGAAAACAAATTGAGCTAACCTGACATTGGTTCTCGAGAAGACATAAGGTTCCATGATTCTGTTTCTATCGCCAACAGCACTATAATAAACCTCCGGATCTATTGATGTTACTGCAGTCGTTCCCTGGATAGCGTTAATTGGCATTGTAGCGCCTGCATCACGGGCATCGCCGGTTCTTTTACTTACACCGTAAGCATCCAGAAAAGCCTCCGTTTTTGAAAATGCTACCCCGCCAAACTTACCGTTGATAAGAAAACTAACATAGAAGTCTTTAATATTAATAGTATTATTCCACCCTACAACATAATCTGGATTTACATTTCCAACTTTTTCTTGTTTGGCAGCCTTTGTAGGAACTCCTTTTGAATCCAGGATGATCTGACCAGCATCATTTTTAGCAAACTTATAAATCCACACATCCATAAAAGATCCGCCAGCTTTAATGATGGAAGCAAAACCTTCATTATCGCCACCAACCTGGTAATCGGGATTCGAAGCTATAAGCTCATCAATTTTATTTTTATTTTGCGATAAATTCAAAGACGATTTCCAACTTACATTGTTTGTTTTTACAGGTTCGACATCGAAGGTTAATTCAAAACCTTTATTCGTTATTTTACCGGCATTTACATAGTAACTGGTATAACCTGACCCTGACGGAGCCGCTAATGTCAGGAATTGGTTCTTGCTTATATCATGATAATAAGTAAATTCCATTCCTGCTCTTCCATTGAAAAATCTCAATTCTGCTCCAAGCTCGCTACTGGTTATCTCTTCTGGTTTCAAGTTGGTAAAAGGAACCTGTGTATTTCGGTTAACACCACCGATTCCAGTTGGAGTACCTGTGCCGCCAATACTATTTTGTGGATTTACAACGTTATAAGGTACTTCATTGGCCGTACGGGAAACGGAGCCTCTTAATTTAGCGAAGGAAATAACTTCAGGCAGTTTTACCATTTGACTTACAATTGCTGAAAGACCAACAGCCGGATATAAATAGGATTCATTTCCGGTAAGCGCAAGTGTAGAAGCCCAGTCGTTACGTGCGGACAATTCCAAAAACAACATCTCTTTAAAACCAATTTGTGCATTGGCAAATACGCCTTCCTTAATTACTTTATTTATTGATTGATTAACCATCACATTGTAAGGAAAGTTCGAGAAAGAATAGAAGTTAGGGTACATCAAACTAGTCGTACCATTCGAAACAGACATACCATCGTTAAACTTATTACGCTGATAGCTGGCTCCCAACAGTGCCGTTAAACTGAATTCGCCAAATTTATCATTGTAGCTCAATATACCGTCGGTATAAATCTGCGTGTCATTGTATTTAGAATAATTCCATGATCCGTTTGGACTTACACTAACAGAGTTTCCGGCTGCAGCATACCTGTAATCATTAACCCGATCGTTATAATCAATGTTTCCCCTGATATCGAATTTAACCTTCTTGGAAATGTCCCATGAAAGCTTTAAACTGGCAATAGCGCGATAAGATGTATTTTCTTTCGGATCATTGTAAATCTCCCAATAAGGATTGTTTTGTTTTTCCTCGGTAGAGTACCAATTCATCTGGTTCATATTCCTGTCGTTATTAAAGACCTGGTAATTTGTTTTGTAGTCAGCAAAATTTCTTTCGCGTGCAAACAAATACAAACCGGTAAGCGGGTTATTGTAATACCCGGCACCAGGGCGGTTATGAGTCAATTCACTTGAAAACATCACATTTGAACTGATTGTGACTTTATCATTAAATAACTTTGTAGACTGATTAAAGGCGAAGTTATTTTTATCATACTTATTGGTTGGTAATACACCGGTGGCAGAAACGTTGGAATATGAAAAATAGGTAGTGGTTTTGTCATTCCCGCCACTGACAGAAATTGAATTCGTTAGATTTAAACCCCTCTGAAAGAATTCTTTGATATAAGAACTAGGATAATTTCCTTTAGTCTTCGACCAACTATAATCTGATCCGCCAACCGCGCCATATTTATACTGAAATTCAGGCAGACCGGAAACAGATTCAACCATCGTACTCGAGCTAATGTTCACACTTATTTTCCCTGCTTTACCTTTCCGGGTAGTGATAAGAACAACACCATTTGCACCCTGACTACCGTAAAGGATGGAAGCGTTCGCACCCTTAAGGACGTTGATACTTTCAATATCATCGCTATTTAATGCTGAAAGTCCATCACCGCTATCAGTCCCACCGTATGAGTCAGGTTGTCCACCCTTATTATTAACCATAGGAATACCGTCAATAACATAAAGAGGTTCGCTGAGGCCAACGAGTGATTTGTTCCCTCTTAATACCGCTTTAGTTGAACCACCAGCCCCGGAACTGCTTGTTTTAATATCCAAACCGGCAGTTTTTCCACTAAGAGCGTTCATGAAGTTTTGATCTCTTGCTTTCAACATTTCATCTCCTGAAACCTGCTGAGAAGCATAAGTCAAAGTCTTCTTTTCGCGCTGGATACCTAAAGCTGTTACGACAACTTCAGTAACTCCAATTGACTCAGCGTCCATTTTCACATTAATGACAGATCTGCCATTTACAACTTCCTCGACAGCTTTCATCCCAACAAAGGTAAATTGCAAAACAGCTTTTGCATTTACACTCAAGGAATATTTCCCATCAATGTCAGTTGACGTTCCAATCGTTGTCCCTTTTTGAACTACAGAGACGCCAGGAATATTGTTTCCATCGGGATCTGTGACAGTCCCGCTTACTTTTACCTGAGCCATTGCACTGGCAAACGAAGCAAACAGTAAGATAAGAATAACGTACATTCGTTTCTTCATAATGATAAAAATTAGTTTAAAATTAACGAGTCTTCATTTAAATTAAAAACTCATTACAAAACTAAAAGCAAGCGATTAACAGAGCGATTAATTTAACGATTAATAACAATTAAAAATTTGATATTCTGCGGTTTTCAAAATTTGTAGTTTTAAATGTTAAAATTTGTATTAATTACTTGTTTGTAAGCATTATCAATAAAGAAATGCAAAAATACAAGGTTGTTTATGATTTAAGTTTACATTTTTTTAAAAATTTAAAGCCTCAAAAAAGCAATATTCACAAAAATGAAAGACCTTAAGAATTGTCAGTCGCTAAAAATCTTTAGCTATGATTAGGGCAACAATAAACCGGGGAAACCCTCTTAAATCTTCAATAGATAATCTGAATATTGGCAAAACCAAAAAGGCAGTTATTACCTTTTGTTTTACTTGAAGATTTCAAAAGATGATTAAAATGATAATAGCATAAGCATATTCAATTTTTGAGTGCGAGGCACAAATGTATCCCTAACATTTTTTAATAGCAACCTGCGAGATTTGAATGACCGGCTTATACTTTTGAATAGCGACCTGCAATGAACAAATGTTCGCCTTACATCAACGAATAGCGACCTGCGATGAACAAATGTTCGCCTTACATCAACGAATAGCGACCTGCGATGAACAAATGATCGCCTTACATCAACGAATAGCGACCTGCGATGAACAAATGATCGCCTTACATCAACGAATAGCGACCTGCGATGAACAAATGTTCACCTTACATCAACGAATAGCGACCTGCGATGAACAAATGATGAACTTATACTTTTGAATAATACCCTGAGAGATACAAATGAACCCCTTACAATTTTGAGTGTGCCCCGGCAAATTAAAAATCCAATCCCTATTAATGAAATTGGCCAAAAAAAAATCCCGCAAATATTACTTCACGGGATATTCCTATATTTAATAGCAAGCCTGTTTAAGGGCTTGTAGCAGCAGTTTTACACTAATTTCTGACGAAGCTTATGTTCTTCAACCTGTGCATCGATAACAGCAACAGTAACCATGTTAAGGATGTCACGAACAGAACTTTCGACATTCAAAATATGAATCGGTTTATTCAAGCCCATTTGTATTGGCCCGATTGTTTCGCTCATCCCGATTTCGAGCATCAGTTTGTAAGAGATATTTGCCGAACTAAGATTAGGGAATATCAATGTATTCACATTCATTCCGTCAATTTTGGAGAATGGGAATTTCTCGTGACGCAGATCTTTGTCCAAGGCAAAATTAACCTGCATTTCACCGTCGATCAACATATCCGGATGGTTCTTGTGTAAGTATTCAATTGCGTCATGAACCATTGCAGGGCTACCGGTACTACGTTCACCGAAGTTGGAATAAGATAGCATTGCCATCACAGGATTAGTATTAAAGAGCTTTGCCGCCTCGTATGTCAGTTTAGCAACATCAATCAAAGTTTCCTTAGATGGATGGTTATTAACCAGTGTGTCAGCAAAGAAGAAGGTTCCTAATTTCGTATTTACGATGTTTAAACCAGCAATATGATTCAGACCTTCGCGCATACCTACAATTTCGATAGCCGGAATAATCGCGTCAGCATATTTTGTATAAACTCCGGTAATAAAGGCATCAGCATCACCCGCTTCAACCATCATCATTCCAAAGTAGTTCCGATCGAACATTTTTTCGTAAGCTTCACTATAAGTCATCCCTTCGCGTCCGCGCTTTGAAGCAAGCATATGAGCATATCGTTGACGGGAAGCTTCTTCACGGTCATGACGAAGATTGACAATCTCAACCCCTTCGAGTTCGATACAATTCTCACAAATGATTTTTTCGATCCTCTCTTCATTGCCTAAAAGAACTGGAATACAAATTCCTTCTGCACGTGCAACCTGAGCAGCCTTTAACATATTGGGATGGTTGGCCTCTGCAAAAACAACCCGTTTAGGATTCTCTTTTGCCTTTTCCGTCAACCCGCGGATTAATTTATTATCAAGGCCCATACGCAGACGAAGATTCTCCGCATATTCATCCCAATCAGTAATGGGTTTACGGGCAATACCGCTTTCCATGGCCGCTTTGGCAACAGCAGGAGCAACAGTTATCAACAATCTTGGATCCAGTGGCTTAGGGATAATATATTGACGACCAAAGCTAAGACTTGCAGTATCGTAAGCAGATGTAACTACTTCCGGAACAGCTTCTTTGGCAAGAGCAGCAATTGCATGCACAGCAGCAACCTTCATCGCTTCGTTAATGCCAGTTGAACGTACATCCAAAGCACCACGGAAAATATAAGGGAACCCTAATACATTATTGACCTGGTTGGGATAGTCACTACGGCCAGTTGCAAAAATAATATCAGGTCGCGAAGCCATGGCGTCTGCATATGAAATTTCCGGGTTTGGATTGGCACAAGCAAATACGAGTGGATCAGCTGCCATACTGCGAACCATGTCCTGAGTAAGACATCCTTCAACTGAAAGCCCAAGGAAAACATCTGAACCAGCAACTGCTTCGGCCAATGTATTGCATGGAAGTGAGGTAGCAAATGGAAGTTTGCGGCTGTTCAGATCGGTACGACGTGTCGAAATAACACCCCTACTGTCAACCATTACAATATTTTCAAGTTTGGCACCAAGTGCCATGTAAAGCGTGGTACACGAAGAGGCAGCAGCTCCGGCACCATTGACCACTATTTTAATATCTTCGATTTTCTTGCCAACCATTTCAAGCGCGTTGATCAGTGCTGCGGCAGAAATAATGGCAGTTCCATGCTGGTCATCATGCATTAACGGGATGTCTAAAGCTTCTTTCAGTTTTTCTTCGATTTCAAAGCATTCAGGAGCTTTAATATCTTCGAGATTAATTCCACCAAAAGTACAGGCAATTGCCTTCACAACTTCGATGAATTTTTCAGGGTCTTTTTCATTAACTTCAATATCAAACACGTCAATATCAGCAAATATTTTGAATAACAAACCTTTGCCTTCCATTACTGGTTTTCCGGCAAGGGCACCAATATCACCCAGCCCAAGAACTGCTGTTCCGTTCGAGATAACAGCAACCAGATTTCCTTTGGCAGTGTAGTCGTATGCACACTGAAGATCTTTTTGGATCTCCAAACAAGGAATTGCTACACCAGGTGAATACGCAAGCGCCAAATCACGTGCAGTACTATATGGTTTTGTTGGTACAACCTGTATTTTCCCGGGTCTGCCATTTTTGTGGTAATTTAATGCATCGGTACGTAAAGCATCATTACGTTTAGAATTTTCCATAATTCAAATATTTTTGTTGTTTGTCGCTGATAATTTATTACAAGAGAAAGCACTCCTCTAAAAAAATTTGGCAAACAAAAGTAGATTTATTTTCCAACCAAGAGGTAATTGCCCGAAAAAGTTTACAAATTGATAATATTGCAATTAATTTTCCCAACTTCTGAAAACCCTGCTTCCGATCTCCTCATCGTTGACAATCCTTAAGTGGGTATCAATCTCCTGCTGCATCTCTTCAACATGGGAAATCACGCCAACAATACGGTTCTCTTTCCTCAATGATTTAAGGGTTTCAAATACCACATCAAGCGACTCTTTATCAAGCGATCCAAAACCTTCATCCAAAAAGAAAAAATTCTGAGATGAGTCAGTATATTGCTGAATGCTATCCGCCAATGATAACGCCAGCGATAAAGCAGCCTGAAATGTCTGTCCGCCAGACAGCGTTTTGACACTCCTCACCTTCCCTCCATTCAAAAAATCGCGGACCTGAAAATTATTGTCCTGCGTGATTTCAAGACTCATTTTTTGCCTGACCAACTTATAAAACCGGTCGTTGGCAGCAAGACAAAGATTATGGAGATGAACGGAGGAGACATAGTTCACAAATCCGCTTCCCTTAAATAATTGCTTCATCGTTTTGATGTCCTCTGCCCGTAATTCAAGATTATCCAGTGACTTGCGAATCTGCTTTTGCTGATTCAGATCATTGGTCAGTTTGCGAATCTCACCCTCCGTTTTTCCAAGCTCCCGGTTTTTCTCAGCATGAACTTCACTCAATTTCGAAACTTCATCCCTCAATTTCTGATGATCGTCTGCAGAATAATTACGGTCTCGAATTTCAGCCATTAACAAAGACATTTGATTCTCAGAAAGTTGAAATTGCTGTCTGAAGTTCTGAATCCTTTTCTTCTCTAATTCAATATCAATTTTCTGATTCAGAATCCCTTTTATCTGATCGGTGAAGGCATAATCCGAAGCGGACAATAATTTATTAATCTGATCATTAACAGCGATTTGTTCTTTTTGCCTTTCGAGTAACATTGATCTGGTTACCAAAAGCTTGCCGGATGACTCGTCTCTTCTTTTGTGAAGGCGTGTAATTTCATTCGTAGTTTTTAAATAGGCAGTTTCAATTTCAGAATACTTCAGTAATAAACTGTTTGACACCTGTTTTACCTCGTCTACCGATTGCAAAATAAAAGCTTGCAGGTCCAATTTTTCGATTTGGCGTGTTAAAAGATGGATTTCCGATTGATTAATGGTCTGCTGTTCTTTGATAGTTTCCAGGCCCTTATTATAATTATCAAGTAACTTTTGCTCATTTTCAACTTCCAACCGTAATTTCTCAAGCTCACTATCTTTCAGCTTAATAGAATACTGCATAGCGCTCGCCAACTGAAATGATTTATTCAGGACTAGTTCATCCGTATAATCAGGCCAAATAAAGTGTGTTTGATGTATCTCAGTTTTATCCTGATTTTCAACCTGTTTTATCTTCAGTTTTTGAACTGACTCTAGTTTCAGACAAAGCTGAGTTTCGATCTGGCGTAAACTAACCATCAATTTTCCTATCGCTTCAATCGCTTTTTCCTGTTTCGCTTTCGAATCGCGTTCCTTTTGTAGCGCCATCTTTACATCACCACTATCCAAAATTTCGGGGTGCGACAAAGAACCACATAACGGACAAGGTTTTCCATCTTCCAGATTCGCAGCATATTCTTCAAGCTTTGTGCGAATTAAAAGATGCTCAATGTTTTTGTCAATCATAGAAAACGAATCTTTTGTTTTCAGCATTTTTTGCGTTAGCAATTCAAGTGCATCATGCATCTTAAGAGGCTTATCCAATTCTCCCCCTTGGTTTTCAACACTTTCTACGAACTGATTATTTAGGTTCTCAATTTCCATTTGAATCGTATAAATCTCTTTGGAAAATTCGAGTCCCGCAGCCACAAGCGATTTTCGGATCGTAAACCAATTCTGAATATTCGAAAGTTCAGCGAGATCAGGCAAACTTGCTTTAAGTGACTTCAGCTCATTGCCAATCACACCTTCCAAAATTTTGTGTTTCTGAACCTTGTCTTTTGAACTTTCACATAACGCCAGCCCTTTTAATACACGTTCACCAATCTTTTGATTTTCAGCATTCAATTCGATGATCCGGGCAATCTTTATCAACTCGGCTGCTTGTTGTTTAAGCAGATCACGCTGTTCGTAGTCAATTTTTATTTTTGCAAATTCACTTTCGAGAACAGATAATTGAGTGGTGCTATCATTCAGAATAAAGTCTTCATCTGCAATCGATTTCTCAAGATGAAAGGCTACTCTGGCAACTTCGTCCGACCTATCAAATAAGTTTTTATAATTTACCAGACAATATTCATATTCTTTGAGCATTTGCTCTATTTTTAGAATCTCTGCCTCTTTTGTTTTAAGAAAATCCATTTGAACCTGTTGCGCCTTTAACTTCTCAACATACTCTTTTAGCTTATTTAAATCAATCTCTTCCTTTTGTTTGAATGACAATTGCGATGCCAGTTGGTTGATCTCTACCTTGATCAACTCCATCCGGATCTTTGCCTCTTCCAATTGCTCATGTTTTACTTCTCCCAATTGTTGAAGTTGTCCCTGAAGTTTCTGCATCTGTTCATTGTTATTCGTCTCGAGCGCAACAGTCTTGTAGTAAAGCTCAAATTTCCCAAGATTAAACAATTCCTTCATCATCTGCGTCCGGTCTTTATTTCCCAATTGAAGAAACTCCTGGAACCTTCCCTGGGGGATAATGATGGTTCGTTTAAAGTTCTCGTAGCTTAGTCCGATAACTTGCTGTAATTGTTCAATTTCAATAGGTTCCCATACGCCATTCTGATTTTTGTAGGCTGATCGATCCAGCGTTTTCACTTCTTCAAACCGTTTGCGATTGCGTTTGCCCCTGACAACTGCCCGAAAGGTGGTACCTTCTTTACCTACACTAAAATCAAACTCAAGAAACAGCTCATCCGATTTCAGGTTCATCATATTGTAGTTGCGGTTGTCGCGTGCATTCATGCGCTCCGTTTCGCCATACAGCGCAAAAGTGATCGCATCAAGGATTGACGACTTTCCACTTCCAACCGATCCGAAAATACCGAAAAGATGGGCTTCAGTCAGTTTCTGAAAATCGATTGTCTGTTTTTCCTGGTAAGAAAAAAGACCTTGTATCGTGAGTTTTATTGGTGTCATTCGTCTCCCTCCTGTGCTAAAACTTCTTTAAATAGGTCCAAAATCCGTTGATTAGGTTCCTGACCTTTCTCGGATCTGAAATAGTCAGTGAATAGTTCGTCCATGCCTTTTGTAAGATCGATTGTCCTTCGGAAATTTATTTGGTCATCATCTACTCTTTTTACATCAGGAATGATCGTGATAATCCCATTGTGAGCAGCATTGAGCAATTTGCGCTCCTCAGCGGTCAGATAGGTGTCAGTACTCATCGTCAGTTCAATAAGTGCCGATTGATGGTCATTCAGCCACTCAATCGCCTCATTTACATTGTCTGCTCTTTTACGCAACAATCGTTTTGCTTTTGTCAACTCATGATTTGAGACGACCGGGATTTTCCCCGGTTCAATATCAATTACCAACACATACTTTTGCTGGTCAGCTTCAGCAAAACTATAGGATAGTGGACTTCCAGCGTAAATGATTGGGCAAGGCGATGTATCGATAGTTTGTTTCCGGTGCAGGTGGCCCAATGCAACATACTGAATTTGAGGGGGAATATTTTCCGAATAGATCACTTGTGCCCCACCGACATGAAGTATTGGCTTCTCGTCTTCAGGTTCCTCTGGCAAGGCAGCACCTTTCCGTGCAAAGAAAAGATGGGAGATCAGAATATTAACCCCATTGTTGTCACAGTATTTCTGACCTAATGATGACCATTTGACACTTAATAGCTTGCGTAATTCCTCTTCCGAATCTTCATGACCCAGGTAAACTTTCAATCTGAATTCGTTGGCATATGGCGTTAACAAGATGCGCAGAGGATCTGAACATCCAGGTAAATGGAGCTCCACAAAGCCTTCTTCACTTTGAGTGACCATCAATCCAGAATCCAATTCAAACGACGGGATAATTACGTTAGGATAACCGGCAAAGAGAATCCCGCACTCGCGGGCCAACGGATCCGGAGCTGCAATCCGGTCAGGAGAATCGTGATTACCGGCAATGGCAATTACAGCACGCTTTCCGTTGTTTGCAAGACGTTTCAGCGTTTTATAAAACAAATCGACCGCTTCCGCAGAGGGATTGTAGGTATCAAAAAGATCACCCGAGATAATCACTGCATCAACCTGTTCAGTCTCCGCAATTTCGCAAATCTCTGTTAAAACTTCCTTTTGTTCGTCGAGTCTCAATAAGTTTTCCAATCGCTTACCAAGGTGCCAATCGGAGGTGTGAAGTAGCTTCATCTGATTTAGATTATGATCATGCTATATTACATCAAAAACCCCCAATTTTCAAATCTTGAAGAAAAGAATTTGGGTAAAGCTGAAGTTAAAAAAAGAAATTTCGGCGGATTTTTCTGAAAATATCAAGACTTGATTACCGTCTCTTTAACTGTGGAGAGATGCAGATCATTTAAATTCTCCTTTCCTATTTTCAGCAGACGTTCACGTTCAATATCTTCACGTGATTTACTCGTTGTAACTAAATAAACCCCCGCAAAAATTAATATTGCAGAAAGCGGTTTGGACCATGAAAAGACATCATGTCCCCACATAATTGCAATATAGGAAGCAACAAGTGGTTGCAAATAATTATACATCCCGATGGTTGTTGGTCGGATTTGTTTTTGAGCAATTGGAATCAATAAATAGGTGATAAAGGTGGCTCCAACCAATAAATAGACATAGCTACTCCAGGCAGCAGAGGTTCCCTCCGTAAATATTTTTGCAGTAAAAACGTCTTTATAGCCGAAAGGTAAAAACATAAGAGCAGAGAATAAAAACATCCATTTCATAATAGTGACAGAGCTATATCGCTTTGATATTCCACGCGTCAACACGAGAAAAAAGGCATATGAAAGACTGCTGATAACACACAATATGTCACCGATTATTGAAGCTTCGTGACCTGCTCCTGAAACTTCGGATGTCAAAATCATTGATAAAACGCCAACCAACCCAATAATGACACCTCCCGTCTTTTTAAATGTAATTGGCTCCTTCAGAAAAAAGAACGAGATAATCATCGCCAGAATCGGGGTGATTGTAATCACGATCGAGGCATTGGTTGCTGAGGTCATTTGTAATCCGGAGATAAACGCGGCCTGGTTAAGTCCAACTCCTAAAAGTGATCCAAGAAACAGGGTTCCCATATCTTTTCGGGATACTTTCTCCGATTTAAGAAACAACGAAAGTAACCAAAAAGCCATTGCTCCGAAGGCAAAACGGGAATAGGTTAACCCCAATGGACTCATCCAGTCGGGCATCAGGTTCTTTGAAAGGGGAATATTCACTCCAAATATCAGCGAAGTAAATAACATGGCCACATGACCTCTTATTTTTTCTTTATTCATTATTCGATTCTCATTTTATCGCTGACTACTGCGACTACTTTAATAAGGCATTAACCCCGAAAATTGTTTTTAAAGGAGCAGTGACACCCAATTTTGTGTCATTACCTGGTCATGCATGATGGCTGCAAAGTTATTAAAAACCAGGGATAAGGATTTTTTGGCAAAAAAATTAGCTCTTGTCGTAGGAAGTGTTAATCATTATTTAAGAAACAGAAAAGGATAAGTGTGTTACTTATCCCTTTCTGTAAAAAGCCTATTCGCTATTTATTCACTGACAAAAACCAGTTTATCATCCTTTACGTCGATTGCGACCGGATGACCGGCAATCACTTTTCCAGCAAGAATATCTTTTGACAAATCGTTGAGTAGATATTTCTGCATCATTCGTTTTACAGGACGTGCCCCAAATTGAGGATCGAAACCTGCTTCCGCAATCCAATCAACGGCAGCATTGGTAATTGTGGTCTCATATCCGATCATCTTTAACCGCTCTGCAACCAATGCAAACTGCAACCTTACAATTTGGTAAATCTCCTTTCGGGATAATGGCGTAAACATGATGATTTCGTCGATCCGGTTCAGAAACTCGGGTCGGATTGTTTGTTTGAGCAATTCGAACAGTTCTGTCCGCAAATCTTCCACCACCTTTACCTTATTCCCTTCATTGAGATGAGAAAACCGTTCACGAATGATTTGTGAGCCGATATTCGAAGTCATGATGATGATTGTATTTTTAAAATTGACCGTACGACCTTTATTGTCTGTAAGCCGCCCATCATCAAGTACCTGCAACAAAACATTGAAAATATCGGGATGCGCTTTCTCTATCTCATCAAATAAGACAACTGAGTAAGGTTTCCGTCTTACAGCTTCGGTCAATTGCCCACCTTCATCATATCCGATATATCCCGGAGGCGATCCGATTAACCGCGTCACAGAAAATTTTTCCTGATATTCCGACATATCGATACGCGTCAGCATATTTTCGTCATCAAACAGGTATTCTGCCAGAGCTTTTGCAAGTTCTGTCTTACCCACACCAGTAGTTCCCAGAAAGATAAACGATCCGATCGGCCTTTTGTCATCTTGCAAACCGGCACGCGAGCGCCGTACTGCATCCGAAACAGCAGCAATTGCCTCATCCTGGCCAATTACACGTAAATGTAACTCATCTTCAAGGTGAAGAAGTTTTTCACGCTCGCTCTGAAGCATTTTCTTGACAGGAATCCCTGTCCAACGTGCAACCACATCGGCAATATCCTCACTATCAACATCCTCTTTTATCAGCGATTTACCAGCCTGCAACTCGATCAGTTCCTTTTGTAACCGGGCAATTTCTGCTTCAGCTTCCTTGATTTTACCGTAGCGGATTTCGGCAACCCGGCCATATTCACCCTGGCGTTCAGCCTGATCAGCCTGCAACTTCAGATCCTCAATCAATAGTTTCTCGTTTTGGACAGCCTCAATAGCACCTTTTTCGGCCTGCCACGATGCCCTGTATTTCGTTTGATCTGCCTTTAAGTTGGCAATCTCTTCTTCCAGTTTCTCAAGTTTTGAGGTATCATTTTCACGCTGAATAGCAGCGCGTTCAATTTCAAGCTGCGTCAGTTTACGATCAATCTCATCAAGCCCTTCGGGGAGCGAATCCATCTCCATCCTGAGTTTTGCAGCAGCTTCATCCATCAGGTCAATTGCCTTGTCGGGAAGAAACCGATCGGTGATGTAGCGCTGCGAAAGTTCAACCGCTGCAATAATTGCATCATCTTTGATCCTTACCTTATGGTGATTTTCATATCGCTCCTTCAATCCACGAAGAATTGAGATGGCATCCAATGTAGTTGGTTCATCCACCATTACTAACTGGAAACGACGTTCAAGCGCTTTATCTTTCTCGAAATATTTTTGATACTCACTTAAAGTAGTTGCTCCTACTGCCCGCAATTCTCCACGTGCCAAAGCAGGTTTCAATATATTGGCAGCATCCATCGCACCTTCGCCTTTGCCGGCTCCAACCAGCGTATGTATCTCATCTATAAAAAGAATCACATTGCCTTCTGCCTGAATAACCTCGTTGATAACGGCTTTCAAACGTTCTTCAAATTCACCCTTGTATTTTGCACCGGCAATTAATGCTCCCATATCGAGCGAGAAAACCTGTTTGTCTTTCAAATTTTCAGGAACATCTCCCCTGACAATCCTTTGTGCCAAACCCTCAACAATGGCAGTTTTTCCTGTACCGGGTTCTCCGATCAGAATTGGATTATTTTTTGTGCGTCGTGATAATATTTGCAAGACCCGGCGAATCTCTTCGTCACGTCCGATCACCGGATCAAGCTTTCCTAACCTGGCCCGTTCATTCAGGTTCACAGCAAAGCGATTCAAAGAGTTAAAAGTATCCTCTGCTGTCTGACTATCGACCTTCGAACCCTTACGCAGTACTTTAATCGCCTCATCAAGTTCCTTATGGCTGATTCCGCTATCTTTCATCAGCCGGCTGACAGAATCACTTCCATCCAAAAGTCCCAACAGCAAATGTTCGACCGATACATATTGATCGCCCATTTTTTGCGAAATAGAAACTGCCTTTTGCACTGCCGAATTGGCGGCTGACGAAAGGTAGGATTCACCACCCGTGACTTTAGGGTAACTTACGATAACTTTGTCGAGCGCAGCATTGAATATCAAAATATTAACGCCCAATTTCTTTAACAGGAAACCGGTTACACTCTCGGCATTAACCATCAACCCTTTCAGGAGATGACCTGTCTCAATAGCCTGCTGGTTATTCCCCTCAGCTATTTTAACTGCCTGATTTACGGCCTCCTGCGCTTTGATTGTGAAATTGTCAAAATTCATAACTTTGATTTTTTATGTTTTTCCTCAAACGATAACCCACACCAAATTGAATGGAATGTGATTATCATACGTGATTATACAATTTGTTTGCCAATCCTGATTATCAGACAATTTGGCGCCAAAAATCTTTCAAATATGAAATACTGGCACAATTGCAAAGAAAAAAATAATGAAAAACACTTGCGTTATACGGGCTTATTTCATATATTTGTACGTATAAACCTTTTTTTGCGATGGATACTAAATTGACGTTAAAACTTGATAAGGCAGTGATTGAACGAGCGAAAGAATATGCATTATCAAACAATAGAAGTTTGTCAAAAATTATTGAATCGTATCTGCAATCATTAACAATTAAAGGTGATTCAATAAATAACAAAACTGACATTGAGATTTCACCTTTTGTGAGGAGTATGTCTTCAGGTATTCAAATACCTGAAGATTTGGATTATAAAAATGATTATTCAAACCATCTGACAGAAAAATACAAATGAAGACTAAACTCTTTATTGACACTAATATAATGTTGGATTTATTGGGAGAGCGAATACCATTTTATAATTCAATTGCAAAAATTGCAACTCTTGCAGATAAAAGCCAGGTTACGTTGGTCGCTTCTGCATTGTCGTATGCAACTGTGAGCTATTTTTTAACAAAATTTGAAAATAAAGAAAAAGCGAAAGACAAACTGAGGAAATTTAAGATTATTTCAGAGATTTGTGACCTTGATGAAGTAATAATTGAAAAAGGACTTAATTCAAACTTTCCCGATTTTGAGGACTCATTACAATATTTTAGTGCTTTAAAATCAAATTGCAGTATCTTGATTACAAGAAATGGAAAGGATTTTAAAGAATCACAAATTCCGGTAATGACTGCAGATGAGTATTTAATGAGTATCAGGAAAAAAAGCATCTGATATCAATCACAACTGATTTTTCATCGATTTATTAACAATACATTATTCACTTACCCTCCCAGCAATACCAGTCAACATGTTGACTGCCTCGCGTATTGTTTTTATTTCAGTGAAATTGATGCTTAGCTTCCCTTTCCCCTCTTTTACACGGCATTTCGAAGGGTTCTGAACAATCCATTGCATCAGTTTTTGAAAATGAACCGTTTGGTAGTAATTCGATGCAGGATCAGATGGCAAATAGCATACCATCTTTGATTCTTTGAGTATGATCCGCTCAATATTAAGAGATATGGCAATCCAACGAAGCCGAACAACATCAATCAGCTCTCGCGATGGCTCAGGAATGGGACCGAAACGATCGACGATCCCTTTCTCAAATAATTGCACCATCGTTTCGTTTTCCATATTGTCGAGTTCGCGGTAAAGCAGCATCCGCTCCGATACGCTGGAAATATATTTGTCTGGGAAAAGCAACTGCAGGTCAGTATCGATATTACAGTCGTTTACATAGCTAAGATCAAGAAAAGCGCCCGACGCCCCTTCATTCTCATCTTTGTAAAGATCCTGAAATTCACCAGATTTCAACTCCATCATCGCTTCATTCAATATCCGATGGTAAGCCTCAAAACCAATATCAGCGATAAATCCGCTCTGTTCGCCACCCAACAAATTACCAGCACCGCGAATATCGAGATCCTGCATTGCAATGCTGAACCCACTTCCGATTTCGGAGAACTCTTCAATGGCCTGCAAACGTCTTTTAGCATCAGCTGACATAGCATTTAAAGGTGGTGCCATCAAATAACAGAATGCTTTTTTATTCGACCGGCCAACACGTCCACGCAACTGGTGAAGTTCACTCAAACCGAAATTTTGGGCATTATTGATAATGATCGTGTTGGTATTCGGAATATCCAAACCGGATTCAATAATTGTGGTTGCTATAAGTACATCAAAATCACCATTTACAAAGTCAAACATCACTTTTTCAAGCTTTGTGCCTTCCATCTGACCATGACCAACGATTGTACGAACACCTGGACAAAGCCGATTTATCAGCAATTCAATTTCATAGATATTCGATACCCTGTTGTTTATAAAGAAAGCCTGTCCACCGCGGGCAACCTCGTAATTGATCGCATCACGGATTATCTCCTCGTCAAAAACACTTACCTCAGTATTAATCGGATATCGGTTCGGCGGCGGTGTATTAATAATGGAGAGGTCACGCGCACCCATCAGCGAAAATTGAAGCGTACGCGGAATCGGTGTAGCCGTCAGCGTCAAAGTATCAACATTCGCTTTTAACTGTTTCAACTTCTCCTTGACCGAAACCCCAAAGTGTTGTTCCTCGTCGACGATCAATAACCCCAGATCCTTAAACTTCACATCCTTCCCAATCAGTTTGTGAGTACCAATAATAATATCGACTTTACCTTCGCTTAATTCTTTAAGAACATTTTTTATATCACCGGAACTTCGTAGCCGACTAATGTATTGCACATTACAAGGGAAATCCTTTAGTCTGTCCTTAAATGTTTTATAATGCTGCAAAGCCAATATCGTCGTCGGGACGAGAACCGCCACTTGTTTGCTATCAGCAACAGCTTTGAATGCAGCTCTGATTGCCACTTCTGTCTTGCCAAAACCGACATCACCGCAAACCAAACGGTCCATAGGCATTGGTTTCTCCATATCTTCCTTGATGGAATAGGTCGCCTTCAGCTGATCAGGGGTATCTTCATAAATAAAGCTTGCCTCCAGCTCCTCCTGAAGGTACGAATCAGCCGAAAAAGCAAATCCATTCTCCATCTTTCGCTTGGCATAAAGCGCGATCAATTCGCGTGCAATATCCTTAACCTTGTTCTTGGTTTTGGTTTTAAGATTTTGCCATGCGGCAGTACCTAATTTATTAATTGTGGGCTCCTGCCCTTCTTTTCCCTTATATTTTGCAATCCGATGTAACGAATGAATACTAACCAACAAGGAATCGTTATCCCTGTATATCAAACGTATCGCTTCCTGGATATTTCCATTAACCTCCGTCTTTACCAGACCGGCAAATTTACCCACACCATGATCGATGTGCACCACAAAGTCACCAGGATGAAGCTTACTCAACTCTTTAATTGTAATTGCTTGTCTTGATGATTTCTTAGAGCGCAAATTAAATCGGTGGTAACGTTCGAAAATCTGGTGATCGGTATAACAGCAAATTTTCAAGTCGTGATCTATAAATCCCTCGTTTAGTGCAAATAATAAACTATCTATCTTTTGAGGATCACCCTTATCATCAAAAATAGCATGAAGTCGTTCAATCTGCTTTGGACTTGATGTAAAAAGTATATTCCGATACCCTTTTTGTCTGTTCGATTTCAGGTTTTGACCCAGCAAATCGAAGTTTTTATTAAATACGGGTTGTTTGGAAGTGTTGAAAACGATTTCATCAGCTGGACTAAAAGTATGCGCAGATCCAAACTCAACGCAGGTAAAACCGGATATTCCACTTTTAAACTCCTTACCTGAGATAACCAGGTTCGCTATTTCAGTATCGCTAAACTTCTCTGCTGCTTCCAGGTGCAATTGTTTAATCTGAGCCGAAACATAGGTGAAGCTTTTGGCTGCAACTACTATCTTTTTATCCAAAAAATCGAAGATGGAAACCCGTCTTTCGTTTCGAAGACCCTCCTGAATATTGGGAATAATTGAAATCCTGATCAATGTCTCCTTCGAAATCTGGTCTTCAATATCAAAGGTTCTGATCGAATCTACCTCATCGCCAAAGAAGTCAATCCGGTAAGGATCTTCGTTCGAAAATGAAAAAATATCGATGATCGACCCACGAAGTGAGTATTGTCCTGGCTCGTAAACAAATTCAACCCGCTCAAATCCATACTCATACAATACCTCGTTAATAAATGAAATGGATAGTTTTTCACCTTTTCGTATGTGAAGCGTATTTTTAGCGAGTCCCGTTCCCGAGATCACCTTCTCCATGATTGCCTCAGGATAAGTAATTATCATATAACCAGTCTCATTCAGTGCCAGTTTATTCAGCACCTCAGTTCTGAATATGATATTCTCACCCTCAATTCTTTCGTGGACGAAACTACGGCGGTAAGATGACGGAAAGAATAAAACGTTTTCCCCCAGACCCAAGGCATTGAGATCATCAAAGAAGTAAGCAGCTTCTTCTCTATCGCTTAAAATTGTAACTGTACTAAACGGATTTATTTGAAATGCAGCATTTAATACTACGACGGACGACGATCCGGTCAGTCCTGTAAGTGAAATTTTTGCGGCACCAGATTCAGCAATCTTTTCGCGCAACCCAATTACTGAGGGGAGTGAAGTATAATATTTGAGAAGTTCCTTGAGTTCCAATATCGATATTTTTCGGACAACCGCCAAAATTACGAAAATATCGGAGTTTTACTGCTGAAATACTTACATCAAATTGTGTTCATTTAATCGTTAATATTACAGATCTTTAGAATCAACCTGTTCACACAATTTCACCAATTCCATCAATGTTCTGAGGTTTCTTGTGGTGGCACTTACCTTCAACTTATTTTCAAAAAAATTATTACTCAGCTTGGTATTGCCGTAACCATTTGGGCAAAACAGGTAAATCGTTCTCTCCGATATAAAAAACTTGTCAGGCAAATAGGCCAAATTATCAATACTTTCTAAAAAACTCTTTTCGGGAGCCTTGGATAAAAATGTAATATGAAGCTTCGTGATGTCGTCTTTAATTTCGCCTAACAATGGATTCTTCACCAAAATATTTTTCAACTCCGAAACGTCTTTTACCAAAACCGGGACTTTTAATGCATACCTTTTTAATATACTATCAGATATAAGCATTTCAAATTCACCCAAATTCATTTCGACACTTTGAAATACGACGTTCCCGCTCTGAATGTAGGTTGTAACATTCTGAAATCCGCGACTTTCATACATTTCCCTCAAAGAATTCATTTTGATGAGATTCTTTCCACTAACGTTAATACCTCTTAATATCGAAATATATGTTTTCATCCTTGCCATTTTCTCAAAAAAATTATAACTCGCTATTAGTTAAAGCCATCTGCATCTGAATTTTGGCCGGTATTATTTTTAGAGATCTTCAAACCTTCAGCAATTGAAAGTATTCCCATAGTAAACATAGCTCCCGATGCAATCCAATCAATTAGTCTGATATCTGAGAAATACTTGATGCGAAGCGCAATGTAAATTATTGAAATCAAAGCCCATAGGAAGCCCAGCAAAATTTTGGAATTCAGTTTGGGGAATCTGCTCATCAAACTCATATCGTGCTCCTTCTTTTGTTATTGTACGATTTGTATATAGTTATTGAATCGAAAACATCTCGAATTTTTCTTTTACAAACCTACTAAACTGATTCACAATTACCAAAATTAAAATCTCGAAATAATCTATATCTCAATTATTTAACTACTAAACGGTTTTAAAACATCTAAAATAAAAATTAAACATTCAGCATTTCTTCATTTTTGGCAGAATTTTTGTTTGCGAATAGGTGTACAATTAAAATTGTTAGTCATGAAAACCTCTATACAACACAGGAAGATTGGATGTAACATACTGTCTTTAATATTTCTAACAATAATAATGAGCTTTTCAATCCATGGTAAAGCTCAGTCGGATAACAAAAATGCACTATTGCAAATGATTGATGATGACCGGACTACAGTTGATGCAATTGCAGGTTATGACGAGAAAATTCAAGGCCATATTCTTCAGGTGGCACAAACCCCTGAAGTACTAAGCAAAATTGAAGAGTTGCAAGATAGATCGAAGAATCAGTTTCGGGCAATTATCGATGACTATGACCGTGATGCCCAGACCGCATTTTACGAAATGGCCCGCTATCCGAACCTTATTGCAGATTTAGTAAGTAATGGGAAACCTTCCACCTCAGAAGTCAACCAGATCGTATTGAATTATCCGGAAGATATTCATGAAACGGCAAAAAAATATGCACAAATATATTTTGATGTTCTTCTTCGCATTGACAGACTCAACAGCGAAATTGATGATGCATTTCAAACATACCTGGAGCCTTACAATTTCCGAACACGCGAAAGTGTAACTGCACTGCTCGCTTACCCGGAGATCGTTTCAATTCTGGTTGAAAATAAAGACTTTACCATACTTCTCGGAACTACGTATAACGAAGATCCCCAATGGGTTACTGGTAATCTAAACAGAATTTCGCAGGAGCTTGCTGAACAGAACAAAGAAGATTTAGATGCCTATAAGAATCAGATACAGAACGATCCAGAGGCTTATAACGAAATGCTCGACGCATCAGAAAGATTCGCCAGAGAAAACAACGAAGTGAGGTATCAAAGTTCATCTGAGCCGGTTGTAGAAGTGAGAATCGTAAACAGTTATCCTTACTGGTTCGGGTATCCATACTGGTATTCGGATCCTTACTGGCGACCACGCCCGGTTTATTACCACACCGGGTTTTACAGAAATAATTATGGGAATGTGGTATTTGTCGGCTTGCCATCCTATCACTTCATACATTGGCAATCATATTATCACCCAACACTGTTCCCTCATTTATCGTATAATTATTACAGTTATTACCAAAATCATTATGTGAATCGTTATCGGGACTCGCATCGCCCGGTTCCACACCATGGATTTTACAGATCAATTGAATCAAATGTGATCAATAACCCGAGGGTAAATAACTCAAACCTTGCAAGAATTGACCATCAAAGAGGTAACAATATTGTCCGTCGACCAAATACAATGGAATCAGGTTCAGTAAGGAGAGGTAACTCCGGGGTTACACAACAGCGTGGTTATTCAAATTCACGACAGGGAGCAGGAACAAGCGGTACTGTCAATCGTCGTGGCAATGAATCAATAAACAGAAGTGGAAATGAACAAAGGAGTTATGAAAGACCAGGTGGAACTGTCAATCGCAGAGCATATAATACAGTAAATCCCGGAAGATCGGAAGGTTCAACAAACCGCAGAGGTTCCGGAACTGGTAGTGGTACGATTCGCAGGGAATCATCTCCCTCTTCCGCAGGTCCGGGTAGATCCTCCAACTCGCGTCAAGGCACCACAACAAATCGAAGTTACAACGAAAATCCACGATTCAATCAATCTGGTAACGGAAGGGTTCGGGAGAATGCTTCACAATCAACAAACCGCCAGTCTTCATCTGAAAATGCAGGAAGCAGAGCAGCATCTGGCAGAAATGGTTCTCAATATGAAAGATCTTCAGCCCCTCAGAGAAGGGAAGCTTCTCAATCCCAAAGATCAGCTGCTCCCCAACGAAGAGAGGCGTCACAGCCTCAAAGATCAGCAACTCCTGAACGGACGAACAGATCTGCACAACGCGAAAGCAGAGCATCAAATTCACAATCATCAAGCAGAAGCTCAGCACGTGAAAAGAATTCATCGTCACCATCTGCTTCCACGCAAAACCCGCAGAGAGAAAGAGGAAAGGGAAGACAACGTTAGATTTGTTATAATTCAAAAACCATGTATAATTTAAATTTTACCGCTATGAAAACTATTTTTTTAAAAATTATTTTACCAGTCATCCTGGTAATTGTTATGGCTGGATGTGCCAGCATTAAAGTGAGTTCCGACTACGACCGGAAAGCTGACTTCTCGAAATACAAGACATTCAATTTCAGCAAAGAGGTCGACAAGGTAACGCTGAATGATTTAAACCGTCGCAGGCTGAAAGATGCCATTACAAAAGAGATGGAAGCGAAGGGTTTTCAGGTTTCTTCCACTCCTGATGTTTTGATAAATGCTTTTGTAAAAGGAAAAACAAAATATTCTGCCACAGCAAACACCAATTTCTATGGAGGAATGTACTATCGGGGATTTGGCTCATCAAACACCTATGTTGATGTGAATAAATCGATTGAAGGAACTCTCTTTATTGATTTGATCGATGTTCAGGAGAAAGCCATGAAATGGGAAGGTGTTGCTGAAGGCTTGGTAAACCCGCGTACTGAAACAAGGGAAGACCAAATAAATAGTGTCGTCGGGATGATTTTTAAGAATTTTCCAAGATAACAAGAAAGTTGTTTTTCGATGAAACAGGCTGGATACAAATTCCGGCCTTTTCTGATTTCTATGATCTCAATCAGTAATTTTCATGATCAAATTTAGTATCTAATATTCAACACTTTACCAAATAATTAAATAAAATGAAACGGGCACAAAACTCATAGAATTAAAAAAGGCAGGTTGGAAATAACTTATGCATCAAAAACTTTTACGCCATTTAACTTGTTGAAGTGTTATCCGATAAATAACAGTTAATCATTTATTAATCTTTAAGTTAATTTTCTTCCATTTTAGATTCGACTATCCCGCAATCATTTGACAATTCATTCAATTTTTGAATACTTTTCTCAATTGGTTTTATCACTTCGAATGCATTATGTGCTTAATTTTCCTAATTTTGCAGCGCTATAATTTTTAATTTTATGACTGAAAAGAAACTTCCTTTTACGAAAGAAGCATTAGAAAAAATAATCGAAAAATACCCGACTCCTTTTCATATCTACGATGAGAAAGGGATGAAATCATATGCCAAAAGGTTCGTAAAGGCATTTGCCTGGAATGAAGGGTTTAAAGAATATTATGCAATTAAAGCTGCGCCAAATCCATATTTGATGAAAATCCTTCGTAATGAAGGATTTGGAATTGATTGCAGTTCAATCGCGGAATTGGAATTGGCCGAGCGGATCGGAATGCGTGGCGAAGAAATCATGTTCACTTCGAACGATACACCTGCCGAAGAGTTTAAAAAAGCGATGGAATTGGGTGCTATTATCAATCTCGATGACATTGCACATATTCAATATCTTGACGAAAATATTGGTCTGCCGGAACTCGTTTGTTGCCGTTACAATCCAGGTTCCTTAAAAGAGGGAAATGCCATTATCGGACATCCGGAAGAAGCAAAATACGGTTTCACCAGGAGCCAGCTTTTCGAAGGTTACCAAATGCTGATAGATAAAGGAGTCAAACGTTTTGGTATTCACACGATGGTGGCTTCCAATGAACTTGGCTCAGACTACTTTGCAGGAACAGCTCAGATCCTTTTTGAACTGATTGCCGATCTTTCGAAGAAATTGAATATCACCTTTGAATTTGCCAATCTTGGCGGAGGAATCGGAATACCTTACAAACCCGAGCAGGTGGAGGTAAATCTGGAAAAAATGAGTGAAGGTATCAGGGTAAATTACGAGAAATACATTCGTGGAAATGGGCTGAAACCAATTAAGCTTTACTTCGAATCCGGACGTGCCATAACCGGTCCATTTGGATACCTGATTAGTAAGGTACTTCATATCAAAAATACCTACAAAAAATATGCTGGTCTTGATTCGAGCATGGCCAATCTGATGCGACCTGCTCTCTATGGTTCCTATCATCACATTTCAGTGCCTGGTAAAGAAGATGTTACAACTAAGATCATGTACGATGTAACAGGGTCACTCTGCGAGAACAACGATAAATTTGCAATTAACAGAGTATTACCCAAATTAGCGCCAGGTGATATTGTTGTTATTCACGACACAGGTGCTCACGGTCACTCCATGGGGTTTAACTACAACGGAAAGCTTCGGTCTGCCGAGTTATTGCTTCGCGAAGATGGTGAAGTCATTCAGATCAGGAGGGCTGAATCACTCGAAGATTATTTTGCAACACTTGATTTCGATGGATTACCCGAATTTAAATTATAAGAACGCAACATTCAAGGGTTTGCACAAAATATATTCTCATGAAAGTTTGCGGTTTTAGTTTTGTAAAAAACGCTGTTAAATTCGACTACCCTGTAGTTGAGTCTATTAAATCTATCCTACCAGTTTGCGACAAATTTATTGTGGCAGTTGGCGATTGTGATGATGGAACCAGAGAGTTGATAGAATCTATCGATTCTGATAAAATTGAAATCATTGATACCGTTTGGGATCCATCATTACGCGAAAAAGGTCGTGTGCTTGCTTCTGAAACCAATAAAGCTTTTGATTTCATCCCCGCAGAATACGATTGGTGTTTCTATATTCAGGGAGACGAAGTAATGCACGAAAAGTACCTGCCTGGAATTGTGCTTTCAATGAAAAAATACCTGAACGTCAAAGAAGTTGATGGTCTGATCATGCACTATACCCATTTTTATGGCACTTTTGATTATTATGCAGATTCAAGACGCTGGTACCGGAGTGAAATCCGGATTATCCGAAATAACAAGGAGATAAGGTCGTGGAATGATGCCCAAGGTTTTCGCTGGGAAAATGCCAAAAAACTGACCGGTGTTTTTATTGATGCCAATATGTTCCATTATGGATGGGTAAGACCGCCTAAACTGATGATGAATAAATTAGAAGGATCTAAACAATATTGGTCGGTCAACTCCAAACATATCAGAACAATAGAGCAGGAATCCGAAGAGTTCAAATATGAAGAAGGAATTGATAGCCTCAAACAATTCAGAGGTACACACCCGCAGGTGATGCAACCCCGCATTGATGCTCTTAACTGGCATCCTGAGCTATCCACGAAAAAGAAAAAGTTTAACGGTCGATATTTTGTGCTGTACTATTTCGAGAAATTATTCAACTACCGCCCGTTTGAGAATAAACACTTTACCGAATACAGAGAATCATGAACACGAGTTTTGTCGACGATATTGTAAAAGCAGTCGAGATACTTCGCTCAGGCGGAATCATCCTGTATCCGACTGACACAATTTGGGGAATTGGTTGTGATGCAACAAACGCTACTGCAGTTAGCCGTATCTATGAAATTAAACAACGACAGGATACAAAGAGTATGCTTGTTTTGATGGAAAATCCTAATTTACTCAACTCCTATATCTCTGAAGTACCTGAAATTGCATGGGAGCTAATCGAAGTTGCGGATACACCGTTAACCATTATTTATCCTGGCGCTAAAAATCTCGCGGCTAACCTATTAGCAAAGGATGGAAGTATCGGTATCAGGATTACGAATGAAGCTTTCACGCAACAATTGATTCAAAGATTCCGAAAACCGGTGGTTTCAACTTCAGCCAATATCAGCGGACAAATATCGCCCCGGAATTTTGCAGAAATCAGTGATGAAATAAAGAAGTCAGTTGATTTTATAGTCAATTTTCGACAGAACGATCTATCAAGGTCAAACCCTTCAGGCATCATCAAACTGGGTGTAGGAGGCCAAATTGAAGTTATCAGGAAATAGAACTGGCGGCAGACAACTGGCTGCAAGCCTTTCGTTGCTTGTAACCTGTCGTCAACCGCCAGAATAACATTTCAATTCATTTTATTTGTCTTCCTTCACCTTCCCTGATCCGGCAATACTTGAATCAACCGAAGGGTTTCCACGGTAAACGACATTTCCCGAACCAGCAAGCTTGACTTCCAGATTTTTTGTAGAATTTACCCAGCAGTTTCCTGAACCCGATATTTTAACATATACATTATCAGCCGGAAATTCAATTGCCTTTACATTGCCGGAACCAGAGATGGCAACTTTAAGCTCAGTTGCATTCTGCTTGCCGAAAAGATGAATATTTCCGGAACCCGAAAGGGTGGCAGAAACCTTTTCAGCTTTAAGATCCGCCAATTTAATATCGCCGCTCCCGCTAATGGTTGCATCCAAAATTCTGGATTCAATTTTACCATCTGAGAAAATGGATCCTGATCCTGAAATAACAAGTGCATCAATCTGTGGCATCGTTATATAAATGTCGACCTTTCCAGGATTCCATTTACTAAACCATGAATCGTTTGGAAATCGGATCACTAACTTCCTGTCACTAACTTCGGTAATTAATTTCGCTAGTGTCGATTCACTACATTTTACTTCAACCGACTGCTGCTCTCCCTGTTTTAGATGAACATCTGCACCAATTCTCAAAGATATTTCAGTGAAAGCTGAAACTTCTCTCTTTTGGCTTGTCTGAGCGACAAGCATCTGTGATCCGGTAATTACCAGAATTGCAATTAATGTAATTAATCGTGATTTCATGACAAAGTAATTGAGTTAATAATTTTTAAATAAGCTCTTTATTATGAGACAAATCCCAATTTAAACGAGCCTTGTCTCCCAAATTCAAATTAAATACTTACTAATAAGGACGCACAAACAAACAGAAAGTTGCAATATGCGGAAAATATTTTAATCAAGGTATATTTCAATCAATCCATTGGGACAATCAAGGTGCATTTCCCGTTTTTCCTCATCCACCGATGTGATGACATCGTCGGAAAGTGGAATCATGATTTCGGCGCGCGGATGATCAACCGTAATTACCAGGTTGCCCGAAAAATCATCAACCCTGCTGATCAATCCAATTTCACCAAACTTCAGATCAAATATTCGCATTCCAATCAACGTTGATGCAATTCCCTGATCCTCTGCTTCGATTATCGAATGGTCGAAAGCATAAACTTTGCATCCAACCATATCTTTTGCTTTCGACAACGAATCGATAAATTCAAGTTTGCAAATGGCGCTTTCGTCTGTTCTGAAGTTTAATCCTTCATCTTCAATATAAAAGGGGACCAGTCCACCGTCAACTTCTATAAAAAGAAATTCCAGCGCATCAATCGTTTCTTCAAACTCCTTATCGAACACTAAAATGATTTCACCTTTGAGACCATGAGGTTTCTGAACATAACCAACCTCTACACACTCTTCTTTATTTATTTGATTCATAGTAAAATACAAATAATGAAATACAAAGATATAAAAAAAGGGTGATGGTTAAAATAACCACCGCCCTTTGTAATTTTTTCAGCTAAATGCTGCAAAAAAACTTTTCAGTTTTATGCTTCTTCAGTTGGTTCAGCTACTTCAGCCTCCGCTTCTGGTTCTTCCTCTTTTACCGGTTTCACGATAAGAGCTGCAGCCGCAGCAGCATTTTTCTTCGCGATTTCAGCAATACGCGCCTCATTCACCTTTGTTTCAGCTACAAGACGATTTTTCAAGTCTTCATTGAAACCGGCTGTAAGACCATCTTTCTTTGCCTGAATTGCATTTTCTTTTTCTTTCATCCATGCGTCAAACCTTTTATCGGCCTCAGCAAGATCAAATGCTCCTTTTTTTACACCTTCAAGAAGGTGTTTTTTCATCATTACCCCCTTGTGCGACAATATTGTGCGACAAGTATCGGTAGGCTGAGCGCCATTGTTAAGCCATTCAATGGCTTTATCAAAATTAAGATCGATGGTGGCAGGATTAGAATTTGGATTGTATGAACCAATCCTTTCAATAAACCTGCCATCTCGTGGCGACCTGCTGTTTGCTACCACAATGTGGTAATAAGCATGTTGTTTGCGACCATGCCTTGCCAAACGAATCTTTACTGACATAACGTTTTACGTTAAAATTTATAAT
>JBBRZE010000006.1:0-96278 GCA_038236995.1 Bacteroidales bacterium | reverse complement strand
TTTGGTACAATTGCAATGCATGCCCTTTGTATTGTAAGCCTGATTCTTTAAAACAGGACAATAACACCCGGGTGATTTCTCTCCATAGCGGATATGAACAGTATCATCTTCCTTCCAAACCTCAAAATTCTTTTTATAGGCAGTCAGTAATTTGTCCAGATCACCTTGTGCGGCAATTGAAATATCTTTTTTAAACTGGTGACGGTTATAACATCTACGTCCGCATCCTTCAATCAATTTGATATACGTTTCTTCATCCAAAACCTTGTCCATTGTATCCATTAAATCATTGACCCAGTTCAAAATAAAGTCTCGTTCCATTTTGGTGTTCTCCAATTCGTCGGGTTTGGTTCCCGGCATAAAAGACATGTTTGCGGAATGTGAAGAGGGGGCTGCATTTGCTGTACTTAGAAGGGTAGAAACCATTGCTGCACAACAACCAACACCGGCCATGCGTTTGAGAAATAGTGATCGGTCCATTCAATTAATTTTAGAGGTTTTTATAATGACAGTTCACATGTCGGATCCCCTGAACCACAGCGATGAACTTATTGCAGAAAGTGAAAAAAATGCTTTGGCATTACAAGAAATACACTGATGAAGTTTACTGTTGAATGCATTAAAAATCCATTTACAAATCCATATTTCATTCTCACAAAACCAAACAAATATCCCATTGAAATGTATGGAGCAGTTAAAAGCGGAATTATAACGATCATCCACCAATAAATTGTATCGTAGTTAGTTAAATGAATCATTCCGAAAACAATTGCAGAAAGGTGAAACACATACTTGAATTTTGATTTTACGAAGTTTTCTATTTCATCCAAAGGAAAACTAAATCGATTTATTGCATAGTAAATTCCAAAAAATAAGGGTATTGATGAAAGATAAAAATATCGATGAAACTCACTGAAGAAGATTATTTTAGTTATTACCGGTATAAATACTGCCAGGAATACAGCAATATTCAGCTTTGTTATTTTCAGGTTCAACCGGCAGAGTATTTCTTCGATAAGTGGGCCAACAAGTACGACGAACAGGAAAAAGTAAATAGAATCCATTCCTTTTAATGAATCTATTTTTGGATTGAAATAGTGTGGTAATACGTTAAAAGTACGAATAATAGCCACAAAAATTGATGACATAAACACCAGCAGGTAACCAAGGACAATCAGTTTGAAATAGATTTTGAATGTAAAGATTTCCGGATCATCAGTGGAAACAGGGTTTTTCAGGTATTCAATAAAGCTTTTAATCATTGGTTATAGTATTAGGCAGATTAGTTTTTATTACAAAAAGAAGTTGTCTCAAAACCTGTAAACTCATCTTCAACGGTTTAAAAGAACCACTTTTTGCCATCTTGTGAAGAAAACAAACACGATATCAGTTATTTTAGAATCATCATCGACAACGACGCTTTAGCCTTTACAAAAAGCATATTCCCTGTTAGCAAGGGATACGAATACGTCGGTGTATCGGCAACTTTTATTGATGCGACTTCTGCATATGCTTTCCGATCGGGTTTAAAAACAACAAGGTTCGAAGTTTGAGGTAATGCAATAATGACTGAACCGGCATCGACAATGGTGCCAAAATCGTTGTGCAGCTTCGTATCTATCCATTCGGTCTTTCCAGTAGCAGCATTCATGCAAAATAGTTTCCGGCCATCGGAAAGTCCATAAAGGAAACCATCTTTCAATACCGGGGTATTCCATTTGGTACCCAATTCTGCATTCTTCCAAAGCTCATTTACAACAAATTGATCACCTAGTTTTTGAATCTTCACGGCTTTCGTACCCTGACCCTGACCAGTTATAATAACGGTCTGTTTGTCTATAACAGGACTGGCAGAATTATAAAATCGATTCTCAACGGGAACAGGATATGACCACAAAAGCTTTCCGTTCTCCGGATCAAACCCAGCGAGGTTTTTCGATGTTAAATCAACAATTTGCTTTTCCCCATTTACGGTCATCATTGCAAGGGAAGCATACGAAGGACCATCACCGGCAGTCAGCCATTTCTGTTTGCCTGTTTTCAGATCAAATGCGATGAGTTCGCCTTTTTCTTTTCCACCCAGGTGAACGATACACATTCCTTTATAAATCATTGGTGACAAGCCGGTATAGAAAGCCGGAAGTTCATCGATGAACTTTTCAGTCCTCCATTCCAAATCCCCGGTAGCAGCATTCAAACAGGAGAGTACTCCACCGACACCTAACGTAACAATCTTTCCTTCTGCAACTGCCGGTGTACTTCTTGGACCGGAATGTTGTGAACTTGCAGGACCAGTTATTGCCAATGCAGGGAAAAGATTTACCCATATTTTCTGTCCTGTTTTTACATCAAGGCACGTGGTCACTTCATTGGAATCGAGCCTCGCAAATGTATAAAGTCTGTCTTTTGCAATAACAGGTGAAGCATCACCCACTCCAATGATTATTTTCCATGTTGGTGTCAATACTGCAGGCCACGATTTAGGAGCATCGAAACCTGTAACTTTTCCGTCGCGGTTAGCACCCCGCCATTGCGGCCAATCCTGCGAGAATACATTCATAGTCATTGCAAAAAAAACAAACACGGTAACAGCAATAAACAACCGATTCGATTTTTTCATGTTAATTACTTTTAGTTTTAAATAAAAATGACCTTTTCCAGTGGTATAAATTTACGAAAAATCAAATTAAAACTGTGACATATTTGATCTCTTTCGGTTATTATTATTTACAAATAAAATATTGATCAGGTAAAGTTAAGGATATGATTGAAAATCACATAGTGCAACTTGTTTCGATAAGATCGTTGATTTCAAGGACGATCCATTGACGCAAGATGATAAATAAAAAAGGCCAAGCCGCTACCCCGATTATTATTGAACCAACAAGCATTGTGTTAATAAAGAACCAGGAGAGGCAGCCCGCAATCAGGCCAAGCAGAAATGTATAAAATAAGAGTGCATTAAATTTGATTTCCCATTCAATTTTGATTTTATCCATTTCGGACCAGAATAACCGAATTTCGCCCTCCTTCAGCGGGAATATAGTTCTATCCCCACTTTGCCCGTCCCTAAGTATCCCTTTATACTTGATTTTATTTCCAACAACTTCGGTTCTTACATCCATTTCGTGAAATAAGATCTTCAGGTTTGTGAGAATCCGGGTTGAATCAGCCTTAAAATCGGGCTGACTTTGAATCGTTTCTGATGATTTGTATGTTAACAGCATATCGTTACAAATAATATCTTATTGCAAAAGTGGATGATTGCTACTTTCTTTCGTTATTCCTGATCGTCCATTGTTTTTACAGACGTTTATAAACGCGTACCCAGTCGATGTAGGTAGAACAGGGGAATATGGCATCCGATCCAATTGCGCCTCCGTAAGTGAGATTGTCGTTACCTCCTACACCACCCGTTAAAAGTAGAAAGAATTTATGTTCGAATGGCGACCACTCTGCAAAATGATTTGAATATTCCGACTTCAAGGTTTTTTTGCCATTTATTTGCACAACTGCGTCCTGATCCTGTCCGTCCTTTGCACCGTTATCAAATGCAGAACCATCGTTAAAATAGTGAATGTGATAGATGTAGTTAACGATCGAGAATTCCATTCTTTCCGCAAACCAATCAATCCGGTAAATATGAAAACCTGCGCTTCCCGCGGTTGTATCTGCTGATGCGGGAGGCCATCCGCCGCAGGAAGGATTTGTTGCAGGGACTTGTTGATCTTTATACGAATAGTAACCGCCTTTATGTCCGTGATTCCAGCTTTGGTACAGGTTATTCTCCCACGACCATGCATAATGAACGCTTCCAAGGTTATTGAAAGGAATGGCCCCTACATATTCCATAATATCGATTTCGCCACCTTGCGGCCACATCAGTGAAGTTACATTTGCCGGCATCTCAGCAGGCATCATCCAGAATGCAAAACCCTGTCCTTTATAAAGAATATCCTGTGGCCATATTCTTGCTTCAATGCGGTGTCCTGGTCCCCATGAACCGGTCCCATTTGTATTCAAACGCGCACTTGTATAGTTGCGGTCGGCAAAATTCTCACGACGTGTGATAATTGCAAGACAACCACCGCCTGCATTTTGTATACCATTTGCGATTTTAACATTGTCCGGTCGGTCGGTTGCACGGTCGAGTTGTCCTGTCCCAAAATCACCGTTTACCCCGGTTCCGGTTTCATGATTCCACTTCTGAACATCTACTGCTGATCCATTGAATTCATCGTTCCAAAGCAGGGTATATCCATCGTAAACAGTTGGAGGTGCTATAACTACAGGGGGAGTCACAATTGGGGGATTGGGTGTGGGTTCGCTGGTGACGGGCTTTTTACACGAAACTGATAATACGACAAGGTATCCGGCGATTGCAACGAAATTCTTTAAATAAATCATAAAGGGTTCAAAAAATAGACGGTTCCAATGCCGCCAAATATAAACTATTCCTATGCAAAAAATAAAGGGTTTTATCATCCGGATAAAGGGAACAGGGAAGCCTTCGGGGCATCAGGTGATGATGGCTTTTGGTACGATTGGGTTTAATTTGATACCCTGATATTTTCTTTTATCGAAATTGTATTCAATTCGTCGATTATTTTTTGGATATCTGTTTCACTCATCTGAAGCCATTGTTTCCATTTAATCGTCTTTCTTAATCCCGAACCTGTAAGAAAAACATCCACTTCTTTATATTTTCGGTCGATTTCATACTTTTTGGCATTAAAATCGGGAATGTCATCCATTTCATTTCGAATGGTGATCAGGACACGATTAAAGGATTTGTCGTATTCGAAATTAAATAAGGCGCTCTTGTCAAATCCCACAATGATGAATTCCAGGAAATCGTATTTAGTTTTTAACGCTTTAAATCCCATTCTGATCGCATAGTTCTCCTTTGTTATATTCGGGATAATGGCGAACAAAATCATCTGACCATTGGCATGGTGATACCCTAAAGAGAACCGCAGTGAAAAGAAGGATGCTGCCAGCAAATTGCCCAAAGCAGCACAAAATATCAACGCAAAAACGGCATCTATCCATCCATGCCTGTTCTCCATCGAGGTCAGCATAAATATCACAGAGAAAACAGTGGTCATTACGATGCCCAGCATTTTAAAAAGTTCTTTCGAAGCTTTCTTGTTTAATTTATAATATTCGATAGCAGTCATCGTCGATTTTTTCGGGATTAGGTAAATCCACTTGTAAATTTACATTAATTTCTGATCAGTTTCAACCGGTTTTTACGATAGTCCCATCTGAATGCTTCTTTTCATTCCCATTTTTAAATAATTAATTGTCTATTTAGCGTGTACGTCGGTTTTCTGAAAGTGTAACACGATTTTCCCAAACTGTGCATTGATTTATCACAATATGGATCGCCGAATATTATTGTAAGGTGTCGTATTTTTCTGACTCTTCGGGAGTGGGAGAGGGTTTCTTTTTGGAAGTGACCGATTTTAGTGGGATTATTAACCAGGTTGGACGGATAAAATCTTCTCAAAATAAGCGGAACAGCCAGTTGTGAAAGTGGTTGTTTAGACTTTCTCCTGGGTTAGCAAGTCTAAACGATCGAATAGATAATCTGCTATTTCATCCAAATCATTTTGCACCTGTTCATATCCCTCAGGTGATAAGTTGGCAAGATCGAAGGAAGCGGTATCCTCGATGAATTTTTGCATAGAAGTAATTATTAATTCACAACCTTGTTTCATAAAGGCTGAAAATCTAATGTGAAGGTTGATCATTTTGTCGACATTTTCGACCAGCTCATTTGCGATCTTTTGTTCTTCAGTCAACTCCGATTCAGGAATACCTTCTAAAAATTCATCATTGTCATCAATCACATATTCTCTGTCGCACCATTGCGGCATTTTTTGCCAATTAAACTTCGCGTCTTCCCTGTTAAAATTAGCATAGGCTTTTTCCCAAAGGTCCTCATCTTTTATTGTACGATGCGTATGTAAGTGATTGGCAATATCACAGCCAAATATAAATACATCCTTGATAATTTCGTCAATCTCGCGGTAAGTCTCCGATTCGAGGTTGAACATTCGCCCGCCGAAATAATCAACCAGGAACTTTTTGATTATTGGCGCCATCGCCCGATGTATCTGCCTGCTATAACAAACGCATTCTTCGTTCTTCTTATCTTTCAAATTATCAGTTGGTAAAGTCGTTTCTGCTTCCATCTTTGGTTTTATACGATGTATTATACGCTTTCAATTCAATTGGGTTTCTTTCTTGTTATTGTATTGGACAATTAGTTGGAAGGATAAAAATTAAACATTTTGGAATTAGAAGCTGGGTGAACGATTAATCTCTTATATTTTTTTGTTTTTTCGAATGATTAGAATTTCACTGTTATAGCATACATTTGAAAGGGAGTTGTAAACTCAAAACAACCATATCTCATAGCAAACAAGGGAAAGACGAAGTTTGAAAATCAAAAATGCCACCAAACCACAAAAACTACAAAGTCCACCAAAATAAAAACATTCAATAGTTGCTTTTGGTGGATTTTGGTGCCCTGGAGATTTGTGGCAACGAATTCCGTTGTGCAAATCGTTTTGTAACGATAAAAAGTTCCCAAATGTAATTTTACTATTTATCGGTGATTTGCAAGCTCAAAACAATAAACCCCTTTCTAAAGCTTCGGGAAGGGGTTTATTGAGAACAAATATAATCCTGATCTTATTTTACCGGAATCTCAAGTCTCCACTTTTAAACGGTACAAATAATGAATCTGTACCTTTAAAGACGATAATTTCTATTTCTTTTGTGAATACCCCTGCTGGAATATTGGCTTGTAAAACTGATGAATCAGCGACTATAATTGATTGAGTAAAGCACTTATTAACATCTAAATCGATACTTTTGTAGATTGTTGCTCCATTTCGAATAATTTTAATCTTGATACTATCACCATTTGTTGTCCCTCTTAATGCAAAATCTGTTGAAAGATTGCAAATTACAGCAGGATCAGAATAATCATATCCTATACTGTTAGACCATTGATGACCTAACATTGTAATTGATGTTCCTGCTGTACTTGTATACGTCTTTTCGACATAAGTATTGTCATTACTTTTTGAACACGAAGACAATATAATTACAAAGCATGCAAATAAAATAGTAACTTTCATATCGTTAATTTTTAACACGTTTATATCTTTAGGATGAAATATCAGGAGCGACAGTTGCGTCTGTATTTATATTATGACATACAATAATTCAAAAGACCTAAAATGATGGAGTTTGAAAATCAAAAATGCCATCTATATGTAAAAACACCAAATTAAGAACAGTAAATAGTTGCTTTTGGTGGATTTTGGTGCTTCGGAGATTTGGTGGCAAAGAATGCTGTTTGCAATCCTGCTGCCCCCTTGTTTGCAATTAGGGGGAGTCGGTATTAAGTGATAATTGTAAAACGCTTATACCGGGATTCTATTTTAGTTATGGTCCAGCCGTTTATTGTATATAGTTTGCGTATAGTCACAACCTTAATGATTTCATTTTCTTCCAGTGTAATCGATTCAACGTTTATTAATTTATTTGTCGAATTCGGCTGACGCTCTCCAAGCAATCGTATTGATTTGTAATTATCATCAAAATGAAACATAAATCCATTCATGTACATGGCATAGTTGATGATATAGGTTGAATGGTACCTTGTTGAATCAAATGGTTCAATCGTGCGTGTGCTAATATATTCGACCGGCCATTTCTCTTCAAACAAATACCTGTTATCTGCAGAAATTAATAACATTATTCCAGCATTTAAAAATTCCGGATTTTCACTAAGTAGTCTATTGGAAGAAATTCCATCCATATTTAAATCGACAGGTTCAGAAGAAACCGAAGAAATTATTTCATATTTACCATGAAATTTTTCCTTTATCTGTCCCAGATTGTCTTCCTTACTGCAACTCATTAAAAGAAAAATAGAAAGGGTAATCAAAAGTCCTTTTTTCATAGTCGACAGTTTCTGTTATTTCAATAGCCGTTAAATCCTAAATGTCCGCAATAAAAACATCCTTATTGTCTCAGAGAACTAATTTGTATGTTTATACTTCTGTAAACGTACATAGTATTTTACAATTACAATCATAAAACATTAAATATATTCACATAAAGTACATCATTTTCAATAACATATTGATTCCGGTAGTTTTTTAAAATGATTCTGCCAATTCAAATATTGTAATTATGAACACAATCCTGAAAGTGTGAAAATCAAAAATGCCACAAAGACATAAAAACCCGAAGTTCCACAAAGCAAACCATCTTAAAAGTGTTCTTTGTGAAACCTGGTGACTTCGTGACTGAAAAAGTTACGTTTATTTCTTTATCTGATCATTGGCAGATACTTTTCACGATTCTCGATAATGACCCAAAGATTGATTGCCAGCAATACAAGTGCCATAGGAAGTCCTGATGGTGCGATAAACAGGTGCGTTAAAAGTATTCCGATCATAATCGGGAATATAACGATGGCACCAAGTGCCCTGTATTTAGGGATCATGAACAGTATTCCGCCAATAATTTCGGCAACTGCTATAAGCGGTAACAACCACCCTAATTCCATCATTGCTTTCATCGCATTCATCATTTTTTCTGGCATATCTGCAGGCACAGGTATGTAATTGAAAAATTTATTGAGACCCGCATTAATGAACATCAGTCCAAAAAGAATGCTTACAACAAAGAGTATTTTCTTTTTCATGTTATTTGTATTATTGGTATCTAAATTCGTGTTTTACGATTTCATGTTTTATTTCGTAAACTTATGTGGTATATAACAAAGCTCATTTTAAAAAGTTGAGTCCTGTAAAATCAAATAGTCCACGAAAAAGTATATACGCGATCTAAAAACTAAGTTTCGCAAATCATTAATAAATAATGTGCAAATGTTGCGAAACCAATTAACATCCCATTTGTAACTACGGGGATTGGTTTAGCGCTGTCACACAGCTTTGCGTCGCTGCACAAAACAAAATACCACTAGCGAACCATTTAGAAAATTGTTTTTTTTACAGTAAGAAATAAAATCTTTGTTTAATGAATCGGAACAAAAAAAACGATGTAAATTTGCTTAAATCAAAATACTAAAGTTATGAAAAATGTAATTTTGCTGGTTATAATTTCTCTGTTAGTGTTTAGTTGTAAGAAGGATAACACCGATCCGGGGAATACGGATAACCAGGGTGGGAACCAGGGAATTGTTATAAAAGGAAAAATTCCGTTAACTGCAGCATTCAACAACAACATTCTAAAATCAGGGAATACCTTATTACTGTCAGATGCCAAAAAAGTGCTTGTTATCAGCGGGAATGCTTATACGCTTGCTGACATCGTAAATGGATCTTTTTCAGCAAGTGCAGATATGGGAACAGCAATAGCATTGGTTTTTCTTAATGCAAACAATAAATACATTGGTAACCTTTTGGCCGGAGGATTGAATGTATTACCGCTCGATAGTCTGAAAAACGGCAAGAATACCACGATCGACTTAACGACACTTACATTGTCAGGTACCAGCGTTATTCCTGCCCATAATCCGCTTGGCAATGAAATTATTATCTCACAAGCCGAAATCAATTGTCTGAAAGGTGCAGGAGGATATTTTGAATCATTATCCAAAAACATTGATGCGAATAATGACGGCGTTCCGGATATCCTAAGTAATAAGCAGATCAATGTCTTTACGCTATATGCGGTAAGTGTCGGGAAATGGGGTATTAACAATACAGCGCCTATTATCGCAAGTATTGATAATTTCTACATTAACTATACGTTGAATATAATTGGAGGATCAGGATTTGTAGTTACGGACGGTAACATTGTATTGTCTGGTCCAACAGGTAATGTTTATAACGATATTTTGCTTCACTGGTATAGTATGTCGCCTAATACAAGCAGTCGTTTTATTGCGACGTTTAAACGAGTAACACAGGCTCCGGCGGATGCTCCATGGGGATCGAGCTTTTTGCCATTTATGGCTGGCTCTTATACTTTAATATTAGATGGTAATCAATTGTATACTTTTAATTATTCCAACGTCGGGGTTCAAACCAATTTGTTATTGGTTATTCCTACATTACATACCAATGGTGATGGCAAACTGACTTCGATTACCTTCGGCTACAAATTGCCGAACGGAAGCACTGTAAATCCTTCAAGTATATTGACTGATGTAAGTATACAGCTGAATGATCCAAACCATGTTTTTCTTTTTGATGGTTCCAATGATCGTTTGACAAGCAAAACAGGATATGGCACCTATACATTCAAAACTCCGGTAGACATTTCATCACTTTGGCAGGTTGATTTATTCTATACTGATATCCTGGGAAATCAGTATAATATCATCTGGCATTAAGTAACAGAAAGGCGATATGTCGTATTTAGATATACCCCTCGTTTGAAAAGAGGGGGAGTATGCACTTTGTGAAACTAAATGACTTCGTGAGGCAGAAAAAATCCTTTTGTTAAGGATAAATGCTTTCCTTTTATGAAATTATTGTAGGTTGTTCGCCGATCACTTCGCCGGTCATTACATCAACATATATCAGGTAATAAACCGGGCCGGGAAAATTGATTTGCCAGGCAACACGAAGTTCAATCTGGTCATTAATTGTAATTGGAAGCACAACCAAATGGATCGTACTTGCAGCTAAACTTGCAGCAGTAATTGTGGCACTGTAAGGAACTCCTGCAATTGTGGAGTGCCAGACAACTTTATTCAAAAGTGAAGTTTTGGCATCCTTCTGGTTAATATTAAACTTATTAGGAATATATATATCGGGATAACAGTTGTCTGCACAATAAACCAATTCGCGGCTTTTAAGGTGAAAAATAATTTGTGTATACATCACCTCCATTGTATCGATACGCTGGTTTGCTGTTTTCAGCACCAGTGAAGATGCACCGTCCCAATAGTTGGAACTTTCAAAGATGTCTGAAAAGGTGATTGTTGCCGGGTTTTTAATCCCCGTAAAGGCTGAATTTTGCAATACAAAACTTTTTACAATCTCAATGGCTTCGGGTTGTGTTGGCATATTTAAAAGCGGCGGAGAATCAACTGAATTATTAGTTTCATCGGGATGACAAAAGCCAAATTCATTCAGAGATGAGGTCAGGTATTTATTCTTTTGAGCGTAAGAAGTTTTTAATCCGGAGAGCGTATTGGAATCCAGTTTCTTAATAACAGTCGGGTAATTGGGATCGGCTGAATAGATCAGGTTACTTTTGTCGCAACCTGAAAGTGTGTATGCACACAGAATGAATATTAATAGATGCTTTGTCATAAGTTTGGATCTCATTTTTTAGTTGGTCAAATCAATGCTAATATATTCGTGCTATTACCGCAACTAAAAAGTTCAGGAATAGAAATCAAAAATATCATTGACTTCATTCTTATGACGATTTAAACATTGCTAAAGTTGCGCATGAATACTTTAATGCAGGGAAATACCTGTTGTTTTTTCTTTTTACTTTCTTTCCCGGCAGGTATCAAAGGCCTTGGTTGATACCGCCGGCATTTTATCATATTACCTCTTTTTCGAAGCATACACTATTTTCCATCGCTGCATATTGTCCGTAGTTTGGTATAAGCCTGAAACCGTTCTTTTTATAAAGTCCGATTGCTTCCGGTTGTTTTAAACCCGTTTCCAGTAAACACTTTTCGAAGGAGAGTTCTGCTGCCCATATTTCCAGTTCAGTCAGGACTTTGGTGGCAATTCCTTTTCCCCTGCTGGCCGGTGACGTATACATCCGTTTAATTTCCATCGTATTTAGGGAATATTCTTTCATTGCGCCGCAACCAACAGGCTGATCATTTTCGTAGGCAATGACTACAAATTTAATTTTATCAATTTTATTGAATTGTGCATAAAATGAGTGCTCATGGCCATCACGTATGACCAGATCTGCATCAAGCTCTTTTACGAACTCAATAAAGTCGGGATTGTCAGCGTTGGTTCTGACTATTTTTGTCATCGTTTGTATTTAAAAGTGATGCAAATCATTGCAATACAGGTTATTTATTATTCTTGTTTTTTAATAATTCATAATCCTGCAAAACAATTTTAATACTTGAGATCAATAATTCAGGGTCGTCCCAGTGAACAAAATGTCCAGCATCACCACTGTAAAATAACATTCCTTTGTCAACGGATTGGATCACCTCAGTCCATCTTTCTACTCTGTGTTTCATCTTCGATCTGAATAGCAATGAATTATTAAATTCTTTTGATCGCAACCTTTCTGGCGTATCGTAACGGCCCCCTGTTAAAATATGAACCGGAATATTTGGCAATTTTGAGTCAGTAATTTCCTTAAAATCAGTTTTTCTCATATTTTCTAAAACCTCGCCCTCTTTTTGTATCGGAAGGGGAGCTGTAGAAGTTCCCTTATTTGCAATACTTTCTTTATCCCATTTTTTGAATAAAATATCTATTGTTGACTTTTCAATTCCAATATCTAAAAATGTAAGTTTTTTATTTTCATGTGTTTCGGTAAAATCAGCAGGGTCGATTATTACTAAACCAGAGAGCATCTCTGGATAATAAACGGCAAAACCTCTGACAAACGCACCTCCTAATGAATGCCCTACAAGGACATACGGTGGTTTAAGATTCAAATAATTAAGAATTTTCAATAATTTATCGCTGACATTTTTGATTGTAGGCATTTGATTGTAGGGTTCCGATTCCCCGATTCCTGGTCTGTCTTAAGTTATCAAAGGGGCTAATTCTGAAATACCATTCAGTACTCTGTCCCAGTTTCCCATAGGTGTACCCATTCCGCTTTCAAATACAATTAAAGGTTGTCCCACTTTGCGATTCTCTATCCCAATTATATTTATCCAAATCTTCGTGCTGTCAATTGTTATGAACCGCTTTTGAGAAAAGGAACTTAAATGAGTTGCAATTAAAATCGTTAAAAAGGCAATTGTTGATTTCATTCGGTTCTATTTCTGTTAAATTGAATTACATTTTATTGGATCGAAGAGTAATATTTCGTACAAGCCCTGTACCAGCTCATGGAACCCGGATGGAAAATTTAAGCATCCTATTTTGCGTTTGTCAGACCATTTTCGTTTCATTTATTTAAGTTTGACAGGTCCCATTTTAAATTATATCATTAGGTTGCTCCGCCAAACACAGTGATGTGCTTAGTGCTTTTTTTTGTTCATGTCTTTTTTGTAGTTCTTTAAAAATTTCCCAAATTCTTTATCTTTCTTTCGTTTCTCCACAACTGTTGATTCAAAATGCGCTTTCTCTTTTTCCATTTTCAGGTAATTTTCGTAGGAAGCTTTGTCCATTTCTCCTTTTTCAATCGTTTCAAGTACATAACAACCAATTTCATTTGTATGGGTACAGTCTTTAAATTTGCAATTTTGAGAAAGGCTGACAATCAGATCAAAGGTGATTTCCAACCCGCTTGCTGAATCGGCGATGCCTATTTCTCTCATCCCTGGATTGTCGATCAGAATTCCGCCATTTTCAAGAATAACTAATTCCCTGTGACTTGTAACGTGTCTTCCTTTGTTTGTGCTTTGGCTTATCGCATCCGTTCGCATGATGGTCTTACCGGAAAGATTATTTATCAGTGTGGATTTCCCAACACCAGACGAACCGAGCATACAATAGGTTTTGCCAGCCTCAATGAAATTACTGATTTCTGTATACCCGTTCTGTGTCTCGTTACTGATTGCAATAACCGGTATATTTTTAATCCGGGCATTTATATTCTCTAAGATTTCAGCAATGTGATTCTCACACGTTAAATCAATCTTAGTGAGTAGGATGATGGGGCTTACCTTTGATGAATTACAGATGGTCAGGTATCTTTCAAGCCGGTTAATATTAAAATCCCTGTCAATAGCCTGGACCACAAAAGCAGCATCAATGTTTGTCGCTATTATCTGGATCTCTCCAAATTGACCAATTGCCTGTCTTTTAATTGTTGAGAATCGTGGTAATATTTGGTGAATGATGCCAAAATCAGCATCATAAGTTGCAAGTGCCACCCAATCGCCAACGGCAGGAAAATCGATTCGGCCTTTTGCAGTAAAACGCATATTGCCGGTTATCTCGGATTCAAATTCACCTTTATCTGTTCCAACAATGTATCTTTCTTTATGCTCTGCAATAACCCTCCCTATCTCAAACTTATCAAGATGATGATCAATCCTGAATTTCTCAAGATCGATATTATAACCAAGGTCTTCTAATATCATTATTAAGCATCTTATTTGCAATTTTTCAGCAATTCCTGGTAGGTCCATTCGTTGCCTTTTACAAAGAAATTGTAGGTTTTTTCCCAATCACTGCTATTGCCCCAACCAAGCATCGAGGAAACGATTTTTGTATGGCTGTCATCCACTTTTATAAATTGAATGAATTCCTGCAGGTTCTGATCCGTATTTCTCACTCCCTCGGGGAATTGGTTGTTGAGCAACACTTTCAAAACAAGGAGTTCTTTGTCGATAAAACCGATGATGGGTAAATGAATAGAACTTGAATCCAGCACTGTTTTCGTACTGTCATAATTGGTGACAATCGAACCTCCTGCTTTAAGTTCAATGTGCGCCACAGGGGCAATCCATTTTTTCAGTTTTTCATCGGTTGTGAAAAATTGCCAGGCCGATGTGAGGTCAACAGGCAGGATGGTTTCGAGGCGCAAAACTTTTTCACCCGCCTGGTTCTTGTACGATGTGTTTTCAACTGTTTGCGCTTGCAGGTAAAAAGTCAGCACTGAAAAGAAAATGATTAAAATGTATTTCTTCATATTAGTTGCTTAACAAGGTTGCAGATCGATTCTGTAAACTTACACAGTATTTGATACAACTGCTTCATTGTAGTGCGATTTTTTTTTATTTCGTTGTCTTTAAATTCAATAGCAAAACAATTGGAATTCATTCTATAAAACCTAATTTTGACATTCAATCAAACTTCCAGACAATGCAAAAATTAGGATGTATTCTGTTTTTCCTGGCGCTTCCGTGGATCTCCATCGCTCAGCCGTTTATTGCAAATTACGATGAGGCAAAAGTACCGGTCTTTACTTTACCCGATGTGCTTGTTTTTAAAGATGGTACGCCGGTAACCAATAAAAAGGATTGGAACAAAAGGAGAGGCGAAATCTATTCGATCTTTGAAAAAGAGGTTTTTGGTGTTGTTCCTGAATGGAAAGGACATGTAAAATCGACCCTTGTTTCGGAAAAAGCAGATGCACTTGACGGGATTGCAAAACGGAAAGAGGTTCGTCTTGACTTTATGAACGGAGAGCGAAAGGTATCTGTGATGGTGCTGATCTATTTGCCGCTGAATTCAAAAAACGCACCTGTTTTCCTGAGTTATAATTTTAACGGGAACCATACCACAACATTGGAACCTGGTATTTTGCTCCCCGATTCATGGGTGAGCAATAACAAAGAAATAACGAATAACCATGCAAATGAAAAGGGAAGAGGAAGTGCGGCATCCCGTTGGCCAATAAAAGAGATCGTTTCCCGTGGTTTTGGCGTGGCAACTGTTTATTATGGAGATGTTGATCCCGATTTTGATGATGGTTTTAAGAATGGAATTCAGCAGCTATTCGATGCTAAAAGAGATAGTACATCGTGGGGATCGATTGCCGCCTGGTCGTGGGGATTGTCGCGTATTATGGATTATTTAGAAACAGATAACGATATTAATGCCAAAAGGGTGATCATGATGGGCCATTCGCGGTTAGGTAAGACCGCGCTTTGGGCAGGGGCTTCCGATCTTCGGTTTGCGATGATTGTATCGAATAATTCGGGATGTGGAGGAGCCGCTCTTTCGAGACGGAAGTTTGGTGAAACGGTCGGCAGGATCAATACCGCTTTCCCACATTGGTTTTGTGATAATTTTAAGAAATATAACCAGAAGGAGGAGTCGATGCCTTTTGATCAGCATGAATTGCTTGCACTGATAGCACCCCGTCCGGTTTATGTAGCAAGTGCAGCCGAAGATTTGTGGTCCGATCCAAGAGGTGAGTTTCTGTCATGTGTATTCGCATCACCTGTATACGAACTCTTAGGAATGAAAGGACTTCCTTCGAACGTGATGCCGCCATTGAGCACTCCGTTGATGGGAACTATCGCTTATCATATTCGTCCGGGCAAACACGATGTGATGTTGTACGACTGGCAATGTTATATGGACTTTGCTGCAGAATATTTTAAGCTGAAAAAATAGCGACGAAATGATTGGCTTGTTTTCATTGATTAAAGCTATAGTATTGTGGTTGATCAGGTATTTATTAATGCTGCGTCGCGAAGCGGCAATGTATTATCAATCATTAAAATATAATGTTGGACTTTCATCCCAGGTTTTTAAATTATCCACCTAATCTTTTCAGTATCCTTTCTTTGATTTTGCTTTTGGTAATTTTATGTTTGTTTTATTAGAGTGAGGCCCAGATTCGTGCAAGTGAAAATCCAGGGGCATTGATATTCAGATCGAGGAAATAACCAAAAGGTGTTTGTCCTGTTGTGTAACCTCCGTATTGCAAACGCTTCTCCGCTAGGTCGAAGAGTGTCCTCGTATATTCTACAGAAGCTTTTGAATCAGCGAGGTGTGCAAATGAGTGCAGAACAATTGTGTTTGTATTGTTTTTCCGTGCAGTCCATTTCAGGTGATTGACAAGCTTCTTTTCCCTCCCTGCAACATCTTTCTCTTCGTCGTCTTCTTCCACCTGGATAAACGCGACAATGCAGTCGTTATAAGTTTTACCCTGGTTAACTTCTTCAACCTCTTCCAGTGTTTTTGAAGCCGGCAGATAGGAAAACGATGTGCAATAAATTACAAGTACCTTCATTTAAATCTTTTATTTCTTACTGCAAAATAGTCAAATTACTGAAATATTGTCAAATAAAACAAATATTTGAAGGGATCAATTATCTTTGTTCGAAATTTGAAAAATTAATGATCTTACGATACTCTTCAATTCTGGTGCTGTTAATAGGAATGGCATTAAACAGTACTGGACAACTGTCATATGGTGGGATTCCTGCCTCTTTTAACCAGTTGAAAAAAGCTGTTTATACGATTCCAGTCATTGATATGACGCCGGTTGATAATGATCAATTGTTGACTGACGAAAAAGCGGATCCGGAAAATCTGAAATCATTTTATTTTGCTAAAAGTTTCGATGTGAATATTTCGCCTGCATCTTCCGGAAGATGGGAAGTAAATGGAGATATGAAGATTTGGAGGCTGGGTATTCGTTCGAAAGGAGCATGGTCGCTTAACCTGATTTTCGATAAGATGATTATTCCGCAGGATGCCTCGTTATTTATCTATTCGAAAGATCAAAAAAAGGTTTTGGGAGCTTTTACTTCTGCAAATGAACAATCGTCCGGTTATTTTTCAACCTATCCAATTGCAGGTGATGAAATAGTAGTGGAATATAACGAACCTGTTAAATCGGTCTATCCAGGTGAACTGCATATAAAGTCGGTCAATCATGATTATAAGAATGCTTTCGGGAACAGGCCTCTTGGGGAAGCTGAACCTTGCAATATGGATGTTTTTTGTCCGGAGGCGATCTCATATGCCACGGAAAAGCAGGCTGTTGTTAGTTTAATAGTTGCTGGCAGGGAGCTTTGTTCCGGAACATTGTTGAATAATACCCGCCAGGATAAAACACCCTATCTTTTAACGGCAGGTCACTGCATTGCAAATGGCACTGATGCCCAGCAAACTGTTTTTTGTTTTAATTACGAAAGCCCGTCATGTGGTAATGGTGAAAGTAGTTTGAATGGATTTGCCGATCAATCGCTTTCAGGTGCCACCTTAAAGGCCCGATCCGACTCTCTTGACTTTGCGCTTGTACAACTTGGAACAGCGCCTCCGGCTGAATACCGTCCATATTATGCAGGATGGAACAGAGCAGTTGTTACGCCTTCTTCAACCTTCACGATTCATCATCCGAAGGGAGATGTTAAAAAAGTGAGCAAGGATAATAACCCGCCAACAATTGGCAGTTATAATGCAAATTTCAGGAGCAATAGTTTTTGGGTAATCGGAAAATGGGAAGTTGGTACCACGGAAGCAGGTTCTTCAGGAGGTGGTCTCTTTAACCAGAATAAACTATTGGTTGGATCCTTAACAGGAGGTACTGCTACTTGCGATGACCCCACGAATGATCTGTTTTCAATGTTTAATAAACAATGGGATCATTATACTACCAGTGATAAACAGTTGAAGATATGGCTCGATCCTACAGGTACTGGTGTAACTGAGCTTGCAGGGTTAAGTCCTTTCGATGTCAGCACTTCCTGCACACAATTTACAAATGGCTTAGTAGGCGAGAAGTATATCCTTCAAAATGTTTCCAATTCATCAGGGGGATATAAGTCGGGTCATAATATACTGAAGATTACCAGTTATGCAGAGCGGTTCGGTCAGACAGAAAAGACCCTTCTCTCCTCAGTATCCATTGGCGTGGCTAAGTTATCTTCCGATGTTTCCAATGCTAACAGCAAGATTACGCTGAAGGTATACCAGGAAGATGAGACAAGCGGGGTCCCCGGAAGCGAGTTGGTAACGATGGATTTGCCTTATAGTTTATTGAGTGAGAGTAAGATGAATTACGTTGCCCTGCCTAGTCCGATTGTTATTCTGAAAAACTTCTTTATTGGTTTCGATATAAACTATACAAACGTAACAGATACTTTTGCTGTTTTCCATTCGGCCGATCGACTGAAATTAAACCTGAATGATGCTTTCGCTAAAACAGGTAACACATGGAAACCATTTTATTGGATTCCGGAACTGGGAATTTCGACTTCATTGATGATTAATGCCAATTGTTGTCAGAATACACTTGCAACTGATGGGAATCCCGGAGGTACTGAAGGGCAGAAATTTGAGGTTCTTTATCCGCAGTCGGTAGTTGCCAATTATATCCTGCTCCTTAATAAGGGGACTGAAGAATATGGAGTCATTAGCTTATACGATATTCTTGGACATAAGTTATTTACGGAAGAGCGAATGCTCTCGGTTACTCCAAAGGAAGTTTACCTGGATCATTACCATACAGGTGTGTATTTTCTGACGATTGAAACTGTCAGCGCACGCCAGGTGATCAAAATCAGGGTAAATTATACCAAATAATTGATCTTGTTAAGTTAACTTTGGACAAATTTTTAGTTCAAGATCGAAACGCATGGGCAATTTTTCTTCTGTATTATTAATCAGTGAACAGTTAATAGCTGGTTACAGGTTACTTGTAACCCGTTTAGGTCAGTGGATCGATCGCAATTACAGATCTAAACTGAAACACGGGTTCCGGTTTGAAATGGCAGCCATCATGCATACAAATAACAGCAGCAATGCGTTACAAATTTTTCCTTTAAAATATCCCGGAAACAGGTTCTTTTTATTGCTGCCTTTTTTAATCTGGGGAGTGGTTTGTTGTGCGCCCGGCAAGAAAAAACCTGCTGATCTTTCTTCTTCTGGTGATAAACTACAGGTTGCTTATGCCAAGGGTTTTACGATCAGTAATCATGGGAAATACCGAAAGGTAATTGTATTAGATCCCTGGCAACAATCTTCCGGCATTCAATTCGAGTATTATCTTGTTGATCGGGATAAAGAAATTCCTGCAGAACTGGCAGGGAAGGAGGTGATTAAAACTCCGGTTAAGCGAGTAATTTGTCTTTCAACCTCACATATAGGTTTTTTAAGTGCACTCAATGAAATTCCTTCACTAAAGGCGCTTTCAGGTGCTGGATTTGTGTCAGATCCGGAAGTACTTAAAGCAGTTGCTTCCAAAACGGTATTTGATGTCGGCTATGATCAGGGCATTAATTATGAGCTGATTTTGAGTTTGAAACCCGATTTGATAATGGCTTACGGAGTAGGAGGTGAGGTAACCGGATTTATTAATAAACTTCGCGATCTTGGTTTGAATGTCATTCTAAACGGAGAATACCTCGAAGAGAATTCACTTGCCAAGGCAGAATGGATAAAGTTTGTGGGGGCATTTTATAATAAAGATCAGGAAGCTGCAGACTATTTTTCAACAATCGAAAATAACTACAACGAAATAAAGCAAAAGGTAGCTGCGGTTAAAAGCCATCCTGTTGTTTTGACCGGATTACCTTACAAAGATGCGTGGTGGATAGCGGGCGGTCACTCGAACCTGGCTGCAATGATCAGTGATGCAGGCGGAGAATTCCTGTGGCATGAAAATACTTCGCGTGAGGCTTTTGTCGTATCCCTCGAAGAAGTGGTGATCCGGTCGGCAAAAGCCGATTTCTGGATCAATTGCGGTACGGTAAATACGTTTAATGAACTGCTGTCAACTGACAGCCGTTTCACTGCTTTTCCGCAGGTTAGAAAAAAAGCTATATTTAACAACAATTTACAGATGAGTCCGGGTGGTGGAAACGATTACTGGGAACGCGGTGTTGTAAGACCCGATTTGATTCTGTCGGATCTGGTGAAAATTTTTCATCCGGAATGTGACAGCGGAAAAGTTTTTAATTTCTACAAAAAAATAGAGTAGTGGTTGCAGAAGCATTTACAAGTAAGAATAATAGTAGCCGGGCTTTTCGGATACTATTACTTTTGACATTGCTCGTACCGATCTTTTTTCTTGCGGATCTGTTGGTTGGGTCGTATTATATTTCAATACCAGATATTTTACAGTCCATTTTCCGTTCTGAAAATGCAGATTCACAGGTTGTGTTGATCATTAAACAGTTTCGGATACCAAAAGCATTTACAGCAATTTTGGCGGGCGCTGCATTGTCAGTGGCCGGATTGCAAATGCAGACCGTTTTTCGAAATCCGTTGGCAGGTCCCTATATCTTAGGTGTCAGTTCCGGTGCAAGCCTGGGTGTTGCTTTACTTGTACTTGGTACAGGTGGAATGCTGGGTGAAAGTATTATTTCTGCTGTAAGTTCATGGGGCATTGTAACCGCTGCATGGATTGGTTCAGGATTGGTTTTGCTTGTAATCGTGATGATCTCTGCCCGTATCAAAGATATCATGACCATTCTGATCCTCGGGATCCTGATCTCAAGCGCCATTTCATCGGTTGTAAATATTCTCCAGTATTTTAGCAACGAATCGATGTTGAAGTCATTTGTTGTTTGGACAATGGGAAGTTTAGGAAGTGTAACAAACATCCAGTTATCGGTTTTATTTCCGTCGGTCCTGATTGGTATATCCATCGCCTTTTTCTCTTCTAAATTTCTCGACGCCTTTTTATTGGGCGAAAATTATGCACGGAGTATGGGGATGAACATAGGGTTTGCCCGGTTGATGATATTTCTTTCTACTTGTATACTTGCCGGAAGTATTACTGCATTTTGCGGTCCCATCGGGTTTATCGGGATTGCAGTTCCCCACATCGCGCGGATGCTTTTGCAGACAGCAAAACATCGTCTGCTCGTTCCCGGAACAATTTTAATCGGTGCATTAATGATGCTTGTCAGCGATATTATCTCGCAGCTTCCTGGTTCCGAAAGTACGATACCCGTCAATTCTGTGACCGCATTGCTCGGTATTCCGATTGTGATATGGATCATTGTTCGAAACAAAAAAAGCGGAATGGTATGATTCAGGAAGAAAAAATCATAGCGCTTAATAATGCCTCGATTGGTTACAAGGCAAAAAACCATTCTGTGAATGTGGTGAAATCTGATATTTCGCTTTATGCCCTTAAAGGTGAACTTGTCGCACTGATTGGTGGAAATGGTGTTGGCAAAAGCACGCTTTTAAGAACGATTGCTGGATTTCAACCTTCGATGGGGGGTGATGTAATGATCATGGGAAAACAGGTGAATGCTTACCGTGAAAAGGAACTCGCATTGCTTATGAGTTTTGTCTCGACTGAGATTATCCGTGTTCCGAATCTTTCTGTTTTCGACCTTGTTTCATTAGGTCGTTATCCGCACACCAACTGGTTTGGTAAACTGCTCGATGAAGATCGGTATATTGTGGAAGAGGCAATTAAATCTGTCGGATTGCAGGGTTACGAAAACCGGATGGTGAATTGCATTTCGGATGGTGAGCGACAAAAAGCGATGATTGCCCGTACTTTAGCCCAAAATACAGATGTGATTGTATTGGACGAACCAACTGCTTTTCTCGACCTATCGAATAAGTACGAGATTGTGCATATCCTACACGAACTTGCCAGCGAAAAGGGAAAAACAATCCTGTTTTCGACGCACGATCTAACAACAGCCATTGCCGAATCTGATCGTATGTGGGTAATGCTGAATGATTCTGTCAAGCAAGGTTCGCCCGAAGATTTAATTCTGAATGGGAATTTTGCCGATTTATTTCACAGTGAGCACCTCTTTTTCGACCAGGAGAAGGGTGATTTCCGGATCAGAAAACAAACGAAACGTAAGGCGGCTGTTCGTGGACAGGGAATTGCTGTTGATTGGACAATGAAGGCACTCGAACGAAACGGGTTTGAGATTGTTGATTCTGATAATACCAGCGATGGTGCGGCATTTGTAACACTTGTAGTTGCCTGGCCGGAATGGACGGTTATACAGCAAGCGCAAACAACTAAATTTGGTAGTCTTCTTTCGGTTTGCAGGTATTTGAATGGTGCGGGTGAAAAAAACGGAGCAATATCACCTTATTGACATTGCTCCGTTGATCAAATATATTGGATACTTCCGTTATTCAAACATATCCTTCACTTTATCAAAAAATCCTTTGTCCTGGTTTCCTTCCGGCGAAATAAAGTTGGGTGAAACCTGGAGTTTTTCAAGTGTTTTGCGCTCTTCTGCGGTTAATTTCTGTGGGACCCATGCATGGATCTTCACCAATAAATCACCTTTACCATAACCATTTACATCCGGTAATCCTTTTCCGCGAAGGCGGAGGATCTTTTCAGGTTGTGTTCCCGACTCAATTTTCACTTTCACTTTTCCGTCGATCGTAGGGATCTCGGTTGTGACACCCAATGAAATATCGGGGAACGAAAGGTAGAGATTATAGATCAGATCGTTTTCATCGCGTGTTAGTTCCGGATGTTCTTCTTCCGAAATAAGGATTAGCAGATCGCCTGGCATTCCACCGCGACGGGCTCCGTTTCCTTTACCCTCCAGCGAAAGCTGCATTCCTTCAGCAACTCCGGCAGGTATCTTAACTGTTATTACTTCTTCGCCTTGAACAATTCCTTCACCATAACAGGTGTCGCATTTGTGAGAGATGATCTTTCCATCCCCTCCACATGTCGGACACGTTGAGGTTGTTTGCATTTGTCCAAGGAAGGTGTTGCTTAAACGGGTTACCTGTCCCGATCCGCGGCAGGTTGAACAGGTCGTAAACCCACTGCTACCTTTTGCGCCACTTCCATGACAAGTATTACATGTTACATATTTTTTAACCTTGAGTTTTTTCTCAGCACCATGTGCGATTTCGCTTAAATCGAGACTTACTTTTACCCGAAGGTTAGAACCTCGATTAACACGTTGGCTTCTTCCGCCTCCGCCGCTAAATCCGCCAAAACCACCACCTCCGAAGATATCCCCGAACATAGAGAAGATATCGTCCATTGAACGACCGCCTCCGCCGCTAAAACCTCCCTGGTTTCCTAGTCCGGCATGGCCAAACTGGTCGTATCGTTGCTTCTTTTCAGCGCTGCTCAACACTTCGTAAGCCTCTGCTGCTTCTTTAAAGTTTTCTTCAGACTGCTTATTTCCCGGGTTTTTATCGGGATGATATTGCATCGCCTTTTTCCGGTAAGCTTTCTTTATTTCGTCGGCACTCGCGCTTTTGCTTACACCTAAAACTTCGTAGTAATCTCTTTTAGCCATTTTCAGTTTATTGTGCGGTTTATTAACCTGTTTGTGTTATTCGCCCACCACAACTTTGGCAAACCTGATAACCTTCTCGTTCAGATAATATCCTTTTTGAATCACATCAATTATCTTGCCTTTCAATTCTTCTGAAGGAGCAGGTATTTTTGTCAGTGCTTCGTGCAAATCGGTATCAAAGGGTTTTCCTATCGCCTCTATTTCAGTGATCCCGTTTTGCTTGTTAAATTCTTTGAATTTATTATATATCAATAAAATGCCTTCTTTTGTCGCTTCAAAATCCATTCCTTGTTCAATTGAATGCATGGCCCGCTCAAAGTCATCAGTTACCGGCAAAATATTCAACATAACCGATTCCGCTGCCGTTTTTGTCAGTTCCATCCGTTCTCTTAACGTCCGTTTGCGGTAGTTGTCAAATTCTGCTGACAGACGGAGATATTTATCATTCAGTTCTTTGTTGGCACTCTCAAGTTCCGCTATTTTTACCTCTAATAACTCCTTTTCATCGAGTACAGGTAACTCTTCAATTGGTAATTCTTGTTCCTTTTTTTCGGATTCCATTGCTGCTGTTTCCTCAACAGACAGTTGATTATCAGTATTTAAATCAACAATCTTGTTTTTTTCAACTTTTGTGTTCTCTTTATGATCCTTCTTCTTCATCTGCGAATTCTTATCTTTAAAAAAATTGAATTTCATTATAGTATAAAGGTTCCCGTCGGTGCATTCCGGGGACGTTTTACCCTTATTACGCCCTTGTTAAATTACTTACCAAAATATCTTCTGAATAGCGTTCAAAAATTTTGCCAATTTTCAATTCATAGACAAAATGGCACAATGTCTGATACATTGCTGTCATTTGATGCAGACAAATTGGTATCCGTAAAATTGCTTTGTGAGGTAATTTCTATTTTCTCAACGAAGCCAACTTTTCGTCAAGCGCAGTGCCCCTGAGGTTCGTCGCCAGAATCACGCCGTTACCATCAATCAGAAAACTGGAAGGTATGGATCTAATCTGGTAGGAATTAATATAATCTGCTGTACTCCCCGGTTTGCAAACATGGTTTGCCCATGTTAAACGATCGGCTTGAATTGCTTTTTTCCAGGCATCAACATCCTTATCGAACGAAATGCTGAAAACGGTAAATCCTTTTCCTCCTTTAAATGAGGCATCCTTAAATTTTTCATATGCTGCCACAACGGATGGATTCTCATTTCTGCATGGACGACACCATGAAGCCCAAAAATCGATCAATACAATTTTCCCGGCAAGTGACGATAACTTCAGCGACTGACCATTAACTGAGTTTTCAATAATTTCAGGCGCTTTGTTCCCAATCTGAATTCCTTCCCGGGGAGATTGACCGTTTGCCAGAAATGTAGCCAGCACAAGCGATAATGCGAATATAACTGTTTTCATATGTTCCATAATTTGTATTTATAATTTTCAGGGATTACTCACGGATGATTTTAGCGCCGATAGCATTGAGCCTGAGGTCTATATTTTCGTATCCACGGTCAATCTGTTCGATATGGTCTATGGTTGATTTTCCGGTGGCCGATAATGCTGCAATTAACAAGGCTACTCCGGCCCTGATATCTGGTGAACTCATTCTCATTCCCCTTAGATTATGGGCCTTATCAAGACCAATCACTGTTGCACGGTGTGGATCGCAAAGAATAATTTTAGCACCCATTTCGATCAGACGATCTACAAAAAATAACCGGCTTTCGAACATCTTCTGGTGTATCAACACACTTCCCCGTGCTTGTGTTGCAATCACAAGGAAAATACTTAGTAAATCGGGAGTTAATCCAGGCCATGGCGCATCTGCAACCGTAAGAATTGAACCATCAATAAAAGACTCAATTTCATAATGCTCCTGCGCGGGAATGTGCAAATCATCTCCCTGACGGATCATATTGATGCCAAAACGCCGGAAAGATTCAGGGATGATTCCCAGTTGATCGTATCCAACATTTTTAATTGTAATATCTGAAGCTGTCATTGCTGCGAGACCGATAAAACTTCCAACCTCAATCATATCGGGTAACAATCTATGAATGCATCCTTTTAGTGAAGTGACTCCCTTAATCGTTAAAAGATTGGATCCTACTCCCTGAATGTTGGCTCCCATGGAAATCAGCATCTTGCATAACTGTTGTAAATATGGTTCGCAGGCTGCGTTATAGATGGTAGTTGTTCCGACTGCAAGTGTCGCAGCCATCACAAGATTAGCCGTTCCTGTTACCGATGCTTCGTCGAGTAGCATATAGCAACCTGTCAGTTGTTTTGCCTCAACACGGTAGGAGGATTCAGCATTGTTGTAAGTAAAAGTGGCTCCGAGAGCTTCGAAACCACGAAAATGAGTATCGAGTCTTCTTCTTCCAATTTTATCTCCGCCGGGTTGAGGTACAATGCAAACGCCAAACCGTGTAAGCATCGGCCCAATGATCATCAATGAGCCGCGAAGGCTCCCTGCCTGGGAGAAGAACAGCTCCGAATTAAGCTGGTCAATGTTGATCGCATCCGATTGAAATGAGAAGTTTCCTTTCGAAACCCGCTCAACTTTGGTTCCCAGATTTCTGAGAATTTCGATGAGTTTCAATACATCACTGATCTCGGGTATATTTGAGATTGTGATTTTCTGTGAAGTGAGCAAAGTTGCACAAATCACCTGCAATGCCTCATTTTTAGCGCCTTGCGGTGATAATTCTCCATGGAGGCGGCTACCACCTTCAATAATAAACCTTGCCATTTCTACTTCTTAATGCCTATTTACGTTTACGGGGATGATTCGATATGTTCGATTGATTCGAAGACATATTAGTGATTTTGCCTTTCTTTGGTTGAGGCTTGAAAATATCGCTGACCTCCTGAAGACGCATATCCGGTTTTGGATTTAGTTTTCCGTTTGAAAGATCAGCCATATCTTTCAGAATTTTCGAATCTTCTACTGCATCTTTATTCCAAACCAGGTATGATTTTTTCATTTGGTTGGCCAGCATCTCCGTATTTACAGCCTTGGCAGGATTATCATCTTCGAGTTGCGCTGTAGCAGTAATGTAATTTTCCATGATCTTACCATAATGACGGTATTTGATGTTACTTTGGCCATAAGGAATCAGTCGCGGCTTCTCAATGAAAGTTTCCGGTTTGGGTGGATCGTATGGGTAATCGATATCCAGCTTAAAATCAGACATAATAGCGATATGATCCCAAAGTTTGTGTTTGAATTCATTGATATCGCGAAGGTAGGGATACATCATGCCCATAACGTCAATCACTGCTTTGACGGCAAGAATCCGCTCTTCGCGATTTTCAATCTGCATGATATGATCAACCATTTTATGAATACTTCTGCCATATTCGGGAAGTTTCATCTTTTTACGTTGGGTATTATAATCGCGTTCTATCATTGTCTCTTAATTAATTATCAAATAAAACCGGCATTGCAGATCTTAGTTGTTTTGAATCTACAAAGCTAATCGTTTTTAATTGTTATTTCAAATCGGCTGGAGTATTAATCTATTTGATCCGAAATTCTTAGTTTTGCAAATTTAAGGAGCAGATTCTTCTCTCCTGCATTTGGGAAAAACACTTTCGCTTTAAGGTCCGGCATTTTCCCTTCAATATTAAGTACTTTTCCGCGCCCAAACCTTTCGTGCTCAACAAACATCCCAAGTTTAATCTTTTCAGGACTATCACTGACAAAAGGTTCAGTACTTGAAGGAAGCACACTTCTGGCAATCTGCATGCGCTGACCTGGTACTTCAGGTCTTTTGGGCGGTGTGTACCTGGTTTCATCCCGTTGTAGATGGCGATTGCTATTATCGTCCCTAAGCTCCTGGTTTCTAAACTGTGGAATCGAACGGCTATTTTGAACATCAAGGAACTGATGATCTATTTCTCCAATAAATCGGCTTGGATTGCAAAATTCCGGCTTACCCCATCTGAACCTTTGCTGTGCAAACGACAGCCAAGCATTGTTTTCGGAACGCGTAAGCGCCACGTAAAAGAGCCTGCGTTCCTCTTCAAGTTCTGATAATGTAAGCGTACCGGAGAATCCTGACGGGAAAAGATTCTCTTCCAGTCCAACGATAAAGACATTTTTAAACTCGAGTCCTTTCGAAGAATGAACCGTCATTAGTGTTACCTTATCTGTATCGCCATCCTTGTCGTTATCCTGATCAGTCAGAAGAGCCACATCTTCCATAAATATCTGTAGACCATCGGGTCGCCCTTCTTCTTTGGCAGCAATTGAAAAGTCCTGAATCGCATTTAATAACTCCTGCGTATTTTCGTATCTGCTAAGATTCTCGGGAGATTTATCCTGGTATAATTCAGTTAGAATTCCCGATTCGGAAGCAATCTTATTGGCCATTTCATACGCCTCAGTGGTAGCAAACTGATTTGTGAATTTGCTGATTAGCTGAGTGAAGCTGCTGATTTTTTTAATTGTACCTGCATTCAGCCCGGCTAATAACATCCTTTCGGGATAAGTGGCAACTTCCCAGATGCTACAGCCTGAAGATCCGGCAGCATCTTCGAGTTTGTTAAGGGTGGTGACTCCGATTCCTCTGGCCGGATAATTGATGATTCGTTTAAATGATTCATCATCTTTCGAATTGATAATCAATCTGAAATAGGAGAGAATATCCTTAATTTCCTTTCGCTGGTAAAAAGACAATCCACCATAGATTTTATAAGGAATATTACGCTTGCGTAGAATTTCTTCAAATACACGCGATTGCGCATTGGTCCGGTAAAGAATTGCAAAATCGGAGAAGCTGTTGTGATCCTGCATCCGATGATCAAAAATCTCGTTTGCGACAAGATATCCCTCGTCGTGTTCGTTTGTCGCGGTAAGAACTTTTATTCGCTCTCCTTTGGCATTTTCGCTGAAGACTGTTTTTTGAAGCTGGTGCTTATTTTTGGCAATCAAACTATTGGCAGCTTCGACAATTACCTGGGTAGATCTGTAATTCTGTTCCAGTTTATAAGTGGTAAATCCCGGGTAATCGTTTTTGAAGTTAAGTATATTTTCGATTCTTGCTCCGCGGAAAGAGTAAATACTTTGCGCATCGTCGCCAACCACGCAGATATTTTGATACTTTTCGGCAAGTCTTTTAACAATCAGGTATTGCGAAAAATTGGTATCCTGGTACTCATCCACCAGAATATAGCGGAACATATGCTGGTATTTGGCAAGTACTTCCGGATGATTCTTAAATAAGATATTTGTAATAAGTAACAGATCATCAAAGTCCATCGCTCCCGCATTCTTACATCGTTTTGAGTATTCAAGGTAAATTTCACCCGTTCGCGGAATTCGGGCTGCCTGATCTGCCTCTTTTTGCTGCGCATTCTGATGATAGGCCACAGGTGTGATCAGGTTATTTTTTGCCGTAGATATGCGGTACAGGACGATATTGGGTTTGTAGGTGGCATCTTCGAGGTTAAGACTTTTGATGACAGATTTTATCAGGCTCTTCGAATCCTGGGTATCATAGATTGTAAAAGTGGAAGGGTAACCGATTATTTCTGCCTCGGCACGTAATATCTTTGAGAACACGGAATGAAAAGTTCCCATCCATAGGTGCCTCGAAATATCTTGTCCTACCTCGGTGGCAATCCTCTCTTTCATTTCACGCGCTGCCTTGTTTGTGAAGGTAAGTGCCAGAATCGCCGATGGCGGCACTCCGTTTTTTAACAGGTGAGCAATGCGATAGGTGAGTACACGTGTTTTCCCGGAACCAGCACCAGCAATCACGAGTGAAGCTCCTTCTGTATTGATTACAGCTTCGCGTTGCGCGCTGTTCAGACTTTCAAGATAATTTGACAAATCGTTGTAATTTAAGTACTTCGTATTATTATATTCCGGTTTTACGCGCGAATGGCGCAAAGATAAACCGACCTGTCTGAATATTGGCTATTTTGGAACAAATATTCTGTTTCTTCTATAATGATTAATTTTGTAATATTGTAAATCAATAACTGAAAGATGCTTTTAATGGAACAGGTTCGTATTGTCAGGTTGGGAATTTTTCTATCAATTTTCCTTTTGTTTTCAGTGAAATTCGTTGCCGGACAATCTCTTGCTTCTCCTTCTGCCTCTTTCGCAGAACAAACTTCTTATCCGGTGTTCTCCGGAAAAGATTTTATTTATTATTTCTGCGGAGCAAACGGACATCAAAGCGGTACTTTAAAAGCAACTTCAGCTGGTTCACAAGTCACCTTTTTGTGGGAAAAGTTTAATTCTTCGACAGGAACATTTAGCTTTTTAACCAATGAAACAGGAGGTTCATCGGCATTAACAGGACTTGATAATGGTTGCTATAGGGTTAGTTTCCGCGAGAACGGCGTTGATTATCTCTACCGCGCATGGATAATGAATGGATGGATAGAAGTAACATCTGCTATTTTAGAATCTAATTGTCAGTCTTTTCAATTACAAGGTGGTGCAACAGGCTTAAATTATTTGTATTACGATTTGTCGTCGCGTCAACCAGTAACGATTAATGCCGGGTATAAATACGTTTGGTACCGTGATGGGAATATACCCGCAGCAACAATTCAGAATCCAATAGTTTTCAGTCCACCAACAAAAAATAGTATTTATCGTCTTGAAGTAACCGATCGCGCAGGTTGTATGCAAAGTAGTCAGGTTACTTATGAATCAATTGTTACCAAAGCAAAGTTTTCGTGGAAAGCCAATCAGGAGTTAAGTGCCCAGTTTACGATCCCTGAGGCTCCATTGGAGGTGAAATTTACGAACGAATCGGAAAATGGTGACGCTGATAAATTTGAGTGGTTTCTATATGTTGATAAAGCCATACTCGATTCGGAAGGATCGGCTGGGGGTAAAGTCGACACTTCTTATCTCGCACAAATCTATGAGGTAAGTCCGGTCTACACCTACGAAAATTCGGGTAAGTACAAAGTAAAACTCGTTTCTGCCAAACAAAGTGCGGGGTATACCTGTCGTGATACATCTTATCTGAAAGATTACATTGTTGTCGATACTTCGCTTGTGAAAGTAGCTCCTGCTTTTACACCAAATGGCGACGGCGTAAATGATGTTTTAGTGATACAAACCCGTTCGCTTGAATCACTTGATTTTCAGGTTTTCAACAGGTGGGGTCGTATTGTTCATAAATTCAGTAAATCAGGATATATTCCAGCCGATTCGGAGCTTGCAGCCTGGGATGGCAAAGTAAGTGGTAAGCTGGCTACACCTGGTGTCTATTTTTATGTGGTTGATGCTGTGGGGCGTGACGGGGAACGACGACGAAAGAAAGGATTTGTGCAGATGATCTGGTAGAATACATTATAGACGCAATCAATGCGTCTTTTCTTAAGCCAATAACCAGTTGTTAGCCGCCAGTTGCCTGCAGTTTTTTTTACAAGTATAATTTAGTTGAACAGTTAATTAATTCAAATAATGAGTGATAATATTGAGAAATTTCGTGAATTGCTTTCTGAAAATTCAGAGTGGCCAATGCTCTATTATTTTAAGTTTATCATTCACAATAATAAGGAGAAACTTGAACAGGTAAAGAACTTATTTGCTGATCCTGCAACAATTACTTATAATACTTCGAAGGATATCAAGTTTATCAGCCTTTCATGCAAGCAAATGATGCCAGATGCAGCGTCAATCATAACAATTTACGAGAAAGCAAACCTGGTTGATGGTTTGATTGCACTTTAGAACTTGCTTGTTTTTTAAAATTCAGAAAAACTAACAAAGAAGCCTTATACTCATTAATTTAATCATGACCAGATTTTTAAGATTTTCCCTGTCCGTTATTTTGCTGATCGCCACATGGCAGATCGGGTTTTCACAGAACCTCGAAGAGCGGATTAAAAGTTTACCCGGAATTATCTCTGTCGAAAAGATGGAGCACAACCCTTTTTTTACAGAGGCAATGATCATCATGGTAAAGCAACCCATTGATCATCAACATCCGGAACTTGGTTCATTTTCGCAACAGGTTGTACTTTCAAATTTAGGATATGATCAACCCGTTATTTTTATAACTGAAGGCTATGGGGGAGCATATGGCGCCACTCCTAAATACCTGAATGAACTTTGTCCCTTGCTGAAAGCCAATCAACTATTTGTTGAGCACCGTTTCTTTGGCAAATCGGTTCCCGATTCAATCAACTGGAAATATCTCACGGTTGAGAATGCAGCGGCTGATCATCATCATATTGTTGAGCTATTCAAACCAATTTATACAAAAAAATGGATTAGTACCGGCATCAGCAAAGGAGGAGAAACGGTCCTTTATCACAGAGCCCTTTATCCAAAGGATGTTGAGATATCAGTGCCCTATGTAGCGCCACTTAACTTTTCGGTAGAGGAGAAACGGCATGACAAATTTATCCGGCACAAGGCTGGAACTGCCGCTGATCGAAAAGCAGTAGCAAGATGCCAAAGGGATTTACTACGCAGGAAAAAACAACTGATGCCACTTTTTGAACAATTATGTAAGGAAAAAAACTATAAATTCAGGACCAGTACCAGTGAAATATATGACTATTGTGTGCTTGAATTTGCTTTCTCTTTTTGGCAATGGGGTCGGTCGGCGACCGATATTCCAGAAGCTACTGCTTCTTTACCAATGGTTTATGACGAAATTTCCACGTCGAGCCCTTCTGCAGAAGTGATTCCTGTTCCCACAGAAACAGACAAGGAGCTCTTTAATTACCTGATTAAAATCTGCTCTCCCGACTATTTTGATATTGAAACCGGAAAATCAACCTATCCATTTTTCGTTCAGGCACTGAAACAGCTAGGTTATTATGGGTATAATCCAAAGCCATTTAAGGGTTTGATGGAATTAACCGATACAAAGGGTTATATTTTGAAATTATTCATGCCTGCTTCCACTAACTTCATATATGATCCGGCTATGAGTTTACTGGTGAAAGAATATTTGAAAAAGGATGCCGATAAAATTCTGCTGATTTATGGAGGCAACGATCCATGGACGGCTTCCGCGGCAAAAACGCGTGGAAATAAAAAGATACTTAAAGTTGTACAACCGAATGGAAGCCATCGTACAAGAATAGGAACATTACCTGCATCTCAACGGGAACTTGTAATGAATACATTGGAGGAATGGTTGAAATAGTGTAATTCTAAGGTATTGCAATAGACTAACAGGGAGTTGCTGTTCAAACACACAAAACCAGGAGCTGCCTGTATGGAAAAGTCTTCGGTTTTCTGTGTCAATAAACCTTTCTGCTATGAAATTGACATTTAAATTGTTGTTCAAGAATTACTGGATACTTTTTTTGCTGGTTGCAGTGAAAATGGTGTTGCAAATGCTTGTTGTCAATCCTGTTTACGAATTACACCGCGATGAATTTCTTTACCTTGATCAGGCTAATCACCTGGCTGCCGGTTATATCTCCGTTCCGCCATTGATGTCATGGGTCTCTTTCGTGATTAATTTGTTAGGTGGGGATGTATTTTGGGTGCGGTTTTTTCCGGCTTTATTCGGAGCATTTACACTGATTGCTATCTGGTTGATTGTTGAAGAACTTAAAGGTGGCATCTTTTCCAAAATTCTTGTGAGTTCTGTTTTTATTTTTTCGGCATTTACAAGGATCAACATTTTGTATCAGCCAAATTCATTCGATATTCTTGCCTGGACCTTCGTTTTCTACTTCCTGATCAGGTTTATTAATGAAGATCGTGCGGTCTGGCTATTTTGTGTAATGATTTTCTTCGTGCTTGGATTCTACAATAAATACAACATTATCTTTCTTCTAACCGGGATATTTGGGGCTTTTCTGATAACCGATTTGCGAAAAGTGTTTATTACCAAATCCTTTTACCTAATACTATTTGGTGGATTTATACTCTTATTGCCCAATATACTCTGGCAATACATCCATCATTTTCCGGTTATAGATCATATGAGGGTATTGAACGAAACACAGCTGAACAATGTGAGCCGGATTGGATTTATGGAAGACCAATTAATGTTAGTATCCGGAGGACTCCCGTTGATCATTGCTGCATTTATTGGTTTCTTTAATTACCAGCCGTTCCGGAAATACCGGGTAATCGTATTCGTTTTCATTATTACAATGGCAATCTTTGTGTTGTTGAGAGCCAAAAACTATTATACTTTAGGTCTTTATCCTGTTTTATTTGCTTTTGGGACTGTTTTACTTGAAAAGAAACTACCGCTGAGATTTAAGATAATCGCTCCGGTTTATTTAGTCCTTGATCTGCTGTTTTTTATTGGAATATCAAAATATTTGTTCCCATTGATAACTCCTGCAGAAATTAAAAACAATAAACAGAAGTTTGAAGAGATGGGTCTTCTGCGGTGGGAAGATGGAAAAAATCACGAATTGCCGCAGGATTTTGCAGATATGGTTGGGTGGAAGGAGATGGCTTCAAAAGCATTAATTGCTTATAATACCTTACCTGATAGTGTTAAACGCGAAACTTTGGTGTTTTGTGATAACTATGGACAAGCTGGTGCCCTGAATTTTTATAACCGTGGTAAAATGGCAGAGGCATATTCTTTCAATACTGACTATCTATTCTGGATTCCCGAAAATAGGAAGATTAAAAATGTATTGCTGGTAGGGGATGCACCCGATCAAAACGTTCAAAAAATGTTTGACCATTTTTCAAAAGTGGGTGAAGTCGAAAATCCTGATGCGCGTGAAAGGGGAACATCCGTTTTTTTATTGATGGGGGCAAAGGATGGTTTTTCTGATTTTTTCCAAAATGAATTAAAACGCCGTAAAAGTGAAATGGATTGTTTTTAACAGTTGATTTATTGAAGGAATGATGATTAATGTGATGTTTGTTATACCTGTTTTAAAAATTTAAATATATGAATATCAGGATATACATAGTGTTAATTGCTTTGGGAAGTATTATTAATTCTTGCGATATATCGCCAAATTCTTCTTCTCCTCAGAAATTAAAGTCGGAGCTTTTTGATGTTGAAAAGGAGTTTTGCACAATGGTGCAGACGGAAGGTGTTCAAAAGGCATTTGTCTATTTTGCAGCTGATTCGGCTGTAATTTTACGACGGAATACGGTATTGAAAGGAAAAGAAGCGATTCGCCTTCAATACGCGTCTTTCCCCCAAAAAGGTTCTAAACTGGAATGGGCACCTGATTTTGCGGATGTCTCCGCTTCGGGCGATCTGGGCTATACTTATGGAAGATATACCTTAACTTCAACTGATAGTATTGGTCATACAACTAAAAATGAGGGTGTCTTCCATACTGTATGGAAACGTCAGCCCGATGGACAATGGCGATTTGTCTGGGATTAAGCGTGTTGTATAAAGTATTTGTAACCTTAACGTTATTTAACTGATAATTGCACAGCAAAGATGCATTTATATGAATAAAGATGAACCCTTTGAATTACTTTTGCGCAACTTTTAAAGTGAGATTTCTCATACGTAATGAAATTAGATTCAAACAAGGGCGTTCTTCGCAATTGGTTTAAGTATTTTAGTGTCGGATTTATCGTCGTATTCGCCCTGATCGGCCTTTTCCTGACCACCGCTTTTTTTGCCGTAAAATTGCATGTTGCTAATGATCCTGGCGCAGTTGATTATAACGATCGGTATTTCCAGGAACTCAAAGATAAATACGGTCAGTCGAGTACCTCCGACAGTAGTAAGGTAAATGGAAGAGAAGCTGAATTCTTTCACAACGTATTGGTTTTAAATAAGTATTATCCCGAAAACTCCCTCTATATCTTAAATGCTTATCTTAAAAGCAATAACCTTTCAGAAGCAGAACGAATGATAGGTGCTGTAAATTTATACATGCAGAATAATAAGGGTTATAATTCTGAGATAAAAGATTTTGAGGTCGCGAATTCCAAAGCAGGCAGTCAAAGAAACAACGGAAGTGTGTTCGAATGGATGAACATTGCCGAATGGGAAGATTTTAAACTGGCAGTTGCCAAAGACAAGCCATTGATTGACTCAGTGGCAAATCTTACTGATGTTGAGCCCCGTCTGATCGTTGCCGTTCTTGTAGGTGAACAAATCAGGCTTTTTAATTCTGAACGCGAAGCATACAAAAAATGGATCGGTCCATTGAAAATATTATCGGTTGAAACAACATTCTCTTTGGGCGTAACCGGCATTAAAATTCCGACAGCCCTAACGATTGAAAGAAACCTGAAAGATCGGGAATCGGTGTTTTACCTTGGCAAAAAGTATGAGCATCTGCTCGATTTTCAAACAAACAATATTACAGACGAGCGGTTTAAAAGACTCACATCTTATAAAAATCATTTTTACTCTTATCTGTATGCTGCATTGAATATCAAACAGATAAAAACACAATGGGAGTGCGCAGGCTTCCCTATTGGTGATCGTCCTGAAATTCTGGCAACTCTGTATAACATTGGATTCGAAGTTTCGGTACCTAAAGAGAATCCTGTTGTTGGTGGCTCAACCGTAATGATTCACCGCAAACCTTACTCATTTGGTGCAATTGCCTTCGAATATTACTATTCGGGTGAGCTGTATGATCTGTTCCCGTTTAAACGGATTAAATTCGACTGGAATAATGGGTAGCCGCTTAAAATGCAATTTGTTACTGTTTTTTATGCCATTGCTTTTTACCTTTTTGATGAATGTAAATTCAAAAACATACGCTCAGGAAAAACAAGACTCGCTTCCCCACTGGAAAATGTTACAACAGGGTATCTATTTTTGGGAACCAAATGCCCCTGAAAAATCAATTCTGAACGATTCTAAGATTTTCATATTAATGACTGATCCCCGGTTTTGCAATTTCAGGATGCTTAGTTCATCGGAACATGGAAAACAAAACAGGGCAGCAGATGCATGGGCAAAAGAATTTAAGGTAAACGTGGTGGTGAATGCCGGCATGTTTAACATGGCTAATGCAAGAACGAATAAAGGATACCTGAAAAACTATTCCCATACCAATAATGGGAAGATGAATGGATCCTACAATGTAATGATGGCGATGAATCCGAAAAAAGAATCAGACCCTGAGATAATGTTGTATGATTTGAAATGCACCAAATGGGAATCTATCCGGACACGTTATAATACCTTGTGTCAGGGAATGCGTATGATCGATTGCAATGGTACCAGAATGGCCTGGGACAAACGACCTGGACAAGCTTGCAGCATGGTAATCAGTGCCTCTGATATCACAGGCAATATCTATTATATATTTGCCCGATCACCGTATACACATCAGAAGATGATTGATTTTATGATACAGCTAATCCCCGATATTCGCACCACTGTATACCTTGAAGGCGGACCGGAAGCAAGTCTTTACATCCAGACACCGGATACAATCATTTCGAAGATTGGAAGTTACGTTTCGAAGACCTACGAAAACGATAACAACGACCATTTTTGGAAAATCCCGAACGTCATCGGAATTCAATCGAGATAAACTCCCCGATAAACTATTTCCTGTTACGCAATTGTGATCCACATCCGGTAAACTCCATACGTTATTCAGTGAATGTTTGAAGTTATTGGTGGTATAACTCCTGACATTTGGTAAATAACTTCCGACATTAAGTGAATGCTTTAAGTTATTGGTGGTATAACTCCTGGCATTTGGTAAATGTTTCAAGTTATTGGTGGTATAACTTCAGGCATTGAGTTAATGTTTCAAGTTATTGGTGGAATAACTCCAGACATTGGGTGAATGTTTTAAGTTATTGGTGGAATAACTCCTGACATTGGGTAAATGTTTTAAGTTATTGGTGGAATAACTCCTGACATTAGGTTAATATTTCAAGTAATTGGTGGTATAACTTCAGACATTGGGTGAATGTTTCAAGTTATTGGTGGAATAACTCCAGACATTGGGTGAATGTTTTAAGTTATTGGTGGTATAACTTCAGACATTTGGTGAATGTTTCAAGTTATTGGTGGAATAACTCCTGACATTTGGTGAATTACTTCCGGAATTGGGAGAATGTTAAAAGTTACTAATGTAATAATTCCCGGCATTGATCAGAAAACCTGCGTTTTTCATCAAATGACAGTACTTTTAGCCCTATAATCGATTCGTTCCTGATGAATCTCGTATGCGATACAGCACTTATAACATCAACCAAAGCTGATTTCAGGTCGGGTTTGAAAAGGTCCGGACATTACTTTGCCAGTTGATTGCCGGAGCTTTCAAATCAACTCATTTCCAACCAGGAAAGCAATACTATGATCCCTTCTGAAACATTTAAGTTTTTCTCTTGTTAAAAGAGTGACTTAAATTTACAGGATATGAAAAAGAAAATTGGAATAATTGGCTCAGGAACCGTGGGACAAAGACTGGCTACTGGTTTTCTGAAGTATGGTTACGAAGTGAAGATCGGAAGCCGTGACCTGACAAAATTAGCAGCGTGGAAATCAAATGCAGGTGATGGCGGATCAATCGGATCATTTGCTGAAGCTGCTCAGTTTGGCGAAATTATTGTATTGGCAACGAAAGGATCTGCTGCAATAAATGCGCTGCAACTGGCCGGGAGGACCTATCTTTCTGATAAAACAATCATCGACACGACGAATCCCATCGCAGATACTCCTCCTGAAAACGGTGTATTAAATTTCTTTACCGAATTGAATGATTCGCTGATGGAACGGTTGCAGAATGCATTTCCGGATGCAAATTTTGTGAAGGCATTTAACAGCATCGGTGGCAGCCTGATGATTAATCCGGATTTTGGCACCGAAAAACCATCGATGTTTATTTGCGGTAATAACCAAAAAGCCAAAGATGAAGTTGCCGAAATATGCGAACTATTTGGATTTGAAACAGAAGATATGGGGGCTGTAGAAGCGGCACGTGCCATTGAACCGCTTTGCATGTTGTGGTGCATCCCCGGCTTTCGCGAAAACAAATGGAGTCATGCTTTCAGACTGCTAAAACGGTAAGATTGTCAGCTGGCAGTTAGAGGCTTGCAACTGCTATCTTGCTGCCAGTTGCAAGCCACAAAAACTTGCTCAAAGGGATTTAATTAAGTGCTTATTTCTTCTCCCAAATTGTAACCTCGATGTTATTATAGGAATATTTCCGTTTGTTGATTCGTTTAACAGATGGAACAATGATCGGACCATCAATTTTTATAAATGTTTCGCTCAGGATTTCTGCAAGATCATTTTCTCCCCATATCTGTTCTCCGGAATCGCGGTAACCTCCAACCCAGTTTTCACGTTTTGTACACTCTACGCTCCAATCGAAACCTGTAGCAACAATGAGTCTTCCTCCTTCATTGATCCGTTTATGAACGCCGGCAAGGAAATGTCGTGGATTGTACATCTGATCGAGAATATCGTTGATCAAGACAACGTCGTATCCCTCAAATATCGATTTCATATTGGAGGCATCCGTCTGCATAAAGGTGACTTTATTTACAAGTTTGTCGAATCCCATGTTTTTCATGTTCAATTGATGATAGGAGAGGAGTTCACCTTCTTCGGGAAAGACATAGTTGAAACTTCCGCTTTCCTGCAATTGTACAGCAACCCTTATTGTCCGTGCAGTGAAATCAAGACCAGTCACTTTGTCGAAACCTTTGGCCAGTTCCCAGGTTGTGCGCCCGGTGCGGCTACCCAGATCGAGTACACTCTTTTTTGAAGGACTTGCATATTTTATCGCCAGTTCTGCAATCTGCTGATAGTAATTTTTGACGCCCAGGAAGTCGGGTCCATATTGAGCTTCACAAGTACGAATTACTTCCGGATCGGTTTCATAAACATCCTTTGGAATTTCCACATCAATCGCAGATTCAACATATCGGAAACCTGCATGTTGGTAAAAATGACGACGAAATGCATAACGCGCATTACCGATCGCTTCATTTCCAGTTGAGATCCACGATCCGCCCTTGATCAGGTTATGTTTCGTGTCGAAGGTGGGAGTTGAGAAATCGTCGTATATTGGATGAATCTTAAAACCTTCAAATCCATTAATTGGTGTCTCCGTCCATTGCCACACATTTCCGATCAGGTCATAAAACTCATCGAACCCGAATTTATCAACAGGACAGGGACTTTGAAAATGTTCCATATTAATGTTCCCGGGTGCACTCTTCCAATACGGCTGGTCGGGGATATTTGAATTTTTGTAAAGAACAAACCACTCATCTTCTGATGGAAGACGTATTGGCAGTCCGGTTACCTCTGATTTCCAGTTGCAAAAAGCCTTTGCTTCGAGAAAATTGATCTCAACCGGCCAGTTCCATGGCATTGCAATTTCATTAAAAACCAATCTCAATTTCCAGTCTGACCCCTCTTTTCTCCAAAAAAGCGGATGTTCAGCTTCTTTATAAGTTTTCCAGTTCCAACCTTCTTCTGTCCAAAAATTCTGAGACTGATAACCGCCTGCTTCGACAAATTGCAAAAATTCGCCATTCGAACACAGGTATTTCGAAGCTTTAAAGGGTTGTATATCTGCCTCGTGTTTGCCGTATTCATTATCCCATCCATAGAGCGAATCGTTCAACGATTTCCCAATTTTGATTTGCTTTCCTTCAACAGGAATTAATGAATTCTCAGGGGCAGGTGCAGTCTCTGAACAAATGTTCCATGATGCGATCGGTTGCAAATATTGCAATGGAACCTGACGCATCAACACCGAAGAGGTTTCAATATGAATCCTTTCATGCTCAATCCCCATCAATATAATCCAGAACGGATTGTCCCAGCCAATGGGCAGGTTTAGAGGGAGCGTTTTAATCAGGTTATCGATCGTTTTCCTCACTTTATTCCGGTATTCCTTTGCTTCAACAAATGACGGCCAGCTGTAATGACTCGTGTTCAAATCGTCCCACGACATCTCATCAACCCCTATTGCAAACATCGATTCGAACAAAGGGTTAATTCTTTCCGTGATTATTTTGCTGATGATTAATTTGTTGATGTAGAATGTAGCCGTGTGCCCATAATAAAAAATCAACGGATGACGTAAGGGATCCGCTTTTCTATACATTGCTGACTGGTCAGAAAAAGCTTCGAAAAGCTGCTCGTCAATGTCAAAAGTCTTATGAAAATAATCGAGAATTTCTTTCCTTTTTTCTTCCGGTTTACCCTCATTTAAAATGGGGGTTTTGGTGAAAAAGAGCGGAATGGCATTCATATTTTTAAGATTAAATTTAAACATCCGGTGATGTTTCAAAAGCTGATCAATTTATCTTTCAAAGATAAGGAATGGTTTTATTTTAATGGCCATTTCAAACCTATTTTGATATTTAGATTGTTAAGTTTAAAACTGACAACGAAAGTAATTGAAAACTGCATTACGTGATACTAAAAACAGGTGGAAACCATTTTTGTTCAATCAATGATATCATAAAGATAAACAGTTATTGTATTTTTTAACCTGGGCAATCACTGATTAAGGAGAAACAGGAAAATCACAGTATCATTCTTTGTTCATTTTGGTTTTCCGGAAATGCAAAAGATTGATTTAATCAATCTAAATAGGGCAGAACATTTGCGTATATCACTGATGAAAATTACATTTGGCTAAACAAAATAATTGAATAAAAGGGAAACTTATTGATTGTCAATCTGCATTTTTAAATAAAATGGTTGACTTAATCAGATGAAACAACCTAAACTAAGAATTTATCAGTATGAATGCGACGTTGAAACTCAAAGGGAAGAAATCAATCAACTATTATATGCGTGTTTTACATCGCGATATTGGCTTTTTTATTGCCGGATTGATTATTATTTATGCACTTAGCGGAATCGTCCTGATATTTAGGGATACTGAATTTTTAAAATCAGAAATTAAAGTTGAGAAAAAGCTGACTTCAAATATGGAACCAGCCAAGGTTGGTGAAGCACTTCGCCTGAGTGATTTCAAAGTAACTAAAACGGAAGGGCAAATCATCTCGTTTCAGTCGGGAACCTACAATACAGCTACAGGTGTTGCCGTTTATACTTCAAAGGATATCATCTTCCCATTTAATAAATTTATCGGCCTTCACAAAGCAATTAGTAAGACCCCTACCCATTGGTTTAATTTGATTTTAGGGATACTTCTTATTTTTATGGCCATCTCCTCTTTCTGGATGTTTAAACCAGCGAACAAAAACTTTCGCCGGGGATTCTATTTCGCAGGTTCAGGAGTTGTATTTGTAATCATTTTATTATTGGTTTAATTTATGAAAATTGTTGCTGTTCTTTTAGTATTTGTGATGTCTTTCTCTCTGTCTTATGCACAGAAAAATGATACGAAATTGTCGGGAAAAAATTCCGGAAACCCACTCTTTCCCGGATGGTATGCCGATCCTGAGGGGATTATTTTTGGAAGTCAATATTGGATTTACCCTACCTTTTCAGATGATTATGGAAAGCCGGACCGATCGGAAAAATTTAGTGATGAACAACTAGAGGCACAGAAGAATACGATTAATCCGCAGTATCTTAAACAGACCTTCTTTAACGCATTTTCCTCGAAGGATTTAATTCATTGGGATAAGCACCCGCATGTACTGGATATCAAAGATGTAAAATGGGCATCCTATTCCCTTTGGGCACCTTCTATTATCAATGCCAACAACAAGTATTACCTTTTCTTTTCGGCCAACGATATCCAAAGCGATCGCGAATTGGGAGGAATAGGCGTAGCTGTGAGTGATCAACCGAAAGGCCCTTTTGTTGACGCATTGGGAAAACCTTTGATTGGCAAGTTTTACAACGGTGCGCAGCCAATTGACCAGTTTATCTTTCGTGATTCAGATGGTGATTTCTACCTGTACTATGGAGGTTGGAAACATTGTAATATTGTCCGATTAAGTAAGGATCTGCTTTCTGTCGTCCCATTTGCTGACGGAGAAACTTACAAAGAGATTACACCTCAAAATTATGTTGAAGGTCCGTTTGTATTTAAACGCAACAACAAGTATTACCTGATGTGGTCTGAAGGTGGATGGACTGGTCCCGATTACAGTGTTGCATATGCCATTGGCGATTCACCAACAGGCCCGTTTAAGCGAATCGATAAGATTCTGAAACAAGATCCGAAAATAGCTACGGGTGCCGGACACCATTCTGTAATTCAAATACCTGGAACGGATGAGTATTATATCGTTTATCACCGCCGTCCGCTAAATACAACAAATGGTAATCACCGTGAGACCTGTATGGACCGGATGTATTTCGATAAAGACGGTTATATCCAACCTGTAAAAATGACTTTTGAAGGGGTTGCGAAAAGGACTATAAAGAACAATTAGCTAAACGAAAAGATATCATAATTTAGAAATGAATACTAATTTCTATTGGTATTCATTTCTAATATTTTTTATCTAACTTGCGCTCCTTAAACAATAAAACAAAATATGACCAAATTGCGAACCGATTTCCAAGGCCCGTTTTATATGGATCTGATACATTTATATCCCAATTATACGCAACAATAAATTTATAAATTTTAATATATAATTAGAAATATATTATGAATAAGGTATTTTTTATCTATAAGATACTCAAACTGACAAAGTTTCTTGTTTTTGGGACAATGCTATTGCTATTTGCGGGGATTAATAATAGAAGTCTTGGACAAACATTGGTCACATCAACAGCATCGTTAACTGGTTTTGCATATACCACGGGTTCAGGACCATCAGTTGAACAATCGTTTACGGTGAGCGGTACGAACCTTTCCGCAAATATTACTGTTTCACCTTCTGCTAATCTCGAAATATCGGCAACATCCGGTTCCGGGTTTCAGTCAGCTGCCATTACATTATCCCGAAGCGGAGGAACAGTGCCTACTACCACCATTTACGTTCGTTTGAAAGCTGGATTAGTTAGCGGTGCCTATTCCTTAGAAAGAATAGATATATCATCATGGAGAGCTGCAACTAAACAAGTTGCATGCAGTGGAACTGTAAATTCGGTTGAAATATGGAAAGGAACACTGCAGGCCAGCTATATATCACTGAAAAGTGCATTTGATGCAATCAACAATGGAACGTATAAGGGAGAACTTGAAGTTAGAATAAATAACAATACAACCGAAGCAGCGTCGGCTGTACTTTACCAGAGTGGATATACAGGTGCTGGTGGAATCTCCAGTTACAGCACAGTCAAGATCTATCCGACTGTTGACGGAATTACTGTAACAGGAAATCTTGCGGCTCCGCTAATAGACTTAAATGGTGCCGATAACGTTACTCTCGACGGAAGTGTGAATGGATTAGGATCTACAAAATCCCTGGTCATTGCAAATACAATTGCTTCAAATACTGCTGGAACTTCAACAATTCGATTTGTCAATTCTGCTGAAAACAATACGGTAAGATATTGTATTATTAAAGGTTCGGAAACAAATGCAGCAAGTGGAATCGTGCTCTTTTCAACCGCCAACACAGGTAACGGAAATGATGGAAACACAATTGAGAATAACGATATTACCAGTAACGCTAACATTAGACCAATAAATGCAATCCTATCTGTTGGATCGGCCTCGCATGAGAACAGCGGAAATATAATTCTTAATAATAACATATTCGATTTCTGGCATTTGGATGGTGTCTCAACAGCCATTCTACTAGGAGCATATACAACTGATATTACTGTTTCAAAGAATAGTTTTTATGAAACAACTACTTTGGAGCCTACCGGAAATACCACTTATCAAATGGTCATGATTGATAATGCTACCGGAAATAATTTCACACTTACAGATAATTACTTTGGAGGCCAGACCTCACTGTGCGGTGGAGCTCCGTTATCAGTCGGAACGGGAACTAGCCGGCCACTTACGCTTGACGCGATACAGATAAGAGTAGGGACAACCACTGCCTCGTCAATTCAGGGGAATGTTATCAGCAATATTAGCTTTCGGAGTTCAAATGCCTCGCCTTTCAGAGCTATCAACGCTGTGGCCGGAACGCTTAATCTAGGAACCGTTGCGGGAAATACGATTGGTTCTGACACAGGAAATGGTTCTATTACTGTCACAGGAACTGTTGGAAACTGTAATGTTTATGGAATTTATATTTCAAGTGCTAATAATGTGGATTGTAAAAACAATTCCATCGGATCAATTACAACTGCAAACGCAAATACGAACGCAATAAACCTTTATGGTATTTACAAAACAGCTTCTGATGGAACAACAACCATATCAGATAATATTATTGGGAGTAAAACATCGGCTAATAGTATAAATACTGGTTCACCTGCCACCGGAAACTCACAACTACTATACGCTATTTATTCAGCAGGAACCGGGAATACAACAATTTCAGGAAATACAATTGCCAATATCACCAACAGTACAACCGAAACTGCTCTGGCTTCAAGTGTCAGGGGAATTCTTACTGTTGCGGGATCAAATGAGATCCGCGATAATGAAGTTCACCATTTAAAATCTGGTGGGGCTGCCAATGGTGCTAACTATGCAAATACTTCACTGATTGGTATATCTCAACTTAGTGATGCGAATGGAACTACACAAAACATTACAGGGAATGCAGTATATAATTTGACAAACACTTCAAATGTAAAGTTGGAAATGTATGGGATCTTTTATTGGGGTCCTGCGACTGGAACCAATGCAATCTCCCGAAACTTCGTTCACTCCTTTTATATCAGTTCTACTGACCAGGCTTATCTGCATGGGATTTCACTTTATGGAGGTGCTTTCACTGCAGCAAATAATATCGTCTTTTTGGGAAATACGATTAACACCGGGTGTTCGATGTGGGCAATGTGGACGAACAGCAACAATGCAATTCAAATTTATCACAATACTTTGTATTTGTCAGGTATTGCTGCAACAGGTTCATCAAATACCTATGCATTCAGATCCTTAAATGCAACTCCTACTTCGGCCGTAATAAAGAACAATATTTTGTGGAATGGACGGACCAACAGTAACAATGTCATTTCCCATTATGCCATTTATCTTCAGAGCAAAGCAAATACATCAGTTGATTACAATGATTATAAATTTTCACAGCAATTTGGTCTTGTTGGTGCTACTCCTTATGCAACATTGGCAGCATGGAAAACAGGAACCGGTTTTGATGCCAATAGCCTTGAAGTTGATCCGCTTCTTGTAAACCTGGGAGGTACACTTCCGACAGATTACCAGACACAGGTTGGATTACCGGGGGTTTCAGGTACAGGTATTGTGGACGATTACAATGAAATAGTTAGGAGTACGACATCACCTACGATGGGTGCGTGGGAATATTTCTCCAATCCTGTTGAGGTTTGGAATGGTACAACCTTTCGGGAAGGTTATACAACCTTAAAAGATGCTTTCGATAAAATTAATGACGGAACATGGACGGGCGATCTGACGATAAGATTCAGAGGGAATACAATTGAGCCTTTCCCTGCTGTACTGAATGCCAGTGGTACCGGACTCTCGAGTTACTCGAATCTACTGATTATTCCGGGCCGGATCGGAGTTACAGTTACAGGTTCGCTGGCTGCGCCTTTGGTGGATTTGAATGGCAGCGATCATGTAACCTTCGACGGACGGAAAGACGGAACAGGAACAATTTCTGCAATGACTTTTACAAATACAAGCTCTTCAGGTACAGCTGGAACCTCGACCTTCCGATTCATCAACGATGCTACCAATAATACCTTAAAATACTGTAATATAAAGGGGGCTTCGACCGATGCGAATGCCGGCGTTGTATTTATTAGTACAACCAGCGGAACAACCGGAAATGATGCTAATACAATTGACAACAATTTAATCACAAATGCATCGGATGCCAACAGACCGGTTAACGCGATCTGTTCTATTGGAACATCAGCCAAAGAGAATAGCGGGAACACGTTTAGCAATAATAAAATTTATAATTTTCTGAACAGGGGAGTGGCTTCAACCGGAATTAACCTGGGAAGTTTTACGACCGGAGAGACCATTCAGGGAAATAGTTTTTACGAAACAACTTCGTTTGCCCCAACGGCTGGTGTTGCTTACAATGTGATAAATATTAACAATCCTGCTGGCGTAAACTTCACGGTATCCGGAAATTTCATTGGCGGATCATCGTCTTCATGTGGAGGTACTGCCTGGACAAAAACAGCTTCTGCCAATAGTGCATTTACTGCAATAAATGTAAATGTCGGAACAGCGACAGTGAGCAGTATTCAAAACAATACCATCAAAAATATGGTTTGGGGCAATTCTGGAGCTGCTGCATGGTCGGGCATAAATATTACAGCAGGTAAAGTGAATGTTGGCACTACAGCCGGTAATACGATTGGGGCAGCGACCGGCACGGGTTCAATTACGGTTACCGGTGGAGTAACTGCGACAAATGTGGTTGGAATTAATATTGCAAGTTCAGGAAATGTGGATTGTCAAAACAATATTATTGGCGCTATCGTGGCCGCCAATACCAGTGCAAACGCCACTAATTTCTACGGGATCAATAAAACTGCAACTGCGGGAACTACTGCGATCAGCAACAATACAATTGGAAGTGCTTCGACGACCAATAGTATCAATTCCATTTCTGCAAGTACAGGATACGCACAAAGCGTTTACGGAATTTATAACGCTGGTACCGGTACGATCACGATCAGCGGCAATACGATTGCCAATTTAAACAATGCAACTTCCAATTCAATTGTTGGTACAACGGGTTGCATCAATGGCATCGTCTCTGTTTTTGGAACAAATACGATATCGAATAATATCATTCACAATTTATCGGTTGCCAATGCCAATACGGCGTCTAATAACAATGCATCAGTCATTGGAATCGCGCTGACCGGAACAAATGGTACAAGAACCATCACGGGTAATACGATCTACAATTTATCGAATACATTCCCGACGTTTGCAGGCAGGGTAACTGGCATCTATTATGAAGGAAGTAATACTGTCAACAATGATGTTTCTAAAAACTTTATTCATAGTCTGTCTACGGCAGGTACATCAGGTGCCGGTTTAGCTGGCATACAGGTTATTTCAGGAAACACCACCTATTCAAATAATATTGTCAGTTTAGGAAGTAACAATCAAAACCTGATTTACGGTGTATACGATACCGGTGCGGCTGCACAAACCAGTAATTTCTATTTTAATACGATTTATATCAAGGGTGTGGTTACCGGAGGGGCCATTAATTCATATGCGTTTTACTGCGCTGCTGCAAATGGAACACGCAATTACCGCAATAATATCTTTTACAATTCCAGGTATAGAAGTGCAGGTACCAGTTCCCATTTTGCGATTTATTTCGCTGCACCAGGTGGAACGCTCACAAATAATTTTAACGACTATTTCACTTCCGGTCCCGGAAGTATAATGGGTTTTTACGGCGTAAATAAAACTGCACTCCCCATTGTAACAGGTCAGGATGTCAACAGTGCAAATACCAACCCAATCTTTTACCGGGCTGTACCAGTGGCTGCCGCCGATTTTAAAATTAAGGCAGGTTTAACCGGTGTTAATGGAACTGGGATAGTTGTCGATTATGGTTCGGGGTCGCGAGGGTTAACGCCTGGCATGGGAGCATGGGAGTCGAATCTAAACAAATGGAAAGGAACCATAAGTAATGACTGGAGCAATTCAGGTAACTGGACAGGAACTGTAGTCCCTCCTGTGGATGCCGATATCGTTTTCGATGATGCTCCGCTCAGACATTGTCAGCTTGACCAGGATCGGTCGGTAACCGACATTATAAATGCTCAGGCAACTTACCGGATGGTAACCAACGGCCACAAACTTACCGTTAAGGGAGATTTCTACTTTACGAACAATGCACAAGTAGATGCTTCGTCAATCAATTCAAACATTGAGCTTGCAGGTGTTTCCTCCCAGGTAATACCTGCCGGAACATTTTATAACAGTGAGGTCTATGACCTGACATTGGCGAATGCCAACAATGTAACGCTGTTTGGAACCATGCGACTACTGCATACAATTACAGCAAATTCCGGCCGGCTGGATGCAAATGCTACGACACCTACTGTTGTATATGCCGGAACTTCGGCGCAGACCATTGAAAGCAATCGTTTTCTTTCAGATAAGATTTATAACCTGATCATTGATAATGCATCCGGCGTTACATTGTCAGGTACTTCTTCCATTACGGTTCCCCATGATCTTACAATTACCAAAGGGGTACTTACAGTACCTCCGGGTGCGCTTCTTACCGTCGATAATTATACAAACCTCGATTATCGGGCTCCTTTACCTGCCGTTTATCCCACCCGGATCGATTATTGGTCCTGTTTGGTATTGAAATCGAATGCAACTTCAACAGGATCTTTTATTCACAGCGACTTGTTTACCGGAACCGGAACGGTTAAGGTTGAACGGTTTATGTCCAATAGTCCTAATTGGCACCTTTATTCTTCACCGATTAAAGATCAGTCGATTCATGAATTTTTAAAATATAATCCCGAAATTCCTGATTTATACAATACCACTGTAACGCCAAATACGATTATTGGAGCGGGTATGCGCAGTTATAATACGGTGACTGATTTGTGGAATCCGTATATGGTTTATGCATCTTCAAGTACAACAGCAGGAAGTATCGGGGGCGGGAAAGGATTTAGTATCCGCACTTATACAGATGCACAAGGCACGCATTTCGTAGATGCAACCGGAATTCCAAATCCGAATACGGTGAATGTAACTTTAACGAGGACGACAGCAGCAAATGATAACGGATGGAATTGTATCGGAAATCCGTTCACTTCAGCCTTAAATATTAGAAATATTAACAATGACGGCTTTTTAAATCCGGCTAATTCAAGTGTGCTTGATCCGGGGTTTGTCGCTGTTTATGTCTGGGATACCAACAATATTACAACCACCAAAACAACTCCGGAATATATCGTGATCAACAATGCCACCTCCATTTCGAGTGTGCAGACAGCCCAGGGATTTTTCGTCAAATCGGTCGTTGGAGGAGGGAATGTTAGTTTCACCAAAACAATGCAAAAGCCATCTGCCGGATTAACGTTCAAAGATGCGGACCTCGAATGGCCTTCGCTTAAAATTATTGCTTCCCAAAAGACCAGTTCAAGTTCAACGGAGATCAAGTTCATTCCAAATACGACGAAAGGGCTTGATCCGGGATATGATGCGGGTATGATGAAGGCAAATCCTGACTTTTCACTCTATTCAAGATTAGTTGAAGACGAAGGAATTGATATCACGCTGCAATGTCTGCCTGATCAGGATTTCGATCAGTATGAAATACCCATTGGAATTGATTGTAAATCGGGCGGTGAAATTACTTTTACAGCTGAGTCGGTTAATCTTCCGGCAGGATGCCAGGCATTACTCGAGGACAGGGTCACCCATCGATTTACGAGACTCGATCTCAAAGATGCCAAATATACTGCGAATGTGAGCGCGGATGCGAAAGGAACAGGCCGTTTCTTCCTTCATACTTCAGATTTAATCAGCAGCGATCCTACGTTGGAAGAAACGTCTTTTAAAGTCTATATGACCGGCCAAACGGTCTATGTGAACGGCGAAGTGGGTGCAGATGCACAATTCTTTCTCTATTCTGTGAATGGTAAATTGTTGGCTAATTTTAAGGCCGAAAACCAGGTTCAGAATCAACTGGATGTTTCAAGATATGCCGCCGGCGTATATATTCTTTCGATCGTTGATAAGAATGTGAAGAAATCGGTGAAACTGATCATCCGGTAATAAGACAGGGATATGTCCTTCACGGTAGTGACGATTCATTAATTAGGAGGATTCTGATGATCATTGAAGCGAAAAATAATAAACAGGTTTACTTTTGCAGGCTAAGCAGCAACAATATCGATCACTTATGCGGTTATCTGCAACGTCTGAGTACTGTTACGAAAAGCCGTTTTGGACCTCATGGGTTTGACAAACCGGCGGTCATTGACTTCTATAAGCTAGCAGACGAACATTGGGGATATATCGCATTGGATAACCTTACAAAGGAAATTATCGCTTATTCTGTCCTGAAAATTGGCTGTTTACAACACGATCGTTTTCGGCTGGAATCGTACGGACTGAAGTTGAATCTTTACACCGATTGCACCTATGCACCCTCAGTAGCAGACCTATGGCAAAGTTATGGTGTTGGGAATGCCTTGTTTCAATATCTGCTTTCAGATCTGAAATCGAAAGGGATCAAACGAATTATATTGTGGGGCGGTGTTCAATGTGATAACGAAAAAGCGATCGGCTTTTACCTGAAAAACGGTTTTAAACGGCTAGGCAGGTTTGAATACAATGGCTGGAATGAGGATATGATGTTGGATATCTATCAGGATATCTGATAAAAAGAAGGATGCAATTCTATGCTTTTTCTAAGGATAGCATTCATCATACAATTTTTTATAAAAAAAATCTTCCAACATATTGTTTTTTAATTTTTAAGTATTTATCTTGTGCCCCATTTCGCTCTAATACCTGACGTGCCTGAATTACAATCCGATATTTTGAAAGACATCAAAAGTAACGGAAATTCACTGGAATAATTCTCGTTTGTTTCAGGTTATGTTGCGATAGAATATAACATTATTATAGCTTAGTGCAACCGGAATTAGTATGAATTCAGCCGAAATAAAAATAGTCATTAAAGATCAGGTTGATATCACCAATCATTCGTTTAAGAATTATTGGGGTAAAATCTGGATATACGGTGTTTTATCAAATGATACTGACTTGCTTGAGCAAATCCTAAGTAGAGTAACCAGAACGTTCAAATATAGCATAGCAATCGCAATTCCATTCTCAGTTCTATCAATTGTTTTTTCGTTATTAACTGTTTTAATAAATAATGGTTTTTTAAATTGGAATTTGAAGCTGAATAACGGAGGGTTAATGGTACTGTTTACCATTGTATTTCTGGTAAATACTTACAGAAATTATAAGATAAAAGTAAATCTTGAAAATAAAATATATCTGCTTAAACTTCTAAAAAAAATTAACATGGAATAATCAGCAGTTCAGCATTTTGATTCTTCATCAACTCATCACTCTAAAACTCAAAAGCAATGAAATTTATTCAAAAGTACCTCGTTATTTTGTTTTTCATCTACTGGATTGGGTATATTGCCCTTCGTTTAATGTTCAACGGAACGCATATCACTGATCCTGGTTTTATTAATGTCGCCTTTCTTGGACTGGTTATGGCGGCCTTATTTTCAGGTGCCGTAGGTGGCGGACTCTATTTTTCTGTTGGACCAAGAGTGAGATACATTGAATCCAAAGATCTCAAAGTTCCTTATTACACCGACAGGCAGGAAAGTTTTATTACACCAACTAAGAAAAACTTTTCATTTTCAGAATTACAAAACAAGATCAATCAAAACTGGATCCTGACCTACGTCGATAATGAACTCCATATTATTAAATTCAGAACAAAAGATTCGCTCTTCGACTGGGGAGTTGGAAGTTACGTTGAGTATGACACTTCAATCAATACGGTTTCAGTTGTGAGTTTCCCTTTTGCAGGATATACACAAAAAGGCAAGAGATTAAAAAATGAATTAAATAGCAAGGTTGAATCGTTGGTCCTAAATGCTTAATCAGAAAACGTATTTTGCTTTGGGAAAGAGACAAGGCTTTGTGTTGTGACAAGGTATAAATTGACGTGAGAAGGCCCATAATTGCAGTGACAAGACATATATATTGAATAGACAAGGCATACCTTGTCTATTCAACACCAGAAAACATCCCGGTTTTTTAATTGGATCCACCCGGAGGAGGCGGGTTTTTGCCGTTTTTTTTGTTTTCACTATCAGAAAGGAGAAACAATGCATAACGGGTGGCATCTTTCTGAAAGACCAATTTGGCACACTTGCAAACCAACCCCATCTTTTCCCACACCGTATTCAATGTAATGATGCGTTCGTTTGCGTCGAGCGAACGATCTTTTATTGCATTCTGTAGCGCTAAATCCTGTTTCACAATTTTGTCTGCAAGGATATTCAGTGTGTCAATTTCCAACTCTGTCATCCCTTTGTCCATCAAAGCCGCTTTGTATTCGGGCTTCGATGCCTCTGTGCAGGCCTTTCGGAGCAGGACGGGTAACTTCAGATGATTTCTGCTGGACGATTCGTACTGCGACTGCCCCATCGACCTAAATGCAATCACGTGGTTGGGGAACGCAAGCTGTGTGTAGAGCATCAGCATTTGGAAAATGTTACGTCCCTCATTCATCAATATTTCAAGTTCATCGCTCTCTTTGGTCTGCTCTGCGACCGAAGAATAGTCAGGAAGAATGATCCTGGCTGCTTTGATGGCATCGGACCAATCTGTTGCATAAGGGTCGGCCAATTGAGGGAACCGAGCTACAAATGCGCTCTTGTTCTTAATGAACGAGGCAAGTTTTAAATCAGCCTGCTGCAGCATTTCGTCATCAGATTTGTTGAAAAGGCGCAGTACTTCATCGGGATGTTTCATAATGATTAACTTTTAGGGTATTAAAATCCGTTAACTGCTATTAAGGAAGCATAATGGTAGTAAATTTAAGGATAAAAGATGAACTTTAGTCGAATATGTTCAAATATTTTTAATAAATATTTATTTGCTTCATAACAAGCATATTATATACTATTCCGAAGCAATTTATTCCTTCAGAGAAGTTAACCAACTTCTTGCCGGAGATTTCTTGCCTGATAACGAAAATCTGTTCTTCCCTTACGAAGAATCGTTCCGCCATTACGAAGCTGTTTTCATCAATTACGAAGATGTTTGTAGCCGTTACGAAGAATCGTTACGCCATTACGAAAATATTTGTTGCCGTTACGAAGCTGTTTTCATCGGTTACGAAGATATCTGTAGCCACTACGAAGTAGCTTTCCGCTATTACGAGGCTTTTTTCGGATGCCGGAAAACATCTTCGTAATAGCGGAAGCCATCAAATTCTTAAATTATCAATAGCCCTTCAGGCGGTTACAAATCCTTGAAGCGGTTACCTTGCAGAATGAAGTTGTTACATAGCAGTGCGTAGAGGTGTTGAAATTCTGCTAAACATTGTATTTTTGCATCGTGAAGAAGTTTTATAAGATAAATATATTGTTTCAGATCTTCGTACTGTATTGCTTTATGGCAAGCACTTACAGTTCGGGCATCTTCGTGCAGGTTTCCCCCTTTCAGCACAACCATTCGTCAAGAGAAGATGGTTATTCCCCGATAGTTGGTGTCGATAACTTCACGATCACCACAAAGACGGAGAATATAGTGATCGGCCATCGGAACTTGCCGACGTTTTCGTTTAAAAATCACCCGAATGATTACCAGTCGCATCGGAAAGCGGCTGAAGTGTACCTTGTAAATACCTGGTCTGAATATATTTTATTCACCGCGAATGTGGTCATCCGGCTTCAACCGGCCGACATTGTTTTCCCCTTCCATTCTTTTTGGTAAACTCCCGTTGTAAATCAATTGTCCTGCTTTCAATGCACGACATTTTCAATTAATTTATTGCACGACTTAAATGACAATTCGTTGTCGGGTCTTGCGGTATGTCATGTTTTACAATAAAAAAATATTAAAATGGATTTTGGAGTAATATTCGGATTAGTAATCCTGATCATCATCGTTTTGGCTGTTGTAATCGTAAACAATAACAAGAAAAACAAGAAAAAACAGTTTGTACAAACACTTTCTGACCTTGCAGAAAAGAGCAATTGCAAAATTTCGGAATACGATCTTTGGAACAATACGTTGATCGGTATCGACAACGCGGCGCACAAACTGTTCTTCATCCGGAAAACCGCAGAGATTGCAATCACTAATGTGATTGATTTGCAGGGAATTCAAAAATGCCGGGTGATCAATTCAAGCAGAGTTGTAACCAATAACGACAGTAATCACAATGTTATTGACAAACTCGAGTTGGCGTTGACTTCTCCGGACGCTAAAGTTGCGGACATCCTCCTGGAGTTTTACAACACGAACCGCGATAATTTATTTCTGAATGGTGAACTTCCGCTCACTGAAAAATGGGCCGCCATCGTGAATACAAATATTGCGGGCATCCGTCAACACAAGTAAACGGCGACTATTCATACAATGATAAATGCCCTGCGGATCACATTCCGCAGGGCTTTATTTCAATAGGGTATGGTCTCCTTCTAAAGTTGGAGAATAAATTTATTTGTAGATCTCTTCGACTACAACAGCCGTTCCATATGCAAGAACTTCGGTCAACCCACTCATTACATCATTCGCATCGTAACGCATACAGATAATTGCATTGGCACCAAGTTCCTGCGCGTGAAGAATCATCAGCTGCAACGCCTCTTCGCGTGCATTTTCGCATAATTCGGTATAAATACTGCTTTTCCCGCCGAAAATTGACATAAATCCTCCCGCCATATTTCCCAGTATGCTGCGTGAGCGAACTGTAATTCCCCGCACAAGTCCCAATTGTTTCACTATCTTATACCCATCTAGCGATGTACTTGTTGTAATCAATGTTTCCCTTTTCATTTTTGGTTGTTTTTATTTTTTAATTACAGAAATAGATATTTAAAAATCAATCATCCAGCGATTGTCCGATCAATTGACGGAACCTCCAGCCGGTGTTATCGCTTACATTTCCCTGCGTTTGCTTCATCAGTATCCCGATGATTTTCTCCTTCGGATCGGCAAAATACTGCGTGTTGAAATAGCCGCCCCACTCGAATGTTCCGGTACTGCTCTGTCCTCCCTTTCCTTCGCCGGCAGGTGTGATTACTGAAAACGCGAGACCGAAAAATTTATCGGGGCCACCATAGATCGAACCCGTCTGGTTGCTTAACATCGTTTCGACAGTCGTCCGGCTTAAAATTCTCACGCCGTTCAGCTCTCCTCCGTTGAGGTACATTTGCAGGAAGGTGGCATAGTCTTTCGCTGTGCTCGACAATCCGGCGCCGCCCGAAAAGAAAGCCTTTGCCCCTTTGATCGGATAATCAGGATCATAGAAAGTTACCGGATAGCGTTCCCATTCCCCTTTATCGTTCTTTTGCTGAACCGAAACCAGTCGGTTTGACTTATCATTTGGGAGGTAAAACCAGGTATCATTCATCCCAAGCGGCTCAAACAGATGTTTCTTCAGGTACTGATCAAATGGCATTCCGGATAGAATTTCAACCATATAACCCAACACATCGAGTCCTTCACTATAAGTGAATTTCTCTCCGGGGTTGTGATGCAAAGGGAGCTTTGCAAGTTTTTTCACGCTCTCTGCAATCGTAACCTGCTTTTCCGAAAAAACATCCGTAATACCGGCTTTATGATAGATCATATTAAACCGTTCGTCACCATCAATAACTCCATATCCAAGGCCCGAAGTGTGACTCAGCAACTGACGTATCGTGATTTCGCCTGATGCCGGAGTGGTAGTATACGAAGTATCACTGTATTGAAATGTTTTTAGGACTTGCGGATCCTTAAACTCGGGAATGTATTTTGAAATAGGATCATCGAGTCTGAATTTTCCCTCTTCCCAAAGCATCATTACAGCGGTTGAGGTAATCGCTTTACTTTGTGATGCAATCCTGAATATGTCATCACGTTTTAAATTGCGTCCGCTTTGGTTATCAGCTTTTCCGAATGCCTTGTAATAAACAATTTTTCCATTCCGTGCCACCAGTGCCACGATCCCCGGTATCTCACCTTTGGCAACCGCATCGGCGCACATCGTTTCTATCCTTGCCAGTCGCTGAGCCGACATCCCGACACTTTCGGGCGTACCTTCCGTCAGTACCGGAGAATTCTTAATTGATTTGGTCTGGGCACTTATTGACAGTACCATCCCTAATAATAAAGCAACAAACAGACTTTTCATATTTAATCAAATTAAATTGGACATCCTTTTTTGTGAATTTCGTATTGAATTCGTCAGATCTGTCAGATCTTTTGATCTCTTCCAATTAAAAAATAGAGAATTGATCCGATGATGTTCATAAATAAAACGATCAACACCCACATTATCTTGTTATTTCCCGCAAATTCAGATCTTAAAATATCGATAATTGCGAGAATGGGTAGTATTGCTGTAATAAAAATAATCGTTAGAAATACTAAGATCTGAAAGGGACCAATAATTCCGAGTAGTTCCATTGGCTTTGTTTTTTAATTTAATAGTTAGTCTTCAATTTCAATTAACAATTACATCCATTTTCTGTGTACTACAAAAATACATAATTCATTTTCAACAAACTATGGTTATATTCAATAATTTTATAATTGAATCTTTCACGAATAGCTACCAAAAGCTGTTCTTTAACATGAAATAAACTAATTTTGCAGGACAATGGGAAAATCCGTCCAATTAATTGAAAAGATCAGGGAATGGCGTCTAAAACACCTTAACGAACATGAGGTATTGCTGATTCTTAGCTTTGTAGTCGGTATACTGAGTGGTTTGACAGCGATTATTCTAAAAAATCTGATCCATTATCTTGGAAAAGTATTAACACAGAATTTCACCTCCTATTCAGAGAATTACCTCTATCTCGCCTATCCCGGAATCGGAATTCTAATCACTGTATTGTATGTGCGATTTTTCGTTAAGGACGATATCGGACATGGGATTACCAAAGTGCTGGAGTCGATTTCCAATAATAAAGGGGTGATGCGCGCCCACAACATGTTTACCTCAATTATTTCGAGTACCATTACAATCGGTTTTGGCGGATCGGTGGGAGCGGAGGCCCCTGTTGTATTGACAGGTTCTTCCATTGGTTCAAATATTGCGCGATCCTTCAATCTGAGTTATCGCACGATGACCGTTCTGATTGGTTGCGGGGCCGCCGGTGCAATTGCCGGTATTTTCAAAGCGCCCCTTGCCGGAATGTTATTTGCAATCGAGGTACTCATGCTCGACCTGACAATGTCATCACTGTTGCCGCTAATGATTTCGGCAGCCACTTCGGCCTCCCTGGCCTATTTCTTAATGGGCAGTGCACACCATTTTGAATTTCAAATTGACAAAGCATTTAATGTTACAAATATCCCCTGGTACATTGTTCTGGGGATTATTTGCGGTCTCTTCTCCTATCTTTTTACGAAGGGCAACCTGTACGTTGAAGGGCGGTTCAGGAAAATCGGGAATCCCTATTTAAAGGTTTTGATCGGCGGAACGATGTTGGGTGTTTTAATATTTCTTTTCCCTTCACTTTGGGGTGAAGGATATTTATCAATCGAACAGATACTTTCAGATGCCGGATCGAGTATTCTGAACAACTCTCTTTTTGTCGTATTCAAAGATGACCGGTTTATATTAATCGGATTGATCCTGGTGATTATGCTGGTTAAAATTGTGGCTACTGCAGCAACAACAGGCGCCGGTGGAAGCGGCGGGATATTTGCACCGACTTTGTTCCTGGGTGGAATGGCTGGTTTCTTCGTCTCCTCAATTCTTAATTTGGATGGAAACCTGGTACCTGCCCGTAATTTTGCATTGGCAGGAATGGCAGGAATGATGGCAGGAGTGATGCATTCACCGATGACGGCTATCTTTTTGATCGCTGAGATCACGGGCGGTTTCGGATTGCTGATCCCGTTGATGATCACTGCGGCAACTGCTTACCTCACGATAACTCCACTTGAACCACATTCGATTTACCATATCAGGCTTGCCCAGCGCGGCGAACTTATTACCCACAACAAAGATAAGGCAGTACTTACTTTGCTCAAATTGAAAACAGTGATTGAGACAGATCTGCTAACCCTTAAAGTTAACAGCACTTTGGGGGAATTGGTTCGGATCATTTCAAGGTCAAAACGCAATATTTTTCCTGTGATTGATCGCGAAGAAAATTTTTGCGGGGTGGTTCTGCTCGATGATGTCAGGCAATTCATGTTTGATAAGGAACGTTACAATAAAACATTGGTAAAAGACCTTATGACTATGCCTCCGGCAATTATTACGCTGGATGAAAGGATGGATAGCGTGATGAAGAAATTTAATGATACCGGTGCATGGAATCTTCCGGTTGTCAGTGATAAGAAGTATGTTGGTTTTATTTCGAAGTCAACTATTTTCAATGCTTATCGTTCTGAACTGGTCCGTTTTTCGGAAGAATAGTCATAATATGAACAATCGTTGAAACTTTCATTTATAAAGAGCGATCCATAGCTGTCAAGGTTTAATACAGAAACAGTAAATTTGCGCTTTATTGAAGTTAAAGGCTGGAAGCCGGATACTTTGTATTAAACAGGTGACATCAAAGAAAAAATAAAGAACGACATAAGTTTAAAATTTATCCAAAAGATTTTTACAATGAAACGGGATACCCAGATTTTTGAAATTATTGAAAAAGAGAGACAACGTCAGTTACATGGTATTGAATTGATTGCCTCTGAGAACTTTGTTTCGGAACAGGTGATGCAGGCAATGGGTTCATGTCTGACGAATAAATATGCCGAAGGCTACCCTGGCCACCGTTATTATGGCGGATGTCAGTTTGTTGACGAGTCGGAACAACTTGCCATCGACCGTTTGAAATTACTTTTTGGCGCTGAATATGCGAATGTGCAACCCCATTCGGGAGCCCAGGCGAATATGGCAGTGTTAATGACCTGTTTAAAACCGGGTGATACCTTTATGGGACTTGATTTGTCGCATGGAGGTCATCTTTCACATGGGTCACCTGTTAATTCATCAGGATTATTTTACCGTCCGGTTGCCTATTCTGTGAAGGAAGATACCGGACTTGTTGATTATGACATGATGGAAGAAGTTGCAATGAAAGAACTTCCAAAACTGATTATTGCAGGCGCTTCGGCGTATTCACGTGAGTGGGATTATCAGCGGATGCGTAATCTTGCCGATAAAATCGGAGCTATTTTTATGGTTGATATGGCGCATCCTGCAGGATTGATTGCTGCCGGCTTGCTTGACAATCCGGTGAAATATGCGCACATCGTTACTTCAACTACCCATAAAACATTACGTGGGCCACGTGGCGGTATTATCCTGTTGGGTAAAGATTTTGAAAACCCATGGGGTCTTACAACAAAGAAAGGCGAGTTGAAAATGATGTCGTCGCTTCTTGATTCTGCCATTTTCCCCGGAACGCAGGGTGGCCCGCTGGAACATGTGATTGCAGCGAAGGCAGTTGCTTTTGGCGAAGCACTTGCTCCGGAATATATCGAATACCAAACGTTGGTTCAGAAGAATGCAAAGGTGATGGCCAAGGCTTTTATGGACAAGGGATACAAAGTAATTTCAGGCGGAACCGATAACCATTCAATGCTGATCGATTTGCGTACCAAATTCCCTGATCTTACGGGTAAAAAAGCAGAAAATGCGTTGGTACTTGCTGATATCACGATCAATAAAAACATGGTTCCTTTCGATTCACGTTCACCATTCCTTACTTCAGGTTTGCGCGTCGGAACTCCTGCGATTACAACGCGCGGAATGAAAGAGAAGGATATGGCGATTATTGTTGATCTGATCGACGAAGTACTTCAAAATGCCGACAACGAGAATGTAATCACCGACGTACGCGGACGAGTTAATAAAATGATGGAAGGTTTTCCAATGTTTGCGTGGTAAGACATTTTAAAGAATCTTAAAAATATACGGGGCCGAAATTTCGGCCCCGTATTTTATTGAGAATTTATCATTTTTTGACTTTCTCCCATTACTTCATCTCTTTGGCTTATTTTAAAGAAACTCTAGAATATGGCACCGCATCCTGAGAAGCAAATTCACCTTTAAGGTATTTATAATAACCTGTAATTGCAATCATTGCCGCATTATCGGTAGTGAATTTAAATGCAGGGATGTGCATTTCCCAGTTGTATTTTTCAGCTGCATCGAGTAAGGCCTTTCTAAGTCCTGAATTGGCAGAAACCCCACCGGCAACTGCGATCGTTCGGATGCCGGTTTCCTTGGCCGCTCGTTTTACTTTTGTCATTAAGACTTCGATGATCGTATATTGCAGCGAAGCGCAGATATCGGCCCTGTTTTCTTCAATAAAATTAGGATTTTCAGCCATTCTGTCACGAATGAAATAGAGAAATGAGGTTTTTAAACCACTGAAACTGTAGTCTAATCCCGGAAGTTTGGGCTTTGCAAATACAAATGCTTTTGGATCACCCTCCTTAGCCAGTTTATCAATCAATGGTCCACCCGGATAGGGTAATCCGATCACCTTTGCGCATTTATCGAAGGCCTCTCCGGCAGCATCATCAATTGTTTGTCCAATTACTTCCATATCAAGATGATCGCGAACAACAATGATTTGCGAATTTCCGCCCGATACTAACAGGCACAGAAAAGGAAATCCTGGTTCTTTTTTCTCAACGGATTGTTCTTTGACAAAGTGGGCCAAAACGTGACCCTGTAGATGATTCACCTCAATCAATGGAATTCCTCTTGCCAACGCAAAACCTTTGGCGAATGAAGTTCCGACGAGTAACGATCCCAGTAGGCCTGGTCCACGCGTAAAAGCGACTGCGGAAATTTCATCCATTGAAATGCCCGATTTTTTTATGGCCAGATCAACCACCGGAATGATATTCTGTTGATGAGCCCTGGAAGCAAGTTCAGGAACAACGCCACCATAAGCAATGTGTACAGTTTGTCCTGATACTTCATTGCTAAGAATCAGATTATTGCGAATTATTGCGGCTGATGTATCATCACATGAAGATTCTATCCCAAGAATTATAATATCTCTGTTTTTACTCATTCTGTTAATTTATCCTATTTATTTCGATATCCGTTAATACCACATATTACCGGACTTCAAAAAGTGTTACCTTGCAAAAGTCAAATCAAGTATGCTATCCGGTTCTCCGGTTATTCTAAAATAAAGATCAAAAGTATCAAAAAAAGGTTTAATATATTACTTATCTTAGTTTTCACGCTCTCAACATTGTTTGGCGTGGCATACCTGACTTTTCGCTCTCCAAGAGTTCAAACATTTGTTGCTCAGTGGGTAATGGATCAATTGTCACATACGTACAAAGCCAATATAAGCGTCGGAGGTGTTGACATTTCCTTATTTAAAAGCATTGTTCTTGAAAAAGTGCTGATTGAGGACCAGAATCAGGATACAATGTTCTATGTCGGCAGCGTTAAACTCCAAATCGACAGTTTAGCGCTTCTCGAAAGGAGAATTCATTTTGGTGATCTCAATTTCGAGGATTCAAAAATCAACATTCTGAAAGACACAACAGGGTATAATTTCCAATTTCTAGCTGGATCAGAAACGTCAAAACCCGATACGCTTCGACCCTGGCATATCACATTTACCAATTTTTACTTTCTGAATTCGAAAATAAGTTATAAGGATATTAATGCGAAGGATACGCTGGTGAACGGTATGAACTTCGATGATTTGGAGATTACCAAACTTAACTTATCTGTGGTAAATGTGCATCAGACCGATTCAATTACAACTTTCTTTCTTGATAATGCTTCAATTTACGAAAAATCGGGGTTTTCAATTGGGGATTTGAGGTTTGCCGGTCGAATTGATTCAACCGGCTTGGAACTCTCCAATATGACACTTGTTTCGAATCATTCACACATTGAGGCAAATAGGATTAAAATATCTAAAAACAAACTTTTTGGCATCGATTCTCTCTATTATGAAAAGAGCCAGACCTTAACAAACCGCTACGTAATAGACAGTGATTTTAAAGAGTCAATGTTATCTCTTACCGATTTATCGTATGTCATTCCTGAATTGTGGGGGATGAACGAACCGTTACTGTTTTCGGGTGGGATAAAAGGGTCGTTGAGTAATTTGAAATTTAAACGTATCAATTTTAAAATTGGAAGAGAAACACAGTTGAACGCTGATCTTGAACTGCAAGGGTTGCCAGATTGGAAAAATACGTTTATCTTTTTTAAATTGTACAACAATACCTTTAATTTCAACGATTTGGCAACCATTCGAATGCCCGATAGTGCTCCGTTGCGTTATCTTAAGATTCCAAAGGTATTGCTAAATGACGTCAGGCTTACCTATCAGGGAAATTTTAGCGGATTTCCTTCTGATTTTGTTGCATATGGAACCCTGGATGGCAGTCTAGGCAAATTGTCAACCGACATCGCCATCCGTCCCAAAAAATCAGGGGAAATTGATTTTAAAGGGAATATCAAAGCGCTGGCGTTTGAGGCAGGTAAATTATTAAATTATTCACCGCTTGGGTCAGTATCTCTTGAGATCAAAGTGAACGGTTCCCGATCGAAAAACAACCAATTCGATGCACTGATTGCAGGGAATATCGACAGTCTGTATTTCAACAATTACCGGGTTGATTCAATTTATGTGAACGGTGAAGCACGGTCTCACAGTTTCGAAGGTGAATTAAAAATTGAGGATGACAACCTGAAAATGAATTTTGCCGGGAAAGCCGATTTTACAGGAAAAATACCAGAGTTTAACTTTACATCGACTGTTGAAAGAGCTAATCTTGTGATTCTTGGTCTCGAAAAGGAACGAAAGGTGGCAGATCTGATGTTTAAGGTAAGCGCAAATTTCACAGGTGACCATATTGATAATGTTAACGGCCAAATTGATCTTCATGATTTTAAGTTTGACAGGGATGATAAGGTGCTTGAGATTCAAAGCCTCCTGCTGAAAACTTCGAATAGTGCTGAAAAAAACAATATTACTCTTCGATCAGATGTCGCTGATGTAACAATTGACGGTAAATACCTTTTTGGAGAATTAGATCTCACCATCCGTGATTATCTTCAACATTTTCTCCCATCGGCCAAACTTCCTTTTTCTGATCGGCCTTCCACTGGTAAAAATGCTTTTCAATATAATGTCAACATAAAGAAAACGGAAGAGCTTGGTAGTTTTTTTATTCCCGGATTAGTGGTTAAATCACCTGTTATTCTTACAGGTAACATCAACTCCGAAAAGAAAACGCTTTCAATGGATGGATCTGCTGATGAACTGCTTTTTAATAAGTATCAGGTTCGGGGGTTGACCATCAATTCGAGGAATATAGGCAATAAATGGTTGATCAGAATCGGAACTAAAGATGCGGTTCTTGGAGGAAATCTGATGTTTGAGAATTTTTCAATTAATAACTCACTCGTAAGCGATAGTCTGAATACTGCAATCACCTGGAACAATAATTCGGTTCCGACCTCCAGTGGGAAAGTTGATTTTATGGGCGTATTTTCAAGGAATACAGAGGGTAAGAGCCTTGCAGATTTTTATCTTCGGCCATCCAAAATCTGGGTTGCTGATTCATTATGGCAAATTGAAAAAAGTCATCTTCATATTGATACGACCTCAATCGCTATCGACAATTTTGGTGTCCGGCATAATCAGGAGTATTTCACCGTCTTTGGAAAAGTTACTGATAATACTTCCGATAAAATAAATGTTGAATTTAGTAAGGTAAAGCTTAGTAATATTGATTTGCTTGTTGGCGAAGAGATTGGGATCTTTGGGGAATTAAATGGAACGGTTTCTGTTGCGGATCCTTACCATTCGTTTTTTCTCACAAGCAAACTCAAAGTATCTGATTTTACTTACCTTGAAAAGAACTTTGGGGATATTCTGCTTGACAATACCTGGGATCAGGAAAAACTGCAGCTCAACTCTTCATTGGTGCTGATGAAAGATTCAAAAGCCGGTTTGGAATTAAAAGGTTATTACAAGCCTAAAAGCGATAGTATTGATTATCATGCCTATTTTAAGGATTATCCGCTCGAGTCGCTACTTCCTATTTTGCGAAGTTTTTCCGACAAAGTAGAAGGTGTTGGAAATGGGCAGGTAACCATTACAGGCAAATTGTCTGAACCAAAATTCTTTGGAAAGGTTGCTGTCACCAATGCAAAAATCGGAATCGATTATACTAAAGTGGTTTATTCATTGAGCGATACGGTGAGATTTTCAAACGATTCTATTATTTTTAAAAATATTTCGGTTTCCGATGTTGATAACAACAAGGCCAGATTTAATGGTGTGATAACCCATAATTTATTCAATCACATGACTTATGATATGTTTGCAAGTACAAGCAATATCATGGCTTTGAATACAACAGGAGCTGACAATCCACTATTTTATGGCATGGCTCATGCCTCTGGGATGATAAGAATTTCAGGAAAAATTGCCAATGTCCGATTGGACATGTCACTAACCACCAAGCCAGGAACTCAGATTAATGTACCGCTTGAAAATCCAGAATCAGTAAATGAATATGATTTTATCCGGTTTGTAAATCCTGATTCCCTTATTCAAAAGAACAGGTCGACCACAAGAATAACTAAATCGGGTGGATTTGAGATGAATCTTGATCTTACCTCAACACCTGATGCGAAGGTTCAAATGATTTTTAACTCCACAGTGGGCGATGCAATTAACGGATACGGATCGGGTGACCTCAGGTTTAACTATGACAAAGAGGGAAATTTTTTCATTTATGGTGATTATAAAATCGATAAAGGAGATTACATGTTTACCCTGCAAAATGTGCTTGCCCGAAAGTTTCGGATCGAACAGGGAGGACTTATCTCATGGAATGGTGATCCATATGGTGCTATTGTTGATCTTGATGCAGTTTATACGTTAAAAGCCCCTGTTAATTATCTATTACTTAATTATAATCAAAGCAATCAAACCGACAATTCACGTAGAATTCCTGTTGAATGCCGGATCAACCTTTCAAAAAAATTGCTTAATCCTTCTTTAAAATTTGATATTACATTTCCTACAGCCGATGAAAGGACAAAGGATGAGCTTCAGCAGTTTATCAGTACACAGGATGACATTAACAAACAAATGGTGTCCTTACTCGTAATGGGGCAATTCTTCACACCTGAATATCTGCGGGGGAGACAGGATTTTCAGTCGAATACCGGTAATATTGTTGGATCCACAACTTCAGATATTCTGTCCAATCAACTGTCCAATTGGCTTTCACAGATCAACAACGATTTCGATATCGGATTTAATTATCGTCCGGGTGACCAGGTAAATGCCAATCAAATGGAATTAGCCTTAAGCACCCAGATACTCAATGATCGGGTAACAATAAATGGTAATATTGGCAACAACAGCAACTTACAATCGAACATTGCAAATCCGGTAGTTGGAGAGGTGGAAGTATTTATTAAGCTTAATAAATCAGGCAAATTACAACTTAAAGCTTATAATCGGGCAAATGACGATATGATGTACGATACTTCTCTTTATAAACAAGGACTTGGGTTCTCATTCACCGAAGAATTTGATACATTAAGTGATCTTTTTAAGCATTATCGATCTAAAAAAACGCCAGAGAAAGTCATCATAAAGCAGGATACTTTAAAAGGACGATCAGTTCAATAATCAAAAACTGGTGGTATATTCAATCGGAATGCCTATTTTTGCCAGAGTAGTTATCAATCATGAATTGTAAAATATATCAATTTTATTCCCTATGTTAAATCTATTATTTATTCAAGGTACACAAGGGGCTATCGGAACATCTGATATTGCAACAAAAACAGCAAAAGCTGCAGTTGAACTAAATTTCTTTGATCTGGCGTTGAAAGGTGGCTGGATTATGGTTCCGATTATCTTACTTGGCTTTGTGGCGGTTTACATTTTTGGTGAACGTTATTATTCGATCCGAAAAGCTTCAAAAATCGATCATAGTTTTATGGATCAGATTAAAATGTTGATTCATAAGGGAAAAATCGATGAAGCTATGCTGTTATGTCGTTCTAACGATGCGCCTGTTGCACGAATGATCGAAAAAGGAATTTCTCGCATAGGGCGTCCTTTGAACGATGTTAATACTGCCATCGAAAATGTAGGTAACCTTGAAATATCGAAACTGGAAAAGGGCTTTCCTGTACTGGCAAGTGTTTCGGGTGGAGCTCCGATGCTTGGGTTTCTGGGAACTGTAATGGGAATGGTACAGGCATTTTACAACATGTCTACCGCCGGCAGCAATGTCGATGTTACGATTCTTTCGGGCGGAATCTATCTTGCAATGGTAACAACGGTTGCCGGGCTAATTGTTGGAATTACCGCCTATTTTGCCTATAATATCCTTGTTGCAAAAGTGGATTCTGTAGTTTTTCAAATGGAGGCAACCACTTCCGAATTTATGGATCTATTGCATGAACCAGCCAAATAGTTAAATATCAACAAATATGGCATTACGTAAACGAACGAGAGTTGAATCTGGATTTAGCATGGCCTCCATGACCGATCTTGTATTCTTGTTACTGATATTTTTTATGATCACATCAACGGTCGTAAGTCCGAATGCACTGAAATTATTACTGCCACAAAGTAGTAATCAAACCAATGCAAAACCACTGACCACGATTTCAATCACAAAAGACCTTAAATTCTACGTTAATAATAACGGAAAACCGGTTATGGTGAATTTTGCAGAAATTGAACCATTCCTTCGTCAAACGCTTGGAAATCAACCTGAGATGTATATATCCCTTCATGCTGAAAAATCGGTACCGATTGAGGAGGTAGTTAAAGTGATGAATATTGCCAAACGCAATAAATATAAGATGATACTTGCCACAAGTCCTGAGAGAGACTAATCAATTAATATCGGAAAAATAGATTATGACATTAACAAATAGCGAGCGAACAGGATTAATTGCAACTGTATTATTTCATGCGGTTGTTTTGCTTTTGTTGCTCTATTTGGGATTTGTTATGCCTTTTCCACCACCTCAGGAGGAGGGTTTTTTGATTGATTTTGGTAATTCCGAAACCGGACTTGGAATAGAGGAACCTTCAGCAGCAAGTGCCCCGGAAATTGTGGCAGCTGCCAAAAAGGTAGTTCCGGTTGTTAAACCTGTTGCAAGGCCTCAAAATACCCCTAAAGTCGAAGACAATGGGGCGGAAGATTTGCTTACTCAGGAATATGAAAAGACAGTTGCAATGGCCGCCAAAGCAAAGAAAAAAGTGCTTGATGAGAAAAAAGCAAAACTCGACGAAGAGCAAAGGATAAAGGCGCGTGAAGAGCAACAGCAAAGGGCTGAAGCACTGGAAATACAGCGTGCGGAGGCTGAGGAAAGACGTTTGGCACAAGAAAAGGAAGCAAAGATTGGTGCCATCAATTCGCGGGCAAAAAACGCTTTTGGGGGTGGCAAAGCAGACAATGGTTCCAAAAGTACTGGTCAGGGGAATACATATGGCAGAGGCAATCAGGGAAGTCCTGATGGTACTCCAGGCGCTAACCAGTATGGACTTGGTGGTGGAGCAGGCAAAGGTATTTCATATAGTTTGGCAGGTCGTAATGCGCGCTCGTTGCCCAAACCCACTTTCCCGGGAAATGAATCCGGAATTGTCGTAGTAGAAGTAACTGTTGATAAATTCGGGAAGGTAACTAAAGCCTTACCTGGAATAAAAGGTTCGAATACTGTTAATACAGATCTGCTTGAGGCGGCAAAAAAGGCGGCGTTAGCAGCCAGCTTTAATTCAGATGAAAATGCCCCGGCATTCCAAAAAGGAACAATTACCTACCATTTCATACTCCAATAAAAAAAATCCGGAGAATATTAATTAAAAACGAATAGGTTATTTTAAGCCAATACCTTTAGGTTTTTCACAAATCATGGGTTAACTTAATTCGTTTATAAATGTTATATTTCACTATCATTCTAAAATAATTAGCAATTGTAGGTTCAAAATTATGAATATTTAGCTATCTTTAAAAAAAAAATTCCGGCGCACTATTCCGGAATAACTGATGGCTGAGTAGATGTAATGGTTGAATTTTTGATTTTCAGATATTTAACCATCTGTAATCAAGGACATAATTGTTCGAGATTTTACGTTGTATTTTATCATAAATTCAATTCCAGTGTATCATGAAAAATTCTCCATACACAGAAAAGGAACTACTTGAAATCGCTTCATGTTTCAAAAAACACCTAAAAGATCATTTTGATTCAATAAAAAAATTCTGTCCTGGACTAGATCAGGAGTTTATTTATAAATTTAAAGCCCTATTTTATGAAGTTCAAACTCATCCCATTGAGGCAGAAGCTGATCCCGTTGTCAAGGAGTTTAAGTTCAAAATAGATGATCTTGCAAATCAGGTTAATAGCTTATTCCCAATTTTCCGTTTCTATATGCAAAAAGCCTTTCCATACGATTCAAATTTATGGGAAGCCTATCAATACGGTGAAATAGAAAAGGCGATGCGTGATTATGCTGTATTGCGAACTTGCCTGGAAGGATCTGTTAAAATTATTGATGATAAAAGAACAGAATTACGTGCTGCCAATTGTCCAAATCCAACGTTAAACGAAATTGTGGATTTGACGAAACAGATTAGCGACAAACACGAAGAATATCAGGAATATCTCCGAAATAAAGATGCAAGGGGCAAGATTTTTCAAAATAATCTGAACGAGCTTTTCAAATTAATGAAAATGGTAAACGATGCAGCTTCAAAGTGCTTTCAGAATAACCCGGAATTTTTAAAGAAACTGACATTTCCAGTAAAGGAACCGTTACCTCAAAGTTAAAAGCATCCATGTGGTGAAAGTTAGATGAATGGAAATAATATGGCCGATAGCTACCTACAAAAAGCTTTTAAAGTATTTCACATAAACCTCCATATTCCGTTCTAATAGTTCAACTGAGTATTGGTATGCTTTCTGGTCATCCTGAACTTCTACAGCATCCAAAATACATTGCTGAAGTCGCAAAGTATACTCTTTTTCACCTTCCACATTTGCATAGATTAAATTCCGCATCCTGGGCAGCAGGGAATAAATAGGTTCCATACTGATAATAATAATTGGGTTCCCTGTCGCTTTCGAGAGATTCATATGGAACCGGTTAATCATATCCACCTCAAGCTGGGTATTATCAGGATCACATTTAGCCAGTTCGGCAAGATTCTCTTTTAGCAGCTTAAGATCTTCAATTGTACGGTTACGGGACGCTAATCGTGCAATTTCTGGTTCGAACAATCTTCTGACTTCAATAATTTGGGTGATCAGATTGGAATCAAATTTAAGATCGTAATAAAGGTTGAGCGAATTAATCGCATCTTCAATTTTTATTTCAGAAACAATCATCCCACTTCCTTTTCGGATCACGATCAATCCACGGGCACTTAACCGGCGTAATGCCTCACGCAATGCGGTGCGGCTTACTGCAAAGCTCTCGCATAATTCCTTTTCTGATGGAAGTTTGGCTCCTGCAACTAGCTTTTTTTGTCGTATTGCTTCTTCAATTTTACGTTCTATTTTCTGACTAAGTGTTTGGCTTATACGTATTTTACCGAATATTTCGTCCATCAGTTATCTATTTCATAAATTTACATAACAAAGATACTCATTTTTCATTTTAGCTCAAATAGTTAAATGCAATTTAATTAATACATCCTCAGTTTGTTGCCTTGTCTGGATTATTAAACTTTTCATACCAGATTCGTAATCTTCTTACAGACTTTCCTTTCTGCAACAAAATGAACGATAACAGAAAAAAAGAGGCTGCAACATTATCTGCAGCAGCCTCTTTGATTATTACCCAAATCATCAGGTTACCAACCCGGAGTTTGAGTTAAAGTATAGCCTTTATCCAAATACTCGCTAATTTGAGTATTACCAATTGGAGCTAAATAAACTTTATCTGTAAATGGATCTCTGTCAGAAACGTTTTCAGGAATTACGTATCCAACCATTTGAGCCCCATTTGTGCCGGTGTAAGTTACAACAGTGCCATCTGCCGTTTTAACCTTCAGCTTATTAATTTTTGCAGTAACCAGCCATTCCGGATATTCGGTCTGGAAGTTGATCCATAAACCAAGAAGTTGATCCGGATTAGCAGTACCATTCATATAATTGATTTTCTTCCAACGTTTAATATCCAGCAAACGAGTATGTTCGAATACAAACTCCATTCTGCGTTCACGGCGTATTTCCCAGATCATGGCAGGAACATCAGCGTCACGATCAGGGTCATCAGGAAGTGCAGCCAAGTTTAAAGCAGCAGTTTTCTTGATTCCTTTAGCAATCGCAGTTGCATCTAACGGACGGCTGTGAATTGCATTAACAGAGGCGTCAAGATCTGCCTGAGATACTGCAGCACCGCCCATTGTTGCCAATTCCGCTTTGGCCTCAATCCAGTTCAGAACAACTTCTGCCAAACGCATTACAGGCGCGTCATTTGTATTGGTGCTCGAACCATACTTTGGAAGGTAAGGACCGGGATACTGTTTCACACCTTCACGATCGATGAATTTACATGCGTACAATAAAGTACTTGATTCTTTCTTAGGTGCATCCCAGAAGGTAGCTTCAAAACGTGGATCACGTGTAGCAACCATGTTCTTGATATCTAGCTTATCTGCATTTGCAACCGAAGAAAGCTTATATGGTTTTCCATCGTTGCATAAGAAGGCTTTTGCAAGTCTTAAGTTAGGCGCCGCACCTTGACTTTCGTATAAATTAGAATACGAAGCGATTGAATGTGTAACTCCAATTGCGGCATCATAAGCTCTGAACATGATTACCTCTTTGTTGTTTGCTAAATCTTCTGATCCGAACAATGAGCGGAAATCACTTGTGAATGTGAATTTTCCGGAGGCCATCACGATATCTGAAGCTCTTACTGCCAGGTCGAGGTATTTTTTCGCCTTTTCAGTATTATTCATCTGATATTTTTGCCAGGTGCCTTCGAATAACATAAAGCGCGAGATAAAACCTGCAGCAATATATTTGTTCAGATATTGATTATTACCGTCTGTTAACCGCATATTGTCAAGGACGTATACGAAATCATCATACACCTTGTCCATAACAACAGTTCTGCTGTCACGGTCTTTATACAGGATATCAAATTCTGAGTCTCCAACCACTTTGTCAAAATAGGGTACATCGCCAAAAACACTAACCAGACGACTATACTCATATCCTCTGAAGAAACGGGCTACGGCACTCCAGTGCTGATAAACGCTGCCGGTAATCTGCTTATCTTTCATCGCGTCTATTCTTTCGAGGAATAAATTTGATTTTCGAACCCATGCAAAATCCCATGTTGGACCCGAGTAACTAGCTAACCATACAGCCGTTTCCGATGTTGAAACTCTTGAGGCAGGAGCTTGTATTTCAAAACCACCCTGTTTCCCGGACGAGGTTAAATCGTCAGAGAAAAGATATCCCCGAAGCGGTGCGTAATCTTCAGCAAATCCTGAATTATACCCGTTGAAATAGTTTGAATAAAATCCGTTTGCAAATAAACGGAGGTTATTTTCAGATGTCCAATAGTTTCCGTCGTTCATCGTTGTCAACGATGGTCTGTCAAGAAAATCGCTGCATCCTCCAAAACCAAGTGTAACTACGGAAAATAAAATTATTAAATATTTTTTCATAATATATTATATTTTAGAAGTTCAACTGTAGACCAACTGACATACTCTTAAAGGTTGGAACACCAACGCCTGTACGGCTTGCGTTATAGTTACTGTCATTCCACATTGAATAACCGTCAATTTCTTCAGGATCAATCGGCAGACTTCCAAGATGATCAAATGTAAAGAAGTTTTCTGCAGCTACATAAACACGCAGTTTGCTGACATGAAGTTTTCTGATCACGCTTAAAGGTAAAGAATACCCAACAGTAATGTTTTTGATTCTCAGATAGGCCATGTTCAGCATATATCGTGACTGAACCTGCATGTTTAACGTGGAATTACTATTTGCCTGATTATATGGTGCAGGATAGAACGCGTTTGTTCTGTCTTCTCTCCAGAAATCACCAGCGAAAGCTTGTGGCATTGCTCCGTCTGATGAGTTGTAACCAGGAATTGCCAGAAGGCCATTTCCCCAAATATCGCGTTTGCCAACACCCTGTAAGAATATTGAAGCATCAAATCCTTTATAATCAATACTAGTGCGCAAACTATATTCATAACGGGGGGTAGAGTTGCCAATCACTTTTAAATCGCCATAATCAGCGTCTCCAGCTGCGTTTTTGAGTAACCTGTTACCCGGATTAATAACGCCGTCACCGTTTAAATCTTTAAATTTAACGTCGCCAGGACCAAAATAGAAATTTCCAGCCTGTAATTTACCCTGAGTAGCAACAGTAGCATCAGCCAACTGATTCACCTGGAAACCATCTTTGGAGGCTACTCTGATCAATTTATTGTTGGCGTCATAAGCAAAGTCACTTTTTTGATACAGCCTGTCTGTTTCATATCCCCAGATTTCACCATATGTTTTACCTACATACCACGAGTCAATACTATTCGTTTTTCCGTATTTGGTAATCTTTGTTTCGGAATTGGCCAATGTTGCAACCACACTAATACCGATGCCATTTTTGAAGCGGTGATTGTAGTCCATTTGAATTTCAACACCATTCGTTCTTAAAGAACCGAAGTTGCTTTGAGGAGCCCCTGTACCGAAAGTAGCAGGTACGCCTTCCTGAGGTACGATCATATTTTTCGTATCGCGTCGGTACCAGTCAGCAGAAAATCCAAGTTCATTATTTAAGAACCGCGCATCCATACCTAAGTCAAGTGTCGTAATATCCTGCCAGGTAACAGATGATGAAACAGCAGATGGAGTGCCAAATTGATAAAGCTTGGCACCGGCTATTAACCAGCTGTTGTACGAGCCACCCATTGTCGGAATATAAAGTGAGTTGCCTACAGACTGGTCTCCGATAGTACCCCATGAACCACGAAATTTTAACGCGCTAAGTACAGGTTTCGTCCATACCATCCATGCTTCTTCATTTACACGCCATCCGGCAGAAAATGAAGGAAAAGGTCTCCATTTCAGATCAGTCGGAAATTTAGAAGTTCCATCATATCTAAGGTTTGCCTCCAGTAAATACCGGTCCTTGAAATTGTAGTTTACACGACCAAAGTATCCCAGTTGAGATTCCCAGTATTCGCCGCCGCTTGCAGTTTGTGTTCCTGTTGCAAGGTCAAACTGAGGGTTTGTATAATCAATTAATTGGGTAACCTGTGACCAGTTATAGGCATTTTTATAGCTTACACTATTCAGTCCCAGCATAAATTTGAATTTATGGACTTCGTCGATATTCAATTCATACGTTGTGTTAAGGTTGATCGTGTTCCATTCATCGTTTTTGGAATAACGATAAACATGGTCCGGATTTGAGCCTATACCAGTGTAAGTAGTCATTGCCAATTGATAAGCAGGCATTGAACCGGCTGTAGTAGAAGGAATAACTTCACCGGCATCGTTTACATAGATCCTATTGCCGGTTGCATCGTTTTTTGGAATTGCTGCAGACCATGAATCACGGGCAGTGTAACGTGTGCCGGGTCGTTTTGTAATGTATTCCTGGTTTGCATGTGTATAGTCAAGATTTATTTTCCAGTCTTTAAGAGGAGTAATGATTAAACCTCCGTTAAGACTTGTGTAATTGGTTTCCTGAAATGCTGTATTTGCCTGTGCAACTTCCGATGCAGGGCTTCTGATCGGATCTCCGTCTTCAGTTGACAGCGGCATATTAGGTCCCCAGCGATACAGGTAATACCAAGTGTCGGCTGTTGTTGAGTTTGTAGCGTAACCGTAGTTTTTAAGTCGTTTTGAATACATGGCTCCTCCATAAACTCTAACCTTATCATTTATATCGGTTCCAATGCGAATAGATCCGTTATAACGATTAAAATTATCTTCTTTGGCAGGCTTGACGATACCAGTCTGGTCTAAATAACCAACACTAATATTGTAATCGGTTTTACCGCTTTTACCATTTAACGAGAGGTTGTGCGTTTGAGTAGGTGTCCACTCCTTTACCATGTAATCATAAGGATCGTAAGTTCTGATACCAATTTTCTGACCATTGGCATTTACATACCAGTCGCGTCCATAAAGCATCGGATCATTGGCTTTTACGGAATTTCCATATTTTTCCTGCCATACTTTTGCCTTGTCATAACCTTCGCGGGTAATCTGGTAGAATGCACCAGCAACAGTGCCGCCAATGCGTTCAAAGGCACTTACAGAATATTCCAACGCATCAAGTCTTCCCATCTCCATTTTCTTTGAGATATTCTGGAAAGAAAGGTTTGTAGAATAGGTAACATTTACACTCTCCGTTTTAGCACCTTTTTTTGTTGTAATCAAAATAACACCAAATGCAGCTTTTGCTCCGTAAATAGAAGCTGAAGCGGCATCCTTCAATATTGAAATTGACTCAATATCATCCGGATTTAACATCTGAATCGAAGGAATTTCAACGTTGTCCATTAAAATTAACGGAGCGGAACCTCCCTGCATTGAGCCGAACTGACCACGAATCTTCATAATCGGGTCTGAACCAAGCTCACCACTTGGTATTGAAACACTAAGACCTGGAGTTGTACCCTGAAGACCACGGCCAACGTCGGCGATGGGTCTTGCCTCCAATACTTTGGTGTCAATTGATGCAACAGCTCCGGTAAGATTTTCCTTCTTCTGAGTACCATAGCCAACAACCACAACTTCACCCATTTCCTGAATCCTTGATTCAAGATCGATGAGGAGATTTGTAGATTTGCCGGGCTTGATCTCTTTCGGAGTCATCCCAATAAAGCTGACAACTACGACAGACTCCGGTGCAATCGAGATTTTGAAATTTCCATCTAAATCGGTCGTTGTCCCGTTGGTGGTACCCTTCTCAATGATGGTAACACCAGGAAGGGGCTCGCTGGTTGTTTTTTCCCGAACAGTCCCGGTGAGTGTTCGTTTTTGTGCATAAGTCATTTGAAAGATCATGCACAAAATGAAAATGAGTGCTACTGTTTTCTTCATTTCATTCGATTTTTGGTTTTTGAAATTTATAACTGCTGGCAATTAAAAACTCATAAAACATTTCATAATATTTGCGGGTCAATAACAAATATTAGTAAAGGGTTACAAATTTTCACTAAAGATAGGCAATTGATTTGTATGTTGTATTACAACTTTCAAAAATTATTCATTTTTTTCCAAAGAAATTATTTTTCCTTCCGAAAGAGAAACAAATATCATGTTTTTGCCATCCATTACCAGCTTATTAATGGCTGAATTACCGGCTTTATACTTCCAGTTGATTTTTTTTTGCGCTGGATTTATAGCGATAATCACACCTTCTCTGGTTCCTATAAATACTTGATTTTCCAAAGCTAAAACAGCACAGGGATTGTGCTCGTAACCGAATCCGGCATTGACCGACCAGTTCAGTTTGAATTCATCGCCTTTCGTCGAAACCGAAATTACAGAATCGTTCATTAATTTGGCATAAACCTGGCTCTTGTCAGGACTAATTCCCATCGATTCGCGTACCTGGTGGGTACAGTCGCGCCAGATTTGTTTTCCCGAGACAAGATCAATTGTTGTCATACATCTGTCAGGAGCCACAAGAAACACTTTCCCGTTTGCGATAGCGGGAACAATATTGCCCGGAGAATAGAGTTGCTGCGGTTTTCCATTGTTCCATTTCCAAAGAAGTTGTCCGGTGGTTTTATCAAGACAATATAAATGACGATCCCACGCACCAAAAACAACTTGCTTGTCGGACATAGCTGGCTGCCCCTGAATTAGTCCGGCAATACCTTCAAATTTCCAGATCACTTTTCCGCTGGTCATGTCTATCTTATAAAATGCGGTTGAGCCTCCTCCTATATAGAGCGCATCATTTTCCACAATACCATCGGCCAATACGGGTGTACCAACTTCGACTTTCCATAATTCCTTTCCGCTTCTCAGGCTGAGTCCAATTATTTTTCCATCAACAGTTCCTACAGCGACTACTGATCTTCCGTTAACTGGTGAGGAGTAGACCGGTCCCTGAACATTTTTTTCCCATATTACTTTGTGCGTAGCAATTTTGATTGCTTTAATTGTTCCAACCGAATTTCCGTAAATCACGGTTTTTGCATCAATAACACAGGGACCTGCGAAAACAGACGCTGTATCCTGAAGATTAAAACCGACACTGACTTCAGGATAATCACCATTTATTTTAAAATCAGGCTTTTTTGAGATTGGCAAGGATGCAATCGGTTCCGGTTTCAGATAATTTAATTTGATAACAGCCAACTCTTTTTGCTTCCCGATCTCCTTTTGAGATACATACACTGAGTCGTTCCGGAGTTCCACAATATTGTATCCTGGCAATTTGCTCTTCGGCATCATCATCGCCCGTCCCATTATTCCGGGGATACCATCGAAGTTGAAGAGCGCAAGCCGGTGTCCATGCCCGCAGAAGGAGAGGAGGCAGTTGTTATTTTTCAAAATTGTGGTAACACTTTCCCAGTTGCTCAACCCATCGGCAAGCGGATAGTGGTTAAATGCGATGAGCAGCTCTTTATTGGCTTTTGTGCGATTTAGTTCACGTGTCAACCATTGCAGATCTTCCTGCTTTACAAACCCGTCGCCCATTTTCATAAATGGACCTGTATTCATTCCAACCATTACAAAACCGTTTTTTCTGAATAGAAACCGGTCATTTCCAAACAACCTGTTAAACTGTAATCCTGCCGACTCCGACCAGTTTGTTTCGTGGTTTCCGGGAATGACGTAATATGGTTTATTCAATTGTTTTAGGGCATTACTTACCGCTTCAAGTTCTGCGTTTGAACCTGTATTTGTAAGATCACCGCTTACCACCACAAAATCAAATTCCGCCATGTTTATTTCATCCACAATTTGATGAAGCGCCGTGTCACTGGCAGATTTGGGATTGACGTGCAAATCGGTGAGGAGTGCAAAAGTTAGTTTTTGCCCATATCCAGCCTGAACGAACAGCAACAGGCATATGATGATCAGGTAATATTTTTTCAATTTTTTCAATTTTAAAAATTTATATTGTATTTGTTGATTATCAATGTGTAGGTGTTGGTTTTTGAGAACAGACTCATGGACAATATCATCTTTCCTTACCCCTTCGACCTTTGGTTTTTCCACACATGCCTTAGGACGTTATACTTCCCACAATCATATTTATACTTCCTTCCGTGTTCCTGAAAATGGTTTGCGCGTTGCTGGGAATGGCTTCCGCGTTACTGAAAATGGTTTCCGTGTTATCAGAAACGGTTTCCGCGTTACTGAAAATGGTTTCCGCGTTACTGAAAATGGCTTCCGTGTAGTCAGAAATGGTTTCCGCGTTATCAGAAATGGTTTCCGCGTTATTAGAAACGGTTTCCGTGTTATCAGAAACGGTTTCCGCGTTATTAGAAACGGTTTCCGTGTTATCAGAAATGGTTTCCGTGTTCCTGGGAATGGTTTCCGCGTTACTGAAAAGTGCTTCCGCGTTATCAGAAATGGTTTCCGTGTTCCTGAAAATGGCTTCCCGGTCACTGAAATTGGCTCCCGGTAAATGATAAAATGCAACGCTAAAGAGACAGTTTTTTACCACAAAGCGTCGTCAGGTAGAAGTAACTCAACATCTATTTCAGCCAAATCCCAATTCCTGGTAAATCGGATAGTGTGATCTTCCCGTCTACAACTTTAGTTCCTTCATATATGTCGTTGCCAATCAATAGATTTCCATCCAGGTCGGCCCAGTCGGCCAGTGGCGATAACTGAGCTGCTGCTGAAATGGCACAGGAAGTTTCTGTCATGCAGCCAATCATTACTTTCATGCCCAGTGCTTTGGCCATATTGGCCATTTTCCAGGCGTTGCGCATACCGCCACATTTCATCAATTTGATATTGATTCCCGTATATATCTTGCTTGCGGCTGCAACATCATTTATTGTTTGAACGGCTTCGTCGGCAATAATCGGAAGCGGACTATTTTCTGTGAGCCAGGCGATATCATCAACTGCGAGCTTGCTCATGGGCTGCTCTATAAAAACAACACCTTGGCCAGCTAGCCATTGAATCATATCGAGCGCCATTTGTCTGTCTTTCCATCCCTGATTTACATCGACGCAAATTGGTTTATCCGTTACCGACCGGATGGTTTTGATCATCTCTTTGTCGTTCTCGCGGCCCAGTTTGACTTTCAGAATTTTATAAATGTCAGCTTCCCGAACCTTCACCTTAACCACTTCGGGAGTATCAATTCCAATCGTAAAACTTGTGTTCGGTGTTTTTGTACGGTTCAACCCCCATAGCTTGTGCCAGGGTTGCTTTACGATTTTTCCAACCAGATCGTGTAAAGCAATATCAACGGATGCTTTCGCAGCATGATTTCCAATAGCCAAGCTATCAATATAGGCAATGATATCTTCCAGCTCAAACGGATCGCTGAACGATGACAGATCAACTTTCGAAAGAAATTCAGCTGCTGTTTTCTGGCTTTCGCCCAGGTAAGGTGGCATACTCGCTTCACCATATCCAATTAGTCCGTCATATTCAATCTCGGTGAGCATAACCGGAGTTGTTGTTCTCGAACTATTCGCTATTGTAAAGACATGGTTCAGTTGAAGATCGTATGGCCGGAACCGTAATTTCATTGAGGCAGGTTTACCCGCTTTTTTCTTAACTGCCGCATTTGTTTCATTGCCTGATACGGATGCAGGTAAGATCAATGAACCGGCAGCCAGTCCGCTATATTTTAAAAAATTACGTCTGTTATTCATTTGAAAATTGTAAAGAATGATTAATACCAGTTGTGTAGTTTTACCGGCAAATCGCCTTGCTCTGAAGGGATGCCAATAATTCTTCTTGCCCCAATTAATATCGAACTTAGATGTTTACTGTAGTTTTCCCTTTTCGGATCGAGACTATTGATCCGGACACTTCCGGATGAATGTATCAGCTCGCTGTCGCCGATGTAAATTCCGGTGTGGGTCACCCGGTAAGGATCTTTCGACCCGAAATAAAGCAAATCACCTTTTTGAAGTTGATCCCAACCGGACGAAATATCAATGTCTTTACCATGTTTAGCCTGTTGCGAAGCATCCCGCTCCAGAACGACGCCGTTCAGAAAGCATACTGTCTTCACAAAACCGCTGCAATCGACTCCCTTCGAAGAGGTTCCTCCCCACAAATAGGGAAATCCTATAAATTTTTTTCCAGTAACAATCAATTTTTCAGGATTCAGGTTAACCGTATCTTTCCATTGTTTTAGATTCAACCAATTCAGCGCTGAAACATAACCAGTTCTGCCGTCAGGAAGGGACACCTCTGTAATGTTTTTATCTTCAGACTTTCTGACAACAATAGCGCCAGCAACCAGATCACTTTCCACAGATGACAGTTTGCTGTCTCCCGAAATAATACCGTAAGTGTCGGTATAAATGATCCGGTCGGCATTTCGCCAGTCGTTGATTCCTGCACGATTCATCTGTTGTACTGATGTCGCATTCGTCCAGGAGATATATTGATCTGGCGTCTGAATTAAGAGCCAGCCGTCAGCCTCTTTTAAAATCCGTACCGGAGTTCCCATGATTGCCTGTGATGCCAGTTCTGACGAGTGAGCAGGCTTTGTTCTGAGATTGGCCACACTCAAAGTTACCACACCCCAGTTTTTTTCCATGTGAATGGTATCCGGAAGTATCACAACACTATCAATTACAGAGATTTCTTTACTTTTAAGTAGCTGCAACACCTCGGTTTTGGCCTCGGGAAACATTGATTCCCCCTTTAAAATCATTTCATTGGTTTTGCCTTTTACCAGTGTGAGGTCACAAATGCCTACCCGTTTATCGGGAACCCAACGTTTGGAAATGCCATCGATTTCAGATTGCAAAAGTTCAACCGATCGTGGTTGACAACTGATCAGCAGGGTTAAAATGGATACTGCAAAGGCTATAACTATTTTCATAAATCAGAAAATTGTATCTTGTATGACATCTTTCGAATTGCAAATGTAATATTAATTCATTCGCAGAATAAATTTCAATATATGTTTTAAAGCACTGTATTAGTATTCAACGTGCATCTCGTAATTCCATTGGTTAAAATAGAGATTACCTCCTTCCCATTCGACTTCACCTCTTTGGAAATCATAAGGTTCGCTACGTGGAAATTTCTTCACCGGAACAAATTTGCTTCCAATAGCATCGTTTACGATCAAACGGTATGCATCGATTCCGCTAATATAAAACTCTTTCGCATGTAAAGCGGCAGAATTCTGGAGATTAAACGACATATCCAGCGGAACCCAACCCACGCCATTGTAAAAAACTTCACACCAGTCGTGCAGGTTTACCTCATTCGGATGCATCATCCAGCCACTCTGCCATTTGACTGGGATTTTCTGATACCTTGCCATTGTCATAAATAATAATGTCTGCATTCCGCAATCGCCCCGCCGGTTGGTCAAAACATATCCGGGAATAAATGGAATGATGGAATACTCAAGCGCGCCCGTCCAGATGACATGGTTGTTGATCCAGTAATAGAGTTTTCTTACTTTTTCATCCGGATTTGTGATGCCACCCACGATACTGTCCGACAATTTCTTAATCTCGTTCGTGAACACGATTTGCGGATGTTGCTCTCCTGTGTACTTCCTGAAAATTAGGGAGGTTGCATCATAGGGGAGAATATTAAATTTGCTCAGATCAAAATATTGGGCACTGGATTGATAAGTAAACTGAATTTCGAAAACCACTGGTTTTCCTTTTGAGGCGATCTGCTCCATATAAACAGAACGTTGTTCAACGGTGTCGGGAGCAATATAATGCTTTTCAGGGATTGTTTTTAAAAGAGCGACATTACCTTGACGATCATGTATTTCGCGTGGCCATGGCAACCAGCATCTGACAGTTTTACCGTCAGGAACTGCATCAGCATCAACTATCAACCTGTAGGTAACCTTCATATTAACAGGAAGCACTGGTTTTCCATCAGGTTTACTTTCCGCTATCACCTTTTGCGATTGCTCCAGGCAAAACAAAGAGAATTTATCTGTTACAAATCCTTGTGATTCGGTTTGTTTGGATTGCCGGCTTTGGAGGATTAATTTCAGATTTGAAATGGATCGTTTGAAATAATGCTTTTCTCCATCGATCATCCTGTATTCAAGCCAGTTATTTTTCTCCCATGTAACTCTGTCATCTTGTGAATAATCGCCAAATTCTTTTTGAAGGCGGGATTCAATTTCTGGTGCTTTCAACGTAAAATCAGCCTTGATTCGACCGTTCATATCAATGATCGATGAAAGTTTTATTCTCATTGATGAATCGGGGTTTCCATGCATTAATATTGAATCAGCCCACTGATTAGCAAGAGTCAACTGACCATTCTGAATAGCAGTTTCAATATCGGGTAGCGTGTGGTTTACCGGCACCCTTTGTTGACAGCCCGCAATCACGAGAATAATAACCAGCGCAAAGAAGTTGGTAATATGATTCATATATTAATTGCTTTATTTACTTTTACGATTGTTGTAATACAAATTTAAAAATAGACATTTTGTATTAATTTCAAACCATTAAAATTGCTGTCATCAATGAAAATAATAATTAGTAAACATTTGCTGGTCGTTTTGGTTTTCGGCCTTATCACAACCATGCTCTCTGCACGGACAGTAAAGACCGGAGTTGAAATGCTGAAAGCGCAAAATTTCTCACCGATTAAAGGTAAAAGAGTTGGATTAATTACAAATCCAACCGGCGTTGACCGGAATCTTAAATCGACTGTAGACCTCTTTTTTCATTCGAAAGAATTTAAACTGGTGGCACTCTATGGTCCGGAGCATGGTGTCCGGGGGGATTATACTGCAGGGACCTCTGTCGCTAATGTTACAGATCCCGAAACAGGATTGCCTGTTTTCAGCATCTATGGTAAGACGCGTAAACCAACGCCCGAAATGTTAAAAGGCATCGATGTGCTTGTGTACGATATACAAGATATTGGTTCACGTTCATATACTTACATCAGTTCGTTGGGATTGGCAATGGAGGCTGCTGCTGAAAATAATATCGAATTTGTCGTTTTGGACCGGCCAAATCCTTTAGGTGGCGTTAAAATGGAGGGATGTCTTACAGAACCAGCGTTCACTTCATTTGTGAGCCAGTTTCCGATTCCATATATACATGGTCTTACAGTAGGCGAACTGGCTACCTATTTAAACGAAGAAGGTTTGCTGGCGAATAAGATCAAATGCAAACTTACAGTAATTCCGATGAAAGGGTGGAAACGGAAGATGACTTTTGAGAAAACCGGTCTTCCATGGGTACCATCATCTCCCCACATTCCACAAAACTATTCGCCTGTTTTTTACCCAATTTCTGGTATTTTGGGAGAACTTTATGTGATGAGTATCGGGGTAGGTTACACGCTGCCTTTTCAGCTTTTTGCAGCGGAATGGATCAATGCCGACAGTCTTGCAAGAAATATGAATGCATTAAATCTTCCCGGTCTGCAGTTTCGCCCGATTCATTTCACCCCCTATTACAGTGTCGCCAAAGATAAGGTCGTTCATGGTATTCAGGTATATGTTTCCGATTACGGGAAAGCGGAATTGTCGCTTGTCCAATTCTATGTACTACAAGAATGTCACCTGCTCTGGCCCGAAAAAAATGTCTTTAAGATGTGCGAGAAATCACGACTCAATATGTTAGACAAGGTCTGCGGTACTGATAAGATACGGATTGAATTTTCCAAAACTTTCCGGGTAGAATCGATTAAACAATTGTGGGAAAAGGATATTGTGGCATTCAGAGCAAAGGCTAAAAAATACTTTCTGTATTAAAATGGCTGAATGTTAAAATTAACTAATTCGCTTTATTTTTTATTTATAATTTTTTAATAATCAATTTATTGGCTTTATTTTCCTGCCGGGTTTACAATGCTGATCATATTCTTTAGTCATTCTTATCTTTTTGGAATTTGTTACCTAGAATGAATATTTAAGTAAATTTATAGTGTGAAATATTTTACACAGTAAAATAATAGGCTGTATCAAAAAATCATCTAATGATTTAATTGACAGCCTGTTTTTTAGTTTAATTGGTGTATAAAATCGGTCATTGATATTAAGATTCATTATAAATAATATGGGTTGGTAGGTCAGTTTTATGATTTGATTGTTAATTCTCTATATTGACCTTAAATTTATATACAAGCTTAAAGGAGATATCATATGGGTGGGATTAAATTATTATTACGAACGTTATGTTTAGATATGTTATTTTTAAATTACAATAAATGTAACGAATAATGACAAAGGTAGTTCACCAGCTAATTCGGTCCTTTTATGTGGTAGTCGTCTTATTAGCTTTAGTTTTGTTGGGTTATTTCGGTTTTTCCTTTTACAATCTTCCCATCGAAGAACGATTTTTTCATCCAGACTATGCCATGCTTAAACCCAGTGGTTTATTGGGACATGGTTTAGGAATTATAGGGACATTGCTAATATTGATTGGTGTGTTCTCGTATATGGTAAGAAAAAGATTTCATTTCTTCTCGCGTGTGGGGGTTTTAAAATATTGGCTTGAATTCCATATTTTTCTTTGCGCATTAGGTCCTGTTTTAATACTATATCACACCTCTTTTAAATTCGGTGGAATTGTATCAGTTAGTTTCTGGAGTCTTGTTGCTGTTGTGGCAAGTGGTATTATTGGCCGCTTTATTTATTTGCAAATACCTCGATCCATAGAAGGACGTGAATTAAGTTGGCTGGAAGTGCAGGATATGAGAAATGAACTTAACAAGGAGCTAAAGACGAAATTCGATATCGATATTTCCGAAATCAAAACAGGAAAATCTTCCGAGGTAGTTTCGGAATTAAGAGCTTTAAAACTCTCTGTTTCTGACTTTAGAAAAGTTAAGCAATTAATAGTCCGTCAGAGATTGTTGACACGAAGAATGGCAAGACTCGATATGATGCAAAATATATTCAAGTATTGGCATGTTGCTCACTTGCCATTTGCATTGATCATGTTGATTGTAATGGTAATACATGTTGGTGTTGTTCTTACATTTGGTTATAAATGGATATTTTGATATTATGGATTTAGCAATAGAAGAAGTTGGTATTTATGGTGTTACAGCTATTCTTATAATAGTTGTTCTGTATATCTATATCCGAAAGCAAAAGCGGGAATCACGGGAAGTAAGCGAGAAAATAGAGAAGGCAAAAGAGGACGGAGTATACGAACCGGTCTCTTTGTATCCTGTTGTTGATCAGCGAAGGTGTATCAAAAGTGGGGCATGCATAAAAGCCTGTCCTGAAGATAATATTTTGGGTATAAGGAATGGCAAAGCAACTATAATTAACGCATCGCATTGTATTGGTCATGGCGCATGTTTTCGGGCCTGTCCGGTAGAGGCAATTTCTTTATATATCGGTACCGAAAAAAGGGGCGTCGACCTGCCACATGTAAACCCTAATTTTGAGACGAATGTTCCCGGCATTTTTATAGCCGGTGAATTAGGAGGAATGGGCCTTATTAAAAACGCAGTTACTCAGGGTCGCGAGGCCGTCGAAAATATTGCAAAATCAATTAAAAAAGATTCACAGGCTTCATACGATTTAATTGTAGTAGGTTCAGGTCCCGCAGGTATTTCGGCAACTCTTGCAGCCAAGGAATTAAATTTAAGCGTATTAACATTAGAGCAAGATACATTGGGCGGTACAGTTTACACTTTTCCTAGGGCCAAAATTGTGATGACCTCTTCGATGGATTTGCCACTGTATGGGAAGGTGAATTTTAAGGAAACGTCTAAATCGCAATTACTTGAATTGTGGAATACGGTCCTGGAAAAAAACAGTATTGTCATTCAGGAAAATTCGAAAGTTGAAGAAATCAAACGTGAAGGTGATGTATTTCGGATAGACACTTTGAATGGTGGAAGTTACACATCTAAAAGTGTACTGCTTGCAATAGGCAGGCGGGGAACTCCCCGTAAATTGAATGTCCCAGGTGAAAATACTGAAAAAGTAGCTTACCGGCTTTTAGAACCTGAGTTAATCAATAATAAAAGAATTGTTGTTGTTGGTGGCGGCGACTCGGCAATCGAGTCTGCGTTGCTTCTTGCTGATCAGAATAGGGTAACTATCTCTTATCGCAGTAATGCATTTAGCCGAATCAAACCTAAAAATGCTGAAAATATAAATGCCGCCATAAAAAGTGGATTGATTGATTTAAAGCTTAATTCAAATATTGTATCCATTGAGCCGGAATCAATAAATTACACAGAGAATAATACAGATGAGGTTCTAAAGATGGGGAATGATTTGATATATATTTTTGCCGGAGGAGAGCTTCCAACTCAATTCCTAAGAAAAATAGGAATTGAAATTACCACCAAATATGGTGAAGCTATTTTGAAACACAGATAAATCCTAAAAACATTAATTAAGGATATTTAATTTTCATTTTATTGATTTAAAGCATTTTTGATGAAATTGGTCCGTCTAATTATTTTGTTTTCAATGTGCCTTTTTAGCGGGTACAATGCAGCAGCTCAGATTTCGCCGGGTGAGCTGAGTAAAGGGCATGCCAATCTGGAGGGTGTAAGTAATTGCACCAAATGTCATGATGTGGGTAACAAAGTAACCAGGGAAAAATGTCTGGATTGTCACAAAGAGATCAATTTGTTAATTATTGCGAAAGAGGGATTTCATGCTTCAGCAGAGGTCAGTGGAAAAGATTGCTTTGTCTGTCACAATGATCATCACGGACGTAACTTCCAGATTATAAAATTCGATAAGACAACTTTTAATCATGCAAAAACCGGTTTTGAATTGAAAGGGGCACATGCCCGCGAAGATTGCAAAGCCTGTAATTGTAAATCATGCCATAAGCCCTCCTTCATTAAAGATCCGAAACTAAAGCAGTATACATCGACTTATTTGGGATTAACCAAAGAATGTCTTACTTGTCACGACGATTTCCACAAAGGAAAAATGTCACCAAATTGTAATACTTGTCACGGATTTGAATCCTTTAAAAACGCAACTGGTTTTGATCACAATACCACTAAATTTCCTTTAGTCGGAAAACACATCAATGTGGATTGCGCTAAATGTCACAAATCAGAAATTGTAAATGGTAAATCGGTACAAAAATTCGCTGGTACTGAATTCAATAATTGCAGCAGTTGCCACAAAGATGCACATCAAAATAAATTTGGGCAAAATTGCAAACAGTGTCATACTGAAGAATCTTTTCATTCAATCAAATCTACCGGTAATTTCGACCACAACAAAACCGATTTTAAACTGGTTGGTAAGCATCAATCAGTGGCCTGCAAATCATGTCACAAAGCAAGTCTTACAACTCCAATAAAATATGGTAATTGTACTGATTGTCACGCAGATTATCATAAGAAGGAATTTGTCAAAAATGGAATAGCTCCTGATTGCAATCAGTGCCATGATAATAAAGGATTTGCAGAAACATCGTTCACTGTCGAAAAACATAATTTGTCGAAATTCAAGCTCGAAGGTGCCCATTTGGCTACGCCTTGTATTGCCTGTCATAAAAAACAGGAAAATTGGACATTTAGAAAAATAGGGAGCATATGTGCAGACTGTCATAAAAATGAGCACAAAGGATTCATTCAGGAGAAATATTATCAGAACGAAAAATGTACTGAATGTCACATCGTTAGTGACTGGAAAACGATTGATTTCGACCATTCCAAAACAAAATTTAAAATAGAAGGCGTACATGCCCAACAAACGTGTGCTGCCTGTCACTATGCAAAAGACAATGCGGGTCAGCGGATTCAAAAGTTTGCAGAGCTTACAGTTGATTGTACCGGCTGTCACAAAAATTTGCATGCTGGTCAGTTTGATGTCAAAGGAAAAACAGACTGTACGAAATGTCATGGATTTGAAGATTGGAAAAAATCCACATTCGATCATAATTCTTCAAGGTTTAAACTTGAAGGAGCTCACCTAACGGTTAGTTGTGAAAAGTGCCACAAAGAGGAGGCAAATGCAAACGGAAAGTTTATTCTATACAAAAATAACAAGATACTATGTTCAAATTGCCATCAATAATCATAGCCTTATTGCTGTCGTTTAATGCAATAGCTGCCAAATCACCACATGGGACTAATTTCAGTATAAAGTGTGATGTTTGCCATAATCCAGACGGTTGGACATTTAAAACTACAGGTAATACGTTTGATCATTCCATAACCAGCTTTCCATTAACCGGACAGCACAAGGCAATTGATTGTAAAAAATGTCATACTGATTTGGTGTTCTCAAGTGCAAAAACTACATGTATCTCTTGCCATAAAGACATGCATCAGCAAACTGTTGGTCAGGATTGCGAGCGTTGTCATACCCCGCGATCGTGGGTTGTGACAAACATTGTCGAAGTTCACCGGCAAAGCAGATTTCCACTGAATGGACAACATGCGCAGGTCGATTGTTACCAATGTCACAAATCAGCTTCTCTTTTGAGGTTCGACCCAATGGGAACGGAATGTGCAGATTGTCACACTGCAACATTTACGGCGACCACCAACCCGTCACATGTCGCGTCTAAATTTCCGAAGGATTGTTTTTTATGTCACAATGAAAAGGGTTGGCAACCAGCCAAGTTTAATCACAGTACGAATACAACATTCCCATTAACCGGCGGTCATATTGGTGTAACCTGTGCAAGTTGCCATGCTTCTGGATATGCAGGAACTGCCACCGATTGTGCCAGTTGCCATTTAAATAATTATAACGCTACCACCGCTCCGGCTCACGCTGCTGCCAAATTCACGAAAGACTGTATAACCTGTCATACCACAGCATCATGGACATCAGCTACATTTAATCACAATACCAGTACAACCTTTCCATTAACAGGAGGGCATATCGGTGTTTCATGCATCAGTTGTCATTCCAAAGGTTACGCAGGAACTTCCACAGATTGTGTAAGTTGCCATTTAGCAAATTACAATGCTACAAAGGATCCTTCTCATGCGACAGCCAAATTTCCTACAGACTGCAAAACGTGTCATACTTCAATTGCATGGAAACCTTCGACTTTTAATCACAATACGAGTACGACCTTTCCTTTAGCCGGTGCGCATATCGCTGTTTCATGCATTAGTTGTCATGCCAAGGGTTACGTTGGAACCTCTACCGATTGTGTAAGTTGTCATTTAACGAACTACAATGCAACGACAAATCCATCGCATGTGACTGCCAAATACTCAACAGATTGCAAAACTTGTCACTCTTCCTCAGCCTGGGTACCCTCAACATTTAACCACAATACCAATACAGCGTTTCCTTTAACTGGTCGTCACATCGGTGTAAGTTGCATTAGTTGTCATTCGAAGGGTTATGTGGGAACCTCAGCAGATTGTGTGAGCTGTCATTTGGCTAATTATAATGCGACGACAAATCCATCGCATGTGACTGCGAAATACTCAACAGATTGCAAAACATGTCATACTTCTGCAGGCTGGGTACCTTCGTCATTTAATCACAATACAAGTACAGCTTTTCCTTTAACCGGCAGTCATGTTGGCGTTTCCTGCATTTCCTGCCACTCCAAGGGTTATACTGGTACTTCTGCGCTTTGTGAGAGTTGCCATTTAACGAATTACAACGCGACAACAAATCCGTCACATGTTACGGCTAAATTTCCAACTGACTGCAAAACATGTCACACTTCAACCGCCTGGGCACCTTCGACTTTTAATCACAATACAAGCACTACCTTCCCACTAACCGGTAGCCATATTGGTGTATCGTGCATCAGCTGTCACTCGAAGGGTTATGTAGGAACCTTGGCAACTTGTGCAAGTTGCCATTTAACTGATTATAATGCCACGACAAATCCGGCTCATGCAACTGCAAAATTCTCTACCGACTGCAAAACATGCCATACTTCAACGGCCTGGAAGCCATCGACATTTAATCATACTACCGGTACCACTTTCCCCATAGTTGGCGCACATATTGGCGTAAGCTGCATCAGTTGCCACTCGAAAGGTTATGTCGGAATTTCCACTGATTGTTATAGTTGTCATGTAGCTAAATACAATGCTACAACGAACCCGGCACATGCAGCTGCCAAGTTCCCAACTACCTGTCTTACTTGTCATACACAAAACGGATGGACACCTTCTACTTATAATCATGATGCACAGTTTTTCCCGATAAATAGCGGTAAACATAAGGGACAATGGACTTTGTGTAGTGAATGTCATACTAATGCCACCAATTATGCGGTATTTAACTGTCTGCTTTGCCACGCACATAGTAATAAAGCTTCGGTGGATGCAGATCATAAAGGGAAATCCGGTTATGTTTATAATAGCACCAATTGTTTTTCTTGCCATCCGAGAGGAACCTCAAATTAATTTGGATCATTTGTTCCATAACTTCAATTAAATGAAACGAACTCCAATTTTTCAAAACGAATTTTCCCGTATGTGTAGGGAATCATTTTTTAAAAATTATCTCCGGATGAAAGGATTATTTTTCTTTATTATATTCTTTTGCCTAAGTCTGAATATCTTTGGTCAGACCTCTGATGCTATTTTGAAAGGATCAATTTCATATATTACATCTCAGAATGTATATGTAAAGTTTGAAAATACAGAGGGAATACATATGGGTGATACATTGTTTATTGCACGTAACAATGTATTTATTCCGGTTTTAACAGTTAACAATCTTTCATCGATATCCTGCGTAGGTACTCCGGTTGGCGAAGTTCCTCTTTCAATTTCGACCCCAATTTTCGCAAAAGTAAAAGTAGAAAAGAAGCAGGAAGAAGCAATAAAAGAAACGAAATCGCCGGTTTCTTTAAATGCAAACGATCAGGCTATTAAATCACTTACGCAGGAGAATCTGGCCAAGGAATTAAAGCCACGTGTTGATGGACGACTGGCACTCTCATCGTATGCTACGCTTTCAAATTCTGCGACCGACATTAGATACAGGTACAATTTGTCGTTAAATACGTTACATGGCAGCACTTCAGGAATTTCTACCGAAACATACATTTCATTTACGCACAAATCGAATGAATTGAGCCTGGTTGGTCAGGATATTAACAAGTATCTGAAAATATATAGCTTAGCGGTTACATATGATTTTAACAAATCAACCAATATTTCCTTCGGCCGAAAAATAAATTTGAACATGGCTAATATTGGGGCTGTTGATGGGCTTCAATTTCAGACTGTTCACCGGAGTTTTACCTATGGTGCTGTGGCAGGTTCACGACCAGATTACTATAATTACAGCTTTAATCCAAATTTAATGCAATTTGGTGTTTTTACAGGTCATAGTATTCAAAATGAAAATGGGAATATGCAAACTTCAATTGCAGTTTTCGACCAGATGAACAATTTCAAAACAGATCGCAGATTCGCCTACCTTCAACATAGTAATTCGTTATTAAAAAAGTTGGATCTTTTTTGTTCATTTGAATTTGATTTCTATACCCTCGATACACTCTTGCTACCTAAAAACACTTTTGATCTGACAAGTGTTTATGCATCATTAAGATATAAACCATGGAAAAATCTTTCGCTGCTTGTATCTTATGATGCCCGAAAAAATGTCTATTATTACGAAACATTTAAAAATCAGATAGACAGCATTATCGACAGGGAAACTAGACAAGGATTGCGGTTTAACTTCAATTATCGTCCTGTGAAATACCTCAGTTGGGGAGGATCGGCCGGATATCGGTTTCAGAAATCGGATCCTGTACCAAGCATTAATGCAAATAGTTACTTAAACTATAGCCTTATACCATTGATTCTTACATCGGCGACGATCAATGCGACCCTTCTAAAAACAAACTATATTGATGGAATGGTTTATGGAATTACCCTGGCCCGGGATCTGCTGTCAGGAAAGATATACACGTCGCTGGAATATCGGTTGGTAAATTACACCTATGCAAATTCGCATATAACACTCCGGCAAGATATTGCAGAACTTAGTGTGTCGTGGCGAATTGCGAAGAAATTAATGCTTTCAGCCGATTATGAGGCAACCTATGAAAAGGATAATAATCTGGGGCGCATTTACTTAAATATCACACAGCGTTTTTAGATCTTGTTTTAAAGGTGGTTTACTGGTTGTTCAATTGCATTTTTTAGACTGCCTTTATCATGGCCATGTAATTTTCAATCGGTACAAAAGCCGGAATGCTGTTTCCAGATCCCAGCGCATATCCTTTTGAACCCGTTAACTTTAGAATTTCAGTAGCACGGTGGTGAATTTCTTCGGGAGTACGCCGGATGAGGAAATCCATATCGATCCCGCCCAGGATAGCAATCCGGCCACCCCATCGTTTCCAACCTTCTTCAACAGGGCAGATGATATCTTCCCATGAATGTTTTGCATCGTATTTCAGGTCGTCAATCAGAAAATCCATCACTGCGTCAAGATTTCCGCAGGAGTGAAGGATCGCTGGTTTCCCATTTAAATGAATGGCTTCGACGATCCTTTTATGCCACGGGAATAAATAACGGTGCATCGAATCGGGATCAAGCATCGTTTGGGTTTTAAATCCCCAGTCGTCGTTTACAATCAGTGCTCCAACACTTTCTATTTGTGATATGATTTCATAGAACCTTAATAGTCTTGAACCAACCGCATCAAAAATATCCTGAACAAGTTGTTCATCTTCGAATAACAGGTAGCACAACCGCTCGAAACCAACCAGATCGATCACATTTTCAAGTACGCCACCCGGTCCTGGAGCAATAAATTTCATCTTTTTGTGAAGCAAAGGTGCCATCCGGTTGAAGGTGTCAAAGTCACCCTTTTCAGGATCAGGCCACGGATACGATTCGAAAGATGCCCGATCTGAGATCAGTGATCCTTCATTCTGTGAGACAGTTGACTTTTGATCATGAAATGCAGTTACGAATTTTAATCCGCCATAAAACCGGGTAGGAATTGTTATATAATCATAACCTGCATTGGTAAAGGCTTCTATCGTGATCTTTATGGTTTCTTCAAGGTTTTCCGGATCAGTATTTTTACGACCTGCAAGGTATTCATTTAAAGGTCCATTCGTGAAATACTCAAACAGCACCGGCCGATCTGGCTTTTCGCGACGAAGCACCTTCAATAACTGGTTAAAATCGGGTTCGTATTTACGGTCAATCATTTTCTGGTTGAAATATTCCTGTTTTACCCTTGCACCTTCAAACCTTATAATTGTCACATTTGCAAATTGACAAATTATTTCATTTTCAACTCATCATACATCTCCTGCAATATATCAGTCCTTACATTCAGGTCGCTGATTTTATTGTTGTCGCGGGTAGGATAAACCCTGTTTGAGAGAAAGATGTAGACCAATCCATTCGTAGGATCAGCCCAGAAAAATGTTCCGGTGTAGCCAAAATGTCCGAAACTTTGGGGTGTTGCACCGGGGCAAGGATAGGCTTTATCTTTATCAAGTTTCTGATTGTCAATTGCTGGTTTGTCAAAGCCCAGCCCGCGTCGGTTATTGGTCTGCGGATATTGTACCCGGTTAAACTCTTCGATTGTTGATTTCTTCAGGTATTGTTTTCCGCCATATGTTCCAAACTGAACATACATCTGAACCAGTTTTGCCAAATCGTTTGCCGAAGCGAACAATCCGGCATTTCCTGCTATTCCTCCAAATACGGCTGCCGATTCGTCATGTACGCTACCATGAACCAATCTTTTACGGTAGATGGCGTCATATTCGGTAGGCACAATCTGATCTTCAGAAAATTTCTTTGTTGGTTGATAGGTAACTGTTGTGGCACCAAGCGGACCATAGAAATTCTGATCCAGGTAATCTGTGAATTTCATGCCGGATAATTTTGTCACAACCTCTGATGTCAGTATAACCGACAGATCGCTGTACACATATTTCCCCCTCGTTTTTAGCGGTGATTTCCTGATTGCCTTATTCACTTTGTCTTTAAATTTTGAATTCAGATAAAGTCCCGGTGCAACTTCCAGGTTATACTGATCGCTTGGCACGGCACTGTACCATTTGTCAGATAAGTCTTTACCAATCATTGATTGCCGGTAAAATGAAATAAAAGGTACCAGTCCGGACTGATGTGCCAATAATTCCCTTAACGTGATATCACTTTTGTTTGAAGGGTGCAGAAATCCTTTTCGCCAGTCGGTCCAGTAAGTCGAAAATGGTTCATCAAGCTTATATTTTTCATCTTCATTCAATTTCATAATGGCGGGAAGCGCTCCGGAAACTTTCGTGACAGAGGCCAGGTCGTAGATATCATCCAAGGCCGCAGGAATCCTGTTTTCGTAAGTATGAAAACCATACGCTTTTTGAAAAATCACTTTCCCATCTTTGGCAACAAGAACATTACAACCCGGAAAAGCTTTCTGCACCAATGCATTATTTACAATTGAATCGATGCGTCGGTTCAGTTTTGCTGAATTTAATCCAACCTCTTCGGGAAGCGTATATTTTAACCGTATTGCCTGATTAATTGTAAGTCCGTCGCCGGCGTGGTATAGATTGCCGATTGAGACGGGCAGTTTTCCACTTGCTCCGATTCCTCCAAACAGCAATTGTGCAGCTAATTCCTGTGCGATTGTGGTGTTTTGGTAGGCAATCACCATTCCATTGGGACGACCAAAGTCTTTCAACTCACTGATTGCATATGGATTCGAAAAGAAAACAAATACTGAATTCTTCATTGATGATAATCGGCCAAGCAGTTTTTCAAGGTTTTGGGTTACACCATACGGACGTTCCGGCGCAATATGAACCAGGTTACCCACTTTTACAGTACGGCGTACCTTACTTTCGTAAAGTGAATGAACACCAGCTATTACTAAATTATAACCTGCCACTTTCTTAAGGGTTTCATTATACTCTTCCTCTGTGAAATTATCAGAAAGATTAAAAAAATCCACTTTCGCGTAGTTGCCAAGCATTTTTTGAAAAGGAGTAACCGCTGAAGACCCTATAGAAAGAGCAGCAATCCGAAGGGTATCCAATCCAAGAAAAGGTATCAGATTGCTTTTATTTTCGAGAAGTGATAACGATGATTCAACAAGTTGTCTATTAGCAAACTGCGCGCTGGTTGAATTTAGGTCTGCCACAAGTCCTTCGATTTTTATTGGGTGAAGCTGATTTAATCCTGCATAATACTTGGCTGCCAGTACTCTGCGACATTTCAGGTTTATTTCATCCCAGGTAAGATCCTTTTTAAGAATGGCGTCTTTAATAGCTTTAAGTGTGGCTTCACCATCAACCGGGAATTCGATCACATCATTTCCTGCTTTTATTGCCTGAACATCAATGCTGCCAGCTTTTTTTGTGATAGACGCACCTCCCATATTCATTGCGTCGGTGATAATGAGTCCTTTGTAATTCCATTCCTTTCTGATCACACCTTCAACGGCACTATTTGAAAGACTTGAAGGACCCTCACCATTGGGATCGAGTGCTGGAACGCGCATATGTGCCGTCATAATTCCACCAATTCCTTCGGCTGCCAATTTTTTGAAAGGGAAAAGTTCCATGCTGTCAAGTCGTTGGCGAGGGTAGGGGAGAAGCGGTAACGATAAATGTGAATCAGTTTTAGTATCGCCGTGACCAGGGAAATGTTTGGCAACAGCAATGATCCCATTCTCCTGAAGGCCTTTCATATAAGCTAAACTCTTGCTGGTAACCCTTTCTCGCGATTCGCCAAACGAACGCATTCCAATAATGGGGTTCAGCGGTTCTGTATTGATATCGGCAACTGGCCCGAAACTGACCTGAACTCCAAGTCGTTTCAATTGTCCGGCCATGGCTGCGGCACACTTCCGGATCAGTTCGTCATCTGAAGAAGCGCCCATCGTCATATTGTATGGAAAAGACATTACCTCGTCGAGGCGCATTCCCGGACCCCATTCTGCATCCATGGCAATCATTAGCGGCGTTTTGGCCAGCGACTGATAATAGTTGATCAATTGCGACTGCTTCACTGCCGTTCCTTCGAAAAAAACCAATCCGCCGAAATTATTCTTTCGGATATATTCTGCAACCTGAAATTGCTTTTGTAAGTTTTCGTCCCCGCCTGCGTCAATCCAGATCAGCTGCGCTATCCGCTCATCCGGAGAAAGCGAGTTAAAGACGGAATCGACCCAGGGTTGATTGAGGTACTTGTCCAGATTGATCTGCGACTTTGATGTCGATGGGAAGATCAGGGTTAACAGAAGCAGTAAACCGGCAAGCTTGTTGTTAAGTATTTTAGTGGTCATATTTATAGGTTGTTATATTTCGATTTTAATCAAATAGAATCAAAAAACAGGATCATCAATTTACAGTAATCGACAAATTCAGTAAGGGGGAGTGTCTCATATTTGTCATAGATGTCATGATACGCCCGGATTCCCCCTTGTGTATAAATGTAGAAACATGGGACACCTTTTTGATAAAAGAAGCAATGATCGCTGTTACAGGCAGCACCCCGAATATCAATTTTTGGCAACAAATTTTGTTGCTGATTAATATTTGAAATCAGGTCAAATTTGTCTTTAAAAATGCTTCCATTCACGATTCTGATTCCTTCTTCTCCGGTTCCGGCCAGATCGAAGTTTACCAGAAATTTTATCTTCGTCAAATCAATTAAAGGATGATCTGTAAAAGCCTTTGCACCCAGAATACCTAATTCTTCACCGGAAAGGGCTATAAAGACGGTGGTGTATTTTGGCGGATGCACGGCGTAATGTTTTGCCAGGTTTAAGATCA